>JBLFXH010000094.1:0-12006 GCA_047611125.1 Rhodothermales bacterium
GGGCCCTCACCCCGCCGCCCCGCCCTTCTCGTTTCCCCTAAGGGAAGAGTCCTTACATCCGGACGGGGATCGTGTCTGCGCGGCGGAAGCCTTCGAGACCCTCCTTCTTGGAGGTGAGGCCCTGGGCGCGGCCCATTCCGGCGGTTACCAAGCGGCTCGCAGCGACACCATTGTCGATGTAGAACTGCTCGACCGCTCGGGCACGGTCCTCAGAAAGCTGCTGCGGACGACGCTCGCCTGGTGCGGCCCATCCTTCAACGCGAGAGTTGAGGTTCGGGCACTCAAGTAGAATCTCCAGGTTGTCTTGCAGCGCTGCACGTCCAGCCTCGGTGAGGGTAGACGAGTTGCGGGCGAAGAACACACTGTTCATCTCTTCGATCTCGCGGCAGATGGCTGCCTCGTAAGGCGCAACGACAATCGTCATCGTGCGGCTGACCGTACCGCCACAGTTGGTCACTTCGAGCGTCACCGTGTAGGTGCCGGCCTCGGAGTAGGTGTGGGACGGGTTGGAGCTCGATGAAGAGCTGCCATCGCCGAAGCTCCAGCTGTAGCTGACAGGAGCGGTGCCGCTCGTGTTGGCAGAGAAGGAGACGTTCGAGCGGGTGTCAGGCGCCATGTTGGAAGCGGTCATCGAGGTGATGACTGCGTCCTCACACGGATCTTCGACCGTCACAACGCAGGTGCGGGAGTCCATTCCACGACCGTTACCGTTAGACGCGGCGAACGCCACATTAAACGTGCCTTCGCGGCTGAAGGAATGCGTGGCGGTCATGCCGTTGGCAGTCGTGCCATCGCCGAAGTCCCATGAGCTATCGACAAGCGGGGTGGCGTCCATGTTCACCGATCCGGTGAACGTGACCGGTGAGCCGGTGTCGACAACGTCAACCGGGCAGATCACATCAGAGATCATGACCGGGACGAACGAGTTCAGATCGAAGCCAAGGCTGACCGTGTTCCAGCCCAGCCAGTCGGCGAGGTCGCTTCCGGCACCGTCGGCGGCATCATCGGGAAAGACCCACAATCCGCCCGTCTCAATGCCGAGGGACATCCGATCATTCAACCGGATATCAAGGCCATAGCCGCCCATGGGGCCGAAACCGATGCGTGACTCCTCCGGGAATCCGGCCTGATCACGCACGTTGGTCTTGGTTAAGTTGAGTCCAGCACCAAGGTTGATGAACGGCTGGATCCTGCCAGAGCCGAAGCTGCGGCGACCCAAAACCATCAGGCCGATGGCGTTTCCGTGCTCGTAGTCACGATCGATGTCGTCCTGCAGGAAGTCATTGATGTTTCCAAACGCGCTGTAGGACACTGCAACACCGGCCGACCACTTCTGGCTATAGCGGTAACCCACTTCCAACGCAGCGTTGATCGGGGTTGTGTTGAAGAGGTCGCCCTTCTTGAGGGCAATCGTCGCATCATTCGTACCTGTGTAGTACGACAGGCCAACACGCGGACGCAGGTACCAAGTGTCCTCGCCGCGGTCTTGAGCTTGCACGGGCGTGCTGAGCAGCATCGGGGCCGCCATCAACGCAGCGAACAGGTATACCGGTAGCCGGTTCTTCATTTCAAGGTCCTCTCTAGAATCAGGGTGGGTTAAGATCTTAAAGTACCACGAAGAACGAGAAAAACAGCGTTACGCTGTTGAAACTGCTCCACGTTCATGTATCGGGGTATAGGAACGCACATTGTCGCCTACATAAACCTGCCTTGGTCTGTAGATGCGCGTGGTCGGGTCATTTTTCATCTCCAGCCACTGCGCAATCCAACCCGGCAAACGGCCGAGAGCAAACATTACAGTAAACATATTCGTCGGTATACCCATAGCACGATAGAGGATTCCACTGTAGAAATCCACGTTTGGGTATAGTCGACGGGCTGCGAAGTACTCGTCCTCCAATGCTACTCGCTCTAGTTTCTTGGCGATGTCGAGCAGGGGATCGTCTATGCCGAGATTATCAAGAACCGCATCGGCGGAAGACTTGATGACGCGCGCTCTCGGGTCAAAGTTCTTGTAGACACGGTGGCCAAAGCCCATCAGGCGGAAGTCAGATGACTTGTCCTTGGCCATGTTGACGTACTTGTCCACGTTGCCGCCGTCCTCGGCGATCATGCTCAGCATCTCGATTACCGCCGAGTTGGCGCCCCCATGAAGCGGGCCAGAAAGGGCGGAGATACCAGCAGAGATAGAGCCGAACAGGTT
This sequence comes from Rhodothermales bacterium, assembly GCA_047611125.1. Lineage (GTDB taxonomy): Bacteria > Bacteroidota > Rhodothermia > Rhodothermales > UBA10348 > JABDJZ01. Next base: position 2,204 of record JBLFXH010000094.1, read on the forward strand.
GGCACCACTGGAGCCAACCATGCGTACCGTGGAGGTCGAGCAGTTCTGCTCGTGATCGGCATGCAGAATCATGAGGCGATTCAGCGTGCTCGAGACCAGCGGATTCAGTTCATAGTCTTCGGACGGCACTGCAAACATCATGTTCAGGAAATCGGACGTGTAGTCCAGATCGTTCCTGGGGTAGACGTACGGCTGGCCGATGGACTTCTTGAAGGCGAAGGCCGCGATTGTCTTGATCTTGGCGATCAGGCGAATCACGTTGAGTTCCAGTTCGTCTTCGTCGTCTGACTCCGGGTAGAACGCCGAGAGCGATGCCACGATCGTAGACAACACACTCATCGGAGGCGCATTCGCCGGATACCCTTCGAAGAACTTCTTCATGTCCTCGTGGAGCAGGCTGTGATGCGTCAGGCGCTCCTCAAACGAACTCAGTTCGTCCGCAGTCGGAAGGTCACCGTAGACCAGCAGATAGGCCACCTCGGTGAAAGTGGACTTCTCGGTCAGCTCCTCGATGGAATAGCCGCGGTGCCGAAGAACGCCCTTCTCGCCGTCGATAAACGTGATCGAGCTTTCGCAGGAGCCGGTGTTGCCATATCCGGAATCCAGGGTAATAATGCCGGTCTCGCCACGCAGTTTGCGTATATCGAATGCCCGCTCGCCCTCAGAACCCACCACCATGGGCAGGTCCAGATTCTGGGAGTCAAATGACAGGGTTGCTTTTTCCATTATTGTGGGGGACTTCGTCCGGGCGATATATGCAGAATTGGCGGTCGTCCACCGGTAAGATCAAACCGCCTTCACAGGACAGTGTTTTCCTGCAGGGCCGTATACCGAGAAAATTCGACGTCGGCCCGTGCTGATCCAACAGTGACTGCACTCGAGGTGACTCCAGTACCCTTGCGGTTCGTAGACTCACACACGAAACCCACGGAATAACCGAGCGAAGTCTGAGCGTGAGCCCATCCCACGACTCAATCGAGAACCCACAGTCCGAGAGACAGCCGAAGACCCGGCAGAGTCTTCGGCAAATGGTGCATCACGTCGTTTTCGGAACCGACAGCAAGGCGGGAAAGGCCTTCGATGTCGTGCTCCTAGTGGCCATCGTAGCCAGCGTCATCATCGTGATGCTGGACAGCGTGGCCGCCGTCCGCGTTCGCTACGCAGAGCTCCTCTTTGCGCTTGAGTGGGTCTTTACCATCCTATTCACCCTCGAGTATGGGGTCCGGCTATGGACGGTCTCGCATCCGCTGAGGTATGCGAGGAGCTTCTTCGGGCTGGTCGACCTGTTCGCGGTCCTGCCGACTTACCTCGCTCTCGTCTTTCCCGGCACCCAGTATCTACTAGTCATCCGGCTGCTCCGGCTGCTCCGGATCTTCCGGATCCTAAAGCTCGTCTCCTTTATCTCCGAAGCCGAGACCTTGGCGAAGGCGCTGCGCTCTAGCCGGCGCAAGATCACGGTCTTTCTCCTGGTTGTACTCGTCAGCGTGGTGATCCTCGGGAGCATCATGTACTTCATTGAGGGAGAGAAGCATGGATACACCAGCATACCGCGCTCCATCTACTGGGCGATTGTGACCCTGACAACGGTGGGATACGGTGATATTTCCCCGCAGACTCCGCTGGGGCAGGTCGTCGCGTCCATGGTCATGATCATCGGCTATGGCGTCATCGCCGTCCCCACGGGAATCGTATCGGCGGAGTTGGCCAGAGCAGAGGCGGAGGCGCGGGCCGAGCGCTCATCCCGGAGCTGCAGGCATTGTGCGGCGGAGGTCCATCGGGAGGACGCACACTTCTGCCGGGTCTGCGGCGAGCACCTGGACCTGTGACTACGGCTGCCCAGGCATTGGAGGCCATCGCTGCAGAGTTGTTTGATCGGCAGCCGCAGGAGAATGCGTTCAATCCGTACGCGGACCACAACCCGGAGGTGGATCGCAAGGACGCGGTTGCCATCCGCCGGACGAATCTGGCGGGCTACTTGGAGGCCTGCGCCCCCCGTCCGCGCCTGTTTCTGCTGGCGGAAGCACCTGGTCCCTGGGGATGCCGTTTCTCGGGCGTCCCGATCACCTCCGAGGCGCAGCTGCTGGACCCTGCGTTCCCCATCCCAGGAAAACAGTCGAGTCTCAAGGAAACCCCGTACGGCGAATACAGCGCAACCATCTTCTGGAAACTGATGACTGACGTTTTCCCCGACTGTGTCATCTGGAATGCGTGTCCACTGCACCCGTACAAACCGGGTCAGCCGTTCACCATCCGGGCCCCGAAGGTCTGCGAATTGCGTCGGTATGCTCCCCTCACCGCAGCACTGATTCGCATCTTCCAGCCCGAGCGCGTCCTCGCGGTGGGTCGCAAGGCAGAGCGGACGCTGAAGGACACTGGCATTTCGGCCACCTACGTCCGGCATCCCTCCCAGGGAGGCGCCAACCTGTTCCGGGCCGGAGTCACCCAAGCGCTGAGTGAGGTATCCCATGGATGATCTTTTCGAGGCCTCCTCGCCGAAGTGGAAAAATGCCCCGCTAGCCGATCGTATGCGTCCGCGGACCCTGGACGAATACGTCGGGCAGGATCATATTCTTGGACCGGGGACGCTTCTTCGCCGGGCAATCGAGGCCGATCGGATCAAATCTGTCCTGTTCTACGGTCCGCCCGGAACGGGCAAGACGACGCTGGCCCGAATAATCGCAAACACCACGCGGGCGCGCTTCCTTTCGCTGAACGCGGTACTGGCGGGGGTCAAGGACATTCGAGCCGCGATATCCTCCGCGGAGGATGCCCTCAGATACCATCACCAACGCACCATCCTGTTCGTTGATGAGGTGCACCGCTTCAACAAGGCGCAGCAAGATGCGCTGCTGCCGCACGTGGAGAACGGGACCGTGACCCTGGTCGGCGCTACCACGGAGAATCCGTACTTCGAGGTCATCAAGGCCCTCGTCAGCCGTTCGCGGGTCTTCGAACTGCGTAGCCTGGAGGACAAGGATCTGGCTCGCATTCTGGAGATGACCATTCAGGATGTGGAGCGCGGTTACGGCGATCGCGAGGTGCTGATGGACGCGGACGCTGGGGCCCACCTGGTCTCCACGGCAAATGGCGATGCCCGCTCCCTGCTCAATGCGCTCGAGCTGGCCATCGAGACCACGCCGCTAAACGATACGGGGGTCATACAAGTCACCCTTTCGGTGGCGGAGGAGTCCATTCAGCAGCGCGCTGTCCTGTATGACAAGGAGGGCGATGCCCACTATGACACCGTCAGCGCGTTCATCAAGAGTCTTCGGGGCTCGGACCCCGACGCCTCCCTGTACTGGCTGGCCCGCATGGTGTACGCCGGGGAGGATCCGCGCTTCATCCTGCGTCGCATGCTCATTTTCGCTTCCGAGGATGTGGGACTCGCTGACCCCAACGCCCTGCGAATGGTAGTGGCGTGCCAGCAGGCCTTCGATGTCGTTGGGATGCCAGAGGGTCGATTCCACCTGGCCCAGTGCTGCTTGTACCTGGCGACCGCCCCCAAGAGCAACACCACCCTCTCCTTCTTCAAAGCACTGAGTTTCGTCGAGAAGGAACGCAGCGGAGACATCCCGAACCCGCTGAAGGACGGGAGTCGCGATGGCGAAGGCCTGGGTCACGGCAAGGGCTACCAGTACCCTCACGCGTTCCACAACCACTACACCCCGCAGCAGTACCTCCCGGATCAGATGCAGGGCACGTACTTCTACGATCCGAGCGAGGTCGGGTACGAGCGCCGCATTCGGGAGCGCATGGACTACTGGCGGTCCAGGGACGAGGCCGAGAGCCTGGAGAAACGCGTCCGGCGCTACGGGGAAGACGACGGCTCCTGAAGTTAGCCCAGCCAAGACAGCCTAGCCAAGTCACCGCCGCACTCGCTATTTTCCCGTATGCCGTTCCTCCTCCGCATCGCCAGTGCCATTGATCGCTTTAGTCAGCGCACTGGGCGTCTCATCTATTGGCTGACCCTTGCGATGGTGCTGGTTGGGGCGTTCAATGCCCTCGCTCGGTACACGGCCAGGTTTACAGGCCTGAGCCTGAGTTCGAACACCTACATCGAGCTGCAGTGGTACCTGTTCAGCATGTTGTTTCTGTTGGGCGCAGCCTATGCCTTGCAGACCGACTCGCATGTGCGAGTCGACGTCCTGTATGGCCGGCTCTCCAGGAAAGGCAAGGCGTGGATAGACCTCATGGGGACGGTTCTCTTTCTGATTCCCTTCTGTGTGCTGATGCTCTGGGTCTCCTGGCCCTCGGTCATCAATTCGTGGGCTGTCCTCGAGGGGTCACCGGATCCGGGCGGGTTGCCGCGCTACCCGATCAAAACGGTCATTCCGATTGCATTCCTGTTTCTGCTTGCACAGGCCTTCTCCATGCTCATTAGATCGCTGGCCGCGGTCGTGGGATATGAGCCTCCGGCCGGGGAGGAGGCGTGATGGAGGAGTACCTCGGACCCCTCATGTTTCTTGGAGCGCTGCTCCTGATTTTTTCGGGCTTCCCGGTCGCGTTCGCCCTCGGCGGCACGGCCATCGTCTTTGCCGTGATCGGCGTGGAGGCGGGCCTGTTCGACTGGAATCTCCTACTGGCCATGCCGGACCGCACGTTCGGGGTGATGTCGAACTACGTGCTGCTGGCGGTGCCCTTCTTCATCTTCATGGGGACGATGCTGGAGAAGTCCCGGCTGGCGGAAGACCTCCTGACAACCATTGGTCAGCTTTTTGGGCCCCTCCGCGGTGGCCTGGCGCTGGCCGTTGTCTTCGTTGGAGCCCTTTTGGCGGCGGCTACCGGCGTGGTTGGTGCCTCGGTGGTCGCTATGGGTATGATCTCGCTGCCCATCATGCTCAAATACGGCTACGGTGAGGAACTGGCCACCGGAGTGATTACCGCGTCGGGCACCTTGGGCCAGATCATTCCTCCGAGTGTGGTGCTGGTGGTACTTGCTGACCAGCTCGGGGTACCTGTGGGCGACCTCTTTCTTGGCGCCCTCGTCCCGGGGATTATCCTGGCCTTGATGTACGGCCTATACGCGGCGGGGGTGGCCTACTTCCGCCCGGATCAGGCTCCGGCCCTACCGCCTGAAGCGCGGATCTACGACAAGAAGCGTCTCCTGAGGCGCGTCGTGTTCGTGATGATGCCGCCGCTCATTCTGATCCTGCTAGTGCTTGGAAGCATCTTCGCCGGTGTGGCAACGCCTACTGAAGCGGGCGCTCTGGGTGCCCTGGGGGCGATGGGTCTTGCTGCCGCAAATCGCCGTCTGAGCATGTCCGCCCTGCGCGACACCATGGACGAGACCACGCGGCTCACGGTGATGGTCATGTTTCTTCTGATCGGTTCGACCGCGTTTGCCCTGGTTTTTCGTGGTTTGAACGGTGACCTCTGGATCCACGATCTGCTCACCGGACTGCCGGGCGGCGTTGTTGGACTGCTGCTTGTCGCCAATCTGGTCATCTTCGTCCTGGGCTTCTTCATCGACTTCTTCGAGATCGCCTTCATCGTGATTCCCCTGCTGGCCCCGGCCGCCATGTCACTGGGAATCGACCTCGTCTGGTTTGGCGTGATGATCGGGATGAACCTCCAGATGTCGTTCCTGACTCCTCCGTTTGGCTTCGCGCTCTTCTACTTGCGGGGGGTCGCGCCTCCCGAGGTCACGACGGCGCAGATCTACCGCGGTGCGGTTCCATTTATCGTGATCCAGGCCATCGGCCTGCTGCTGATCATTCTCTTCCCGATTCTGGTGAACTGGTCGCAGTGATCAGGCGCAAACTATCGTTCCGATCCCGTCAGTCGGCGGCCGAAATCCGGCGCAGGGTCTCGTCATCCAGGCGGTGCCCACCGTCGAATCGTTCGACTCTGTAGGCAACGTCCGTCGCATCTAGCCTTGCCAGAGCCTCGACACGGTGAGCTTTCGTGAGGAGTTTGTCCTTCTCCCCGAGGACCATGGTGACCGGAACTGAAGCCAGGGCGTCCAGCGGAATGTCATGGGCCACGTCTCCAGCCCAGCAGATGAGTCTCGTGGGCTTCACGCGCCCAAGGGCCGCCCATCGACTAGCTGTGGCAGCGCCCTGGCTAAACCCGAGAATGCTCACATTGTCCGGGCCGCCAAGGTCTTCCATCACAGCATCCAGATACCGCACGTAGTCTCGAACCTCGCCGAGGCGAGCCTCGCTAGTCATCCAGGAAGCACCCGGCGCCTCGAAAAAGCCTTTCACATAGAAGCGGGAGAGTCCCTCTGGAGCGACCAGCAGTCGTCCTGGCCGAGCCAGCGCCTGGCAGGAGTCCAGGAAGTCACGGGCCAGTTGACCGTAGCCGTGAAGCAGCACCCAAACCTCGCTGGCCCCCTCGGCATCTCCACGCACGAAATAGCGCGCCGTACGCGGTACCTCTACGGTCCGCTCGGTCGGCTCAGACCGCATCGATGTCCTCTATGATTCGGAAATGATGATCGGCGTGGATGGCAGCCAATTTCATCCATTGGCTCGCCTCAAGCATGCCGAAAAATGGGTGGGCCACCTTCCAGGAACTGGCAGCGACAGCCTCCATTTCGGCGGGTAATCTCTCGTAGGTTCTCCGGCTCCGGGCTAGGACCTTTTCCAGATCTGCTCGCGAGACCTCATCTGGCGGGACCGTCCGCTTCGGTGCCTTGCCCTTGCCCCGCGGAAAGCGGCGCGTCATGAGGACGGCGCGGCCAATCGCTGTGACGCTTCCGGAGGCCTCAGCCGGAATTGTCTGGCTGCCGATGCGGGACACTCCGGTAAGCATCAGAGCCGTCGAGGTTGCGAGGTGGTGCAGCTGGTTCGCCACAGACCAGTTGGAGACCGAGGGAGCGCATCGAAATAGCTCGGAATCTAGCCGAGCAAGCACGTCGTCCATGCGCACGTAGCGAGGCCCGAGAGCTTCATGAAGGGACGTCAGTTTCTGCAACACACTAGCCATACGGAACGAGGCGAAGAGCGCCGTATTATTGATGGACGATGGCAAAGAGAACCATGCTCGATTCGCTGGATCCGATAGACCGACAAATCCTCAAAATCCTGCAGTCAGAAGGAGGAATTTCCAACGTTGAACTGGCACGCCGAGTCGGCATGGCCCCCGCCACGACGCTGGAAAGAGTACGAAAGCTGAAGCAGCAGGGCTTCATCACACGAACGGTTGCTCTGGTGGATCCGGCCAAGGTGAACCAGGCAACGGTGGCCTACGTCCACGTCTCGCTCACGCTTCACGGTGCGGACAAGGTGGCGGCCTTTCAGCGGCAGGTCGAACAGCTACCCCAGGTCATGGAGTGCTACCACATCAGCGGGGACAGCGACTTCCTCCTGAAGATCGTGGCGTCCGATATCGGCGCCTATGAATCCTTCCTCCTGCACGAGTTTGGCGAGATCCCGCACATCGGGCGGATCCACACCTCGTTCGTGCTGTCCACCGTCAAGTACGGGACGCAGATACCCATCGCCGAAGACTAGTCCCGGCGGTATCTGACCTGCCCACCCACAATGGTGTAGTCGACCCGTGCCATGGGGATTTGCTCCTCCGGTACGGACAGAATATCGGCTGAAAGCACCGTGACGTCGGCCAGTTTTCCGGGAGTCAATGAGCCCTTGATGTCCTCTTCGAAAGCCGCGTGGGCATTGCTGAGGGTGTAGCTCCTCAGGGCCTCCATCCTTGTCATGCGCTGCTCAGGATAGAAGACAGATCCATCCCGGACCACGCGGGAGACCGTGGCATAGTAGCTGGCGAGGGGGTCCACATCTTCCACGGGGGCATCGGTGCCATTTGTGACGATGGCGCCCGAGTCCAGCAGGCTCCGCCAGACATAGGCACCCTCGCGCGCCCGCTTATCGCCGAGCTTTTCGTGGATCCATGGGCCGTCAGAGGTCGCATGGACCCCTTGCATAGCGGCGATTACGCCGAGGCCTGCAAACCGTGGAATGTCGTCAGGATGCAGGTGCTGGGCGTGCTCGATGCGCCAGCGCCGATCGTCGGTGTCCCTGCCGCCAAAAGATTCTTCGTAGATGTCCAACACCTCACGATTGGCCCGGTCCCCGATGGCATGGACATTCAGTTGGTAGCCATTCTCAAGGGCCAACCGCGCGGTTTCCCGGACCGAGGAAACGTCGGACGTGTTGAGCCCGGCACTTTCGGGCTTGTCTGAATACGGTTCGAGGAGCCAGGCTCCGTGCGGCCCCAGCGCCCCATCGATGGAGCGCTTGATGGACCGGACAGTCAGGAAGTTTCCCCCTTCCCCGATGATAGGCCCTTGGCCCAGATTCTCGGCCAGCGATTCGTTTGAGGCGCGAATCATCACGTAAAGCCGGACGGGCAGTTCGCCGGACTCAGCCAGTCCGCGGAACCGGTCAATGGATCCGAAGCCGGACCCGGCGTCCTGGAAACTCGTGATCCCTTTCGACAGCACTTCCTCGGAGGCCAGCCGAATCTGCTCCAGCGCCCGCGCCTCCGCCTCTTCTTCTGTCATGCCCCGCTGGGCCTGCGAACGCGCGCGACCCACCAGTCCCTGCGCCGTCTCGCGCAGAAGCCCCGTAGGGTCGCCGCGCCCGTCGTGCACAATCTCACCGCCCGAAGGGTTCGGTGTCTCCGACGAGATGCCCCCCAATCGCATGGCCTCAGCATTGGCAAAGGCCGCGTGGCCACTCGCATGCCCGAGATAGACCGGATTGCGGGGCGAAACTGCACTGAGCGACTGATGAGTAGGAACGCCATCGACCGATCCTGAAGGGGTGGAATCCCATTTTTCCTGGTGCCATCCACGGCCCATGATCCAGGCACCCGGCTCGGATTCCGCGACCGCAGTTTCAACCTGCAGAACGATGTCGTCCCAGTTCTGGGCATCATTCAGGTTCAGAATCATTTGGGCATTTCCGATGGACATGAAATGACCGTGGCCCTCGATGAAACCGGGAATCGCCAGGCGGCCGTTTAGCTCAATCACCTCGGTATCTGAGCCAACGAGTGCGCGCACCTCCTGGTCAGAGCCCACCAGGAGCACGCGATCGCCTTGCATGGCGATGGCCGTGCCTTCAGGCATGGTGTCATCGACCGTGACAACGCGGCCTCCTACGAGGACCAGGTCAGCGGGCTCGGGGCCGCCGCACGCGGCAAAAACAAGGAGAAGTAGGATGGACAGGTATTTCATAGCCTTTGGGGGGGGTGAGGGCTAACGGTGACTTCGGCTCAGGCTGAGACCCGAAGCCGGTGCCTCTCCAGGAGGCGCAGGGCGGCTGTAGCATCAGGAACCGCGACGTAAATATCGGCCAAGGGGGGCGAAAAACCCTCATTCCGGGCGTGGTCCAAGAACTTCAGAAGACCATCCCAGAAACCAGCTGTGTTGACCAGAACGATCGGCTTGTCGTGATAGCCCAGCTTCTTGAGCGTGGCCACCTCCATGAACTCTTCCAAGGTCCCGATTCCGCCTGCCAGAACAACAAAGGCGTCGACCCGCTCGAAGATGGACCGCTTTCGCTCCTGCATAGTGGCCGTGACGATCAACTCATCGGCGATGTCGTAGGCGCGGCCCTCGATGGCCATGAGCCTCTCGGGGATGTAGCCGATGACGGTCCCAGCGTGATCATGGACCGCCCGCGCTATTTCACCCATCAGGCCCACATTTCCGCCGCCATAGACCAGGGCCATTCCGCTCCGCGCCATTCCTCTTCCGAGCACCCGTGCGTCCTCGAGGTAGACTTCAGCCAGCCCGGAAGCCGATGCGCAGTAAACAGCTACTTCCTTCACGCCGTCCGCTTGTGGGCAAAGTCAGTGAAACTCAGCTCTGAGGTCCCCAACCAGCGGTTTGA
>JBLFXH010000095.1:0-11710 GCA_047611125.1 Rhodothermales bacterium
TGAGTTGGGCCACATTCACGCCGGGGGAGGCAGCCTCCAGCGCCGCCCGTTGCCCAGCCATATTCACAGGACCGCCTCCGTCCGGATTCGCAAAGATGGTGGTGATGCCCTGCCGGAGCAGAGGTTCTCCCGGTGCCAACTCCTGGGTTGCCAGCGCACCTGCAGCGTGGGAGTGAACGTCAATGAAGCCCGGGGCAAGAGTCAGCCCCGTCGCATCTATGTCCTGACCCGCAGAGGCATCCGTGAGATCGCCAATTCGGGCGATTTGCCCGCCGCTGATGGCAACGTCTGCGGTCACGGCCGGTCCTCCGGTGCCGTCGTAGACATCAGCGTTTCGAATGATCGTGTCGTAGTCCGGTCCGCACCCGACGAGCAGGAGCGCGGCCAGAAACGCAGTCAGCTCGGGATGCCTCACAACCAGCCGCCGCGGACGTGGAGGAACTGAAGCATGTCCTCAACTTGTTGGGTGTCCGATCCCTCGGCGGGGGCATTAGCGGCTTCGTGCTGCGCCTCCGTCCAGAGGCCGCGATCGGCGGCCACTTCGCGATAAGCGTCTCGAAATGCCGCGCCATCGCGGACCATCTTCAGCGCAGCCGCCGTGGCGTGCAGGGCCGGATCGTCTGCGGCGCGCGCCGCCTCAGCTTGGAACGTCACGCCCGGCAGAAGCGCATTGATGGCCTGCAGCAAGTCTTCGGTCTTGAGTACGGCGCGCATCACCGCTTCCTTGGTCAGTTGTAGGTCCCGGTGGTAGCCGGACGACATATTGGCCGGCAGCGTGAGCAGCAGGTTCAGCTCGGCAACAATACGGTGGTAGGTGCCCCTTGCCAGTTCCAGCACATCTGGGTTCTTCTTCTGGGGCATGATGGAACTGCCCGTGCTGAACTCTACTGGAAGCTTCACGAATCCGAATTCCGCGGTGTTGTAGAGCACCAGGTCCGATGCCAGACGATTTACCGTGCTGGCCACCTGAACCATGGCATGAACTACGGCTGACTCAATCTTTCCACGACTCAACTGCGCTGTGGTGGCGTGCCTCTGGAGCGTCTCGAATCCAAGTCTGTCAGCTACCGCCTGCAGGGGAAGGTTCAGGTGCGGGACACCGTACCCGGCCGCGGATCCGAGTGGCGAGGCGTTGACACGGCTACGGGCCTGGCCGATTACTTCCAGATCATCTCCGACCAACTCGGCAAAGCCCAGGGCCCAGAGCGATACGCTTGAGGGCATGGCCCGCTGCATATGCGTGTAGCCTGGGAGGAAGGTGTCGGGATGGCGGGTGGCCAGGTGGCACAGCCGATTTCCAAATTCGAGCGTGCGGGCGCCGATGGCTTCCAGCCGATCCCGGAGAAACAGCCGAAGAGCCGCGAGGACCTGGTCATTGCGCGACCGCCCGGTGTGGATCTTCCTGCCGGCCTCTCCCGTGATCTCGATCAGGCGCCGTTCGATGACGGTGTGACAATCCTCGTCTTCCGGCGTGACGGTGAGTTCGCCGCGCAAATGCTCCTCCCCGAGGGTGCCCAGCGCAGCGGCCAGCACCTCAAACTCGGCCTGATCCAGCACACCGATCTCCGCTAGACCCCAGGCATGGGCTTCGGAAGCGACAAGATCAAACGGCAAAAGCAGCCGATCCCAGAGGTAGTCGTCACCGACCGTGAAGCGCGTCACCCAGTCTTCCGTTCTGACGCCGCTCTTCTTCCATATGGGTCCTTTTCTGCTCATGATCCAAAGTAATGGAGGATGGTGTTGCGATAGACATCCACCGCCCGCTCTAGTTCGTTCAGATTCATGCGCTCGCCAGCAGTGTGGGACAGGTCGCTTGACCCCGGTCCCATCTTGACCGTTGGGACGTCGCTCAGGAAGATCCAGTCCGACGCCGTGGGAGATCCGAAGGGCTGGCCTCCCGAGGCCGCAACGGCTGCCCGGACAATTTCTGAGTCTGGTGACGTGTCTACAGGAATAAGCCGGTCTGAATGAATCACCACCTCGGACTCAACTTGGGCTTGAACCAGCGCGACTAACTCGGCGTGGGTGTAGGCAGGCGTGGAGCGAACGTCAACATGCACGGAGCACAGGTCCGGAATCACGTTCCTGGCCGCACCGCCCTGCATGACAGTGGATGTGACCGTCACCAGACCAAGCTCCGGGTGCGCGCGATCCGGCTGGAATTCCGAGAGGCGCACCACGTCCCGGGATGCCTTCACCACGGCGTTGTCACCCAGATGCGGACGCGCGGCGTGGGCACTCTTTCCACGCGCGTCCAGCCTCAAGATTAGGACACCCTTCTGCGCCACGCAGGGCTCGAGATCAGTTGGCTCCCCCACAATGGCAGCCGAGACCGGCGGCAGATGGGGACGGGTGACTTCCAGGCCGTTGTAAGGCCATCCACTCTCCTCGCAGGCGGTAAAAGCGCCGACCAGCCGACCTCCCTTGGGACTCCAGCCCTCGGCGTGGAGACGTAGGACTGCTGCCGTCATGGACGCAACACTTCCCTTCGCGTCAACCGCGCCCCGTCCGTACAGCCAGCCATCCACGATGGTCGGCTCAAAGGGTGGGTAGGGATGCCCTTCTGAGGCCGGCACGATGTCCAGATGCGAATTCAGGAGCAGGGTTTTCGGGCCTTCCCCAATCGAAAACCAGATATTGTTGTCCAATCGCTGGACCTGCAATCCGGCCGCCTCCGCAATGGCCGTGAGCGCATCGGCCGCCTCACCCTCTGAGCCGCTGGGCGACTCAATGGAGACCAACCGTTCGAGGATGTCACCTGCCGTGATGGGCTGCTTCATGCGGTGATGTGGGTCGCATTAATACGTTCAGCAATGTCACCAGCGCCGGTGACCCAGACATCCTTGACTCCCCCGGCAATGGCCTCAAGGGCCAACTGGATCTTGACGCGCATACCGCCCTTGATCCAACCGTCGTCGACGCCTTTATCGAACACGGCCTGAGTGCAGATCCGGATCCGCTTGTCGAACGGTCCGGAACCCGTCCGTAGGCCACCAGCCTCAGTAACCAGCAGCAGCTCGGCCGCTCCCAATTCACGGGCGATGGCAACCGCGACGGTATCCGCGTTCACGTTGTAGACTTGCCCCGTTTCATCGATGCCGATGGGAGCAACCACGGGGAGGAAACCCGCTCCGAGGAGTGTGTGAAGGATCTCTGGTTGGACCGCGACCACATCGCCGACCCACCCGAAGTCTACCGACTGCCCCTCAATGGTCCAGGGCGGGCGTCTTGACACCCGCAGCAATCCTCCATCGGCACCGGCTATGCCAACCGCTCGAAAGCCCGCGCCTTGCGCCTGGGAAGAAAGCGCCAGGTTGATCTCACCCCGCATCGTCCATCGAACAATGTCCAGGTCCAGATCTGACGTCACCCTCCGACCCTGAACGATGGTGGGCTCGTGGCCGAGGCGGCGTGCCATTTCTGTAGCCTGAGGGCCTCCACCGTGGACCAGGACCACGTCCGTCTCCGCCATCATCGCCCGGAGAGCGGGCCAGAAACGGGACAACGAGTTCACGAGTCCCCCGCCCAGTTTGATTACGCACATCGGCCTCATAGCGGCAGGTCCCAGATCTTGCTGAGAATGGCCTGCTGGGCGAACAGCCGGTAGGCGGCCTGCCTGAGATGGATAGCCTGCGGTCCGTCCATTACGGCATCGTCCACCACAACGCCACGGCGGACTGGGAGGCAGTGCATAAAGGCGCCCTCACGGGTTCGCTGCATTCGGTCTGTCGTGACGCGCCAATCGCGGTGCCGGGCGCGCGAGGCGGCCTCCACCTCCGGATTCTTGTAGACGCTGGAGCCCGACCAAGCCTTGGCGTACACCACATCTGCCCCCTCCAGCGCGCGGTCCATGCTGTTGGAAACAGAGACGCCCGGCCCGGCCATCTCCATCACTGCGGGATCGAGTTCGAATCCCTCAGGTGCAGCCACCGTCACATCCATCCCCAAGCGGGCTGCGGCCAGCAGCGCCGAGTTCGGCACAGCGGTCGGCAGAGCCTTGGGGTGATAGGCCCACGTCAGGACAAACCTCTTTCCGGCCGGATTTCCGCCAAATCGCTCGGTGATGCACGCCGCGTCGGCGAGCGCCTGGCAAGGGTGGTAGTAGGCCGACTCCAGGTTGATCACCGGGACCTGGGCGGCGCGCTGGAAGCGCTTGAGTTGCCGCTCCTCCCGATCCGCGTCGCGGTCGGTCAACGAGGCAAAGAGGCGCACCCCGATGGCATCGAAGTATTGAGAGAGCACAGCCGCGGCTTCGTGGATGTGTTCGGCCTCGCCGCCGTCCATCACGGCGCCATCTTCCCAGGCGAATCCCCACGTTCCTTGCCCCGGCACAATCACGCTGCTGTGAGCTCCCAGTCGGGCGGCAGCCACTTCCATGGAGGTCCGAGTACGGAGTGAGGAATTGAAAAACAACAGCGCCAGGCTGCGGCCTCTTGCCAGATCCTGGCCCAAAGTCCGGTCGGCCGCGAAGCGCTGCGCCAGCTCGATGCTGGCTTGCCAGACCGCGTCTGACTCCAAATGCCAGTCGATCAAATTCTTCACGCTACGCGGGGCGCCTCACGCATGCAGGATTCCAGGACATCGGTGAACTTCTCGATCTCCTCCAGCGGAGTCACAGCCGGCGGCATCACCCTCATGACATTGGGATGATCTGAGCCTCCGACAATGATTCCGTCCTGTAAGAGGGCCGTGACTACCGGGGCAACCGGGAATCCGAGATCCAGTCCCAGCAGGCATCCGCCGCCCCGTATTTCCTTGATCTTGGGTCCAAGGCGATGGCGAATCGTCACCTCGATGCGTCTCGCCTTTTCCATGATGTCCTCGTCCCGGACAGCGGCCAGCGTGGCCTCAACCGCGGCCATCGCTAGCATCCCGCCGCCGAATGTGGTGCCCTGGTCTCCGTAGTTGACGGTGCCTGAGATTGCGTCGGAGACCAACACCGCCCCCACTGGCACACCGTTGCCCAGGCTCTTGGCCATCGTGATCAAGTCGGGGAGCATGCCGTAGCGCTCAGAAATGGAGAACGTCCCGGTCCTTCCAACTCCCGTCTGTATTTCGTCGAAGATCAGCGCGGTGCCGGCATCGGTGCAGGCCTCCCGCAGCAGCCGAAAATAGCCGGCCGTGGACTCGGCCATACCGGCCATGCTCTGCATGGGCTCGATGATCAATCCGGCGTAGGTGCCGGTCCGGAGTGCAGCAAGCGCCGCACGCGCATCGCCGAAAGGGACGAATGTGGTCGGGCCCATCACGTCTTTGTAGGGCTCCCGGTACTTCCCGTGGGTGACCGAAAGACTGCCGATGGTCCGGCCGTGGAAGCCGCCCTCCATGGCCAGCATTTCGGTTCTTCCGGTAGTCTTCCGGGCCAGCTTCAGCGCCGTCTCGTTCGCCTCTGTGCCGGTGCTGCAGAAGAACACATTGCGCATTCCGACAGGCGCCATCGTGGCCAGCGCCTCGACGGCGCGGGCTCTGACGGGGCTGTACACGGCGTTGGAATAAAACAGCAGTTCGTCCAACTGGGCCTTGAGAGCGGCCGTAACACCAGGGTGGTTGTGGCCCAGCAGCGTCACACAGTGGCCCCCATACAGGTCCAGATAGCGCTTGTCTGCGGCGTCCCAGATCCAGCACCCCTCCCCTCGCACAGCGGCGATGGGTTTCTTGCGGTAGGTCTTCAGCTGGTACCGCTCCTCCAGTTGGACAATGTCAGTGTGCGTCACGCTATGAGTCCGGTTGTCTCTGGCCACTCGGCCGCCAGATTGAGGTTGTGGATGGCCTGCGAAGCCGCGCCTTTCAGAAGATTATCCAAGCCGAACCCGACTACAGCGGACCCGCCTTTCACCACCCAGCCGATATCGCAATACGGCGTTCCCACGGACCACCTGAGTTCGGGAAGTTGGTTAGGCCAGAGCCGGACCAAGGGCCTGTCCGCATACGCATCATGAAAGACGCCTGCAATGTCTGAGGCCGAACCCATGATCTGCGCCGTGCCCCAAATACCACGCGTCCAGGGGCCCGAAACGGGTACGAAGTCAACATGCGAATCGGGCCCAAGCAGCTGTGCCAACTCGGCCTGATGCTGGTGATCGAAAACCCGGTACGCACGGACGTTGCCCTCCCGGTCCGGGAAATGCGTCGTGGCTTTGGCCCGTGCGCCTGAGCCCGAGGCTCCGGTTAGCGCCGTGACGGCGGCCCTGACTTTCCCATCGGCCCTCGCCAAAGGAGTCAGACTGAGCGCCAGGCCTGTAGCGAAGCAGCCTGGGTTGGCGATGCGCTTAGTCCCGGCCGGATAGGGGCTTCTGAGATCGGCCATGCCGTATTCAAACGTCCCGGCCAGTTCGGGAGCGGGGTGCTTGCGTTCGTAGCGCGCCTCGTAATCGGCGGGGTCCGTCAAACGGAAATCCGCGCTCAGATCAATGATGTATCCTTTGAAGCCGGCGTCAACCAGCCCCTTGGCAGCCACAGCGCCCTGCCCGTGCTCGGCGGCCACGAAGACCACGTCCACCGAATCGACTTCGAATGATTCCGGCTCGGAAAACACGAGCTCGGTCCCGCCGCGCATAGCGGAATGGACTTCCCAGAGGGCTTTCCCCGCGAACGTCCTGCTCGTGACCACATCCAGACTGAGTAGCGGATGTCCCAAAACCAGCCGGGTGAGTTCGCGACCGGTATACCCGGCGCCGTGCAGTATGGCGGTGCGCAGGATCACGTCGGGGCCTGCCCAGCCGCCCCAGGCTCTGATGCCCCTGCCCCGGCCGTCCGGGCCAGTAGGGCCCCTACGGCCGCAATCCTGGCGAAACCACGGGCATCGCGCCCGTCCCAAAGCTCATTCGTCTCTCCGTACGTGGCCACGTTCGCGTCGAACATGGAGTGTGGGCTGGTACAACCCAGAACCTGGATGCCGCCCTTGAAGAGACGGAATCTGACCTCACCGGTCACCACCGTCTGGGACTGGTCAATGAAGGCCTCGGTGTCTCGCATGACGGGGTCGAAGTACTGCCCCTCGTGCAGCAGCATTCCGTAGAAATCGCTTATATGGTTCTTCTGGAATTGCTGCCATTTGGAGAGGACAATCTTCTCCAACTCCCGGTGCGTGGCAATTAGGACAGCTGCGGCAGGCGCCTCGAACGCTACCCGCCCCTTGATACCCATGATTGTGTCCCCAACGTGGATGGCGCGGCCGATGCCGTGTTCGCCGCCAACTTGGTTCAGGTGCTCCACCAACGAGACCGGGTCCATGGCCGTACCGTTTACCGACACGGGGACGCCGTCTTGCCAGGCCAGCACTATCTCCAGCGGATCATCGGGTGCGTCGGCCGGCCGCGTGGTCTCGTAGGCCTCGTCCGGCACTGGGTCTCTCGAATCCAGCGTCTCCCGGCCTCCGATGGTTGTACCCCACAGACCGGAATTAATCGAATAAGTAGTCGTAGAGGCGGGCACATCAAAGCCACGTTCTTTCAGGAAGGCCGTGGTATAGGCGCGAGAAAGACCGTGCTCGCGGATGGGCGTGATGACCTCCAAGTCACCGGCCAAAATCCGGAGCGCCACGTCAAAGCGCACCTGGTCATTGCCGGCTCCCGTAGATCCGTGCGCCACCGCTCGAGCACCCTGCCGCCGCGCCTCTTCTACAATCATCCGTGCCTGAACCACGCGCTCCGGACCCACGCAGAGCGGATAAACGCCGCCACGCAGCACATTGCCCTTGATGAGGTACGACAGGTGGTCGTCAAAGAGACGCCTCCGACCATCCAGGAGAATGTGCTTGTCGGCCCCCAACTCCAGAGACCGGGCGTGAATGGCCGCGGCCTCATCGGGGGCGACGCCGCCTGTATTCACGGTGACTGTGATCACGCGCTCACCGAACTGCTCCTTCAGAAACGGGACACAGAAGGAGGTGTCGAGGCCGCCGCTATAGGCTAGGACAATGCTCATGGTGCTGTTCGCAAGCTCTGGAAGTGACGGAATACTACTCCGAAATACTGCTCGGGAGCCGGATGCCGCGTGAAAAACGTGACCTAAGGAGCCGGAAGCGTTTTTTAGTCTAGCGAGGGCACGCCTTCCCAGAGTCGGGCCTGCATATCGCGGGAGCGCTTTAACGCCCGGCGGCCCTTCGGAGACAGAGCGTAGTAGACTCGAGGCCTCCCCCCTGAATCACCGGGGCGTGGGTTCTTGCGGACGAAGCCTCGGTCAGCAAGACTATCCAGGGAAACCCACAGGCTGCCAACCGTCAACTTCTTGTCGGCGCGCTCCTTGATCTCCTCCAGGATGGTGGTGCTGTAGGCATCCTCACCCAGGCGGTGGATGGCCACCATCAGCGTTTCGTCGGCTCGAGTTAACTGTTTCATAGCACCGGGGTCTGGCCAATAGTACTAAATACCCGGAATACTACCCGGAGACGTGGTTCGCTATTTGCGCCTCGCCCGCCTCCACATCAGCGCCACCATCCAGAAACAGAACAACTGAATGTGTTCGGGGACTTCCGGGCCGAAATCCAGGAAAGCCCGTCGAGTCAAGGCGTGCGCCGGCTCGATCGAACCAACCATCTGGCCACTCTCCAGAACATCAAAGGCCCGCAGGAAGACGGACCGGGGGACCAATTCAAGTTTCAGCGTCGACGTTTCGACCAGGATTTTGCGATGCCAAGGGGACGGTTTCTGAGCATCTGCCAAGACTTCATCTCCGTCTTCCAGCGACCAGTACCCACTTCCCGGGCCGTGCTTTCGGACCTCGTAGGTCACTCCAGCCCAGGTCAGGGTACCCTGCTCCGTCATGATCTTGTATTCGATGTCGCCGCGTTCGCCCGGCCCTCCGTTCACATCGAACTGTTTCGAGAATACGGTCCGAGGGGTACAAATGATCATTCTTCGAGTGCGGATGAATCGCCCCGAAGATACCGAATGGCCGCGAGAGAGCGAGCCTAGTTCGTGAAAGTCAGGACGACCACCGCCGCCTTGTCACCGAGAGTGTCGCCCGCCCATTCCGAGAGTTGTGTATCGGCTCCGTACCAGATCTGTGGCGAGGCACCCAGCGTGGCCGGTAGCCCGTTCGCCAGAAACCAGGCCACAAAGAAGGCCAGCCTGCTTCCCTTGTCGACACCAGGTATCGAGACAAACCAGATCAGAATCCACGTCACGTTGAAGGCCATGAAAACTCCGGTCGGCATGTCAGGAATACCTCCGTGAAATGCGCGGCCAGTCCCAGAGCCACAATCGATGGGACGTATGGAAGCATCCCTCAGCCTTCTGAGAAGACACCGTTCTCAAGGAAGTGAATGGCCTGCTCTATGACGCGCTTCTTGCGCATCATGAACATGTGCGAGGCCGGCATCACAAGAAAGTCCTTCATGCCCTCGAGCCTTGTGTTCTCCACCGACACCTTCCCATCGTCCTCCCCTCCAATCAGGGCCGAGAGAATCAGGTTGGTTGTTCTGGTGCCAGCAATGACGCCCACCTCGTAGTCCGGCACTCCCAACTGAAGGGGTAGGCTAGTGCTGTCCGTTCCCATCTCAATTCCAGCCGGCCCGTTGACCACCTCAAAGAGCCACCAGTCACCAATCTTGTCGACAATCTCGCTGCCACCATTTGGTGGGCCCAGCATGACCACTCGGCCCATGCGGTCCGCAAGTTCTTCCTTGGCAAGGTACCTGACGATGAGGCCACCCATGGAGTGCGTCACGAAATCGATGGATACGTCACCTTCGCCGGCGCACTCCTCAATCTGAGGAAGGACATACTCCAAAGCCAGGATATCAATCGTGTGGCTGCGCGAGGGGTAACCGATGTTGCACGTCTCGTAGCCAGCCTCATCCAGTTCCCGCTGCATCCGGTTCATGGAACCACTCCTCCTGACCAATCCGTGGAGCAACACCACGGGATGGTGTTCTCTCGAAACTGCTTCCGGCGAGGTGGTCGTGGCCGGCAATTCACCGCGCTCCGCCACGGGCGCCGGCGTGATGGCCAGGAACGGAATTACCGCCAAGGAAAGCAGGAATGGAGCTAGCAGGGTTCTCATCGATATGCTGCCAGCAGCCACTCGGCCTAGCCAAACCAGGTTGCTCAAATTGAGGATAAACAGTGGTTACGGGCAAGAGCACCAACGGTTGCCAACATGCCTATGCCGCCGTTCTACCTGGTGCTAATGAGGCCCTTTTGTCGGGCATACTCGAAGACGTTCCCTGCCTTCAGAATCTCAGCCACGTCCCCCAAAGGGTTAAGCAGGAAGTCCTCGCCAGTAGTGTGGTTGTGCAGCGTGGATCGCACGGTGTCTATCTCCACCTCGTCCCCCGTCCGAATCCGCTCGGTCAGCGGTACCCGCGTCTCGAACGGAACCAAGAACCCGCCGTCCACCGAGTTGCGGTAGAAAATCCGGGCATACGATTCGGCCACCACGGCTTCGCAACCGGCCTCGGCAATGGCAAACGGAGCGTGCTCGCGGCTGGAGCCACATCCGAAATTCGAGCCGCCTATGATGACCTTGTACTCGCTTTCGTAGGAATCCTCAGCCGTGAATGGCTGGCCGCCCTTGGGGAGTCCCTGTTGGTCGGCGGGGACACCGCTCAGGGCATATCGCCCGTACATCTTCCGCTCTTCGGGGATGGTCAGCGAGTACACCAGGTGCGCTGCCGGAATGATCTGGTCCGTGTCGATTCCGTTTCCGACAACGTAGGCCTTCCCGCGAATGACGTCTTTCATACGAGTACCTCGCGAGGATCCGTGATGACACCGTGGATGGCCGAAGCCGCCACGGTGAGGGGCGAGGCCAGGTAGATGGCGCTCATTTTCGATCCCATCCGACCTGGGTAATTGCGATTGGTGGTGGAGATAACCACCTCCGTTCCGACGGCGCGCCCAAACGTGTCGATGGGGCCGCCAAGGCAGGCACCGCAGGAGGCGTGGCCCATCATGCATCCAGCCGATTCAAAGATGTCCCAGAGGGTCTGCCCATCGATGGTGACCTCCTTCATCCGACGCTGCACCTCCGTGCTTGCCGGCACCACATAGGTGGCAACCTTCACTTCCTGTCCCTTCAGAATCCGCGCCGCGGCCTCGAAGTCCTCAAGCTTGCCTCCGGTGCAAGAGCCTATGTAGCACTTGTCCAATCGCGTGCCGACCACTTCGGTGACCGGCGCTTTGTTGTCCGGGCTGTGGGGCTTCGCAACCACCGGGACCATCTCGGATACGTCGAACACGTACTCCGAGTGGAAGCGCGCATCGGCATCTCCGTACGCGGCCTGGAATGGTGCGTCCGTCCGGGCCCGTACAAAATCGAAGGTCACCTGATCGGGTGCAATTATTCCGTTCTTGCCCCCGGCCTCGATGGCCATGTTGGTAAGCGTCATGCGCTCCTGCATGGAGAGATCGTAGACCGCTCCTCCGTCAAATTCTAGCGTCCGGTAGGTGCCGCCGGCCGTGCCGATCTCTCCGATGACCGCCAGGATCAGGTCCTTGGCCATCAGATACGGGGGCAACTCTCCCTCAAAGACGAAGCGCATGGTCTCGGGGACCTTCACCCAGATCTTCCCGGTGCCCATGATCAGGGCCGCGTCGGTGTTGCCCACGCCTGTCGAAAAGAGCCCGAAGGCCCCGGAGGTACAGGTGTGCGAGTCCGTTCCAAAGAGAACGTTGCCAGGCCGATTAAACCCCTCCTCGGCTAGCGCTACGTGGCAGACTCCCTTGTAGCGAGACGTTCCGACGTCGTAGTAGTGCTGGAGGTCGTG
>JBLFXH010000096.1:0-11545 GCA_047611125.1 Rhodothermales bacterium
CCAGATGAGGTGGTCCGGACGGAGCCGAGCGAGACCCGCGGTAAGACGTGGTCCAGCTTTGACGCCACCATTCAGCTCCCCGTGGAGGGCTCCGGTGGGATCACAGTGCCCTACCCACTGGCGTTCTGGTATGTATTTGATCCAGCGGAGCCAGCTCAGGAGGAAGTCCTTCGGTACTCCCGGCGGGGATGGTATTCGGGGCAGGTGGTGCTGGACGGGGTCCCCGCGCTCGTCATGCTAACCGAGTCTGAGATGGACGGCGTCCTTGACAACAGCGATTCTTGGGCGCTGGCGGAGGCCGATTCAGAAGCTGTGTTGCTCAGCTACCAAGCGTCACGTTCTGCCAACCGGCATGCGTGGTTTGGGGAGGCCGCCTATCGCCTAGTGAGTATTGACCCTTCAGGCCTTCGGGTATCCCTGCAACGGGGTGATCCGGGAATCACTAGGGCCCAGGAAGCCGCCGAGGAGGATGTCCTGGCTGTTGACCGGAATGCACCCCGGTCCGGCCGGGAGGTGGCGTTCTCCGAGTTCGAGACGGCGGAGGCGGAGTCGCGCAGAGAGGGGAAGCCGCTCTTCGTTGACTTCAAGACTGTCTGGTGCGGACCCTGCTACACCATGGATGAGTGGGTCTTTTCGGCCGATGCCGTTGTCGATGCGGCCGCGGGCGTCGTAGCAGCGAAGGTGGACGGTGACGACCGGCGCGACCTTGCGAAGCGCTTTGACATCACGGCATATCCCACGGTCCTGCTACTTGGTTCGGACGGATCGGAAATCCGCCGGCATGTAGGGTATCTCGGAGTGGACTCGACGGCTGCGTTTCTGGCGGTGGAGTAGGAGGCTTCCTCCCTACTCGTACCTGATCGAGTTCATCACGGTACTTCCCGCAGTAGGGCTGGTAATAGCTCACAAAACGAAGGCCGAATACCGTCGACGGACGGGGTGGGGGACCTATCGGCGGATCGTGCAGCAGCTGCTCGACGCGCGGCCTCAAGATCATTGACCAAACCAATAGGTCAGCTTGACCAGCAGGGTATTTCGACTGTCATCCTGGAAGAGGTTGCTCAGTTCATCGAATACGCCCTGGCCTACTGCTTCAACAGGGTACCAGTCAACTGGGCAATCGCCGAGAGCGTCGTTTGCGCCGCGTTCAGACCAAGCCGGAAATCATCGTCGGAGTACGTGGAATATCGATCCGTCGGCTGGTGCCAATGCGGATTCCAGCCAGCACCCGTATGCATTCCCCTTTCGTTCTCCCGAAGGCTTATTGCCGGAGTCAGGTCCATGAACGGGGTCGAATCTGTATTCGTCATGTGTGAACCAACAGCCGCGGGGTAGTCGGTTGCGTATTTCTCATTGGCGTCTCGAAAAAGGAACGCCAGGTTCCTGGCCTCGTCAGCAAACGCAGCCCGGGACTGGAACTCGATATTGACGTCGGCTTCGGGGCGCTGCTGGGGTGCCAGGGTTCCGTCAATCCGAGGCATTCCGTGGTCCCAGAGCATCATGTCGTGCTGGACCATGCCCAACCACTTGGGCTCTGGATACCTCCCCGACCCGGCCGGGTCTTCGATTCCCTGCAATTCTGCCCGCTGTTCGACGTAGGCCCGCGCGCCGTTGAGGCCGGTCTCTTCGTTATTCCAAAAGGCGAATCGAATCGACTGCTGGGTCTCCACGTCTACGCCGTTGAAGATGCGTGCCAGTTCCAGAACCAGGGCAGTACCCGACCCATTGTCATTAGCCGCCTCGCCCCAACCGATGCCGTCCATGTGTGCCCCAACGATGTACATTTCGTCGGGCCTCGTCGCTCCGATTTTGGTACAGTACACCTCCTCGCGCTCTCCAGGGGAGCTGGGTTGGGTGTTTAGCTCGCGGAGCCTCAAGTCAGGCTGGGCTTCAGCGTCAGAATTCACGCCGGTTCGGGTCGTGATTCCTCGATAGCGTGAACCGCCTGGACCGTTCCTGATCTCCCCACTGGCGATGACCGGGTCCCGGACGGGTCTGGCCCCCCGAGGGGATCGCCTGGTTCTGGGAGGAGGCGGTTCGTATTGGTAAACGATCCGCTCGGTGCTGGTGCATCCGAAACTCTGCAGCTGCTCCTCTATCCAGTCTATGGCGGCCCGGTTCCGGTCCGTGCCTTGCCGCCGGTCACCAAACTCGGTGAGGGACTTGATGGTGGCCTTGTAAGATTCCAGGTTGAGCCGCCCAACCAATTCTGAGGTCGGGTCTGCGGTGCCTGAGTCCGGGGAATCCTGGGCCGAGGCTGGCTGCCTAAAGCCCACTACGCAGAGCGCCAGGCTGCAAAGTGGAAAGAAGAGTCGCTTACTGTCCATGGGTGCGTCCGGAATATGGCTGGATGCGAGGTCGGGCTTTGGTCCGCCCATGGCAGACTAACGGAGCCCCGGCGAACATTCAACCCGGGTAAACAGAGCATGAGCGATTCAAGAAGCGAGCAATTCCTCGGAGTCTCCGGAGTTCGCGGGATACTGTGCGCAGGCTTGAAAGTAGGCTGACACACCGGCCGTGGAGAAGGTCCCAGCGAAGACGTGTCCGGAGATATCGGTCAACTGAGAGGGCGGAATTCGGATGCTTAAGGCGGATGCCCAAGGTGCCGATACCGGAATTGAGAAAAGCCCCCAGCCAAAGTGACTGACCTTAATACCCTGAGACTACAGGCCTTTGCCGTCACCTCCGACGGGGTGGTAATCACAGACACCAGCGGGGTGGTGATTTGGGCAAATGCTGCCATGGAGCAGCTCACGGGATACCCCCCAGAAGAGCTTATCGGAGAAAAACCAGGCGTCCTCAAGTCGGGACAAGATCCGGAGGTCTATGCAAACCTCTGGGAGACAGTTTCCGCGGGTCAGGTCTGGAGCGGGCAGATCGTCAACAAGCGAAAAGACGACACGCTGTACTACGAGTTGATGACCATTAATCCGATGCGAGACTCATCGGGCGAGATAGCCCACTATGTGGCTGTCAAACGGGATGTCTCAAGCCTCGTTCGGGCTGAAATCGCCCGCGATAGGCTGCTGACGGTGAGTGGTCGCTTGCGCGAAACGGCGAGGGATTCCATCGAGACGTGCCTGACAACCTTGGCTGACGCCGCCGACCTGGTTGACCCCAAGTTGGGCCTGCACGGACGCCGTGTCGGCGAGTTGGCGTGTCGGATTGCGGTCTATCTGAATCTAAACGTGGATCATATCCGCGAGATCAGATTGGCCGGGCTCACCCATGATCTGGGCAAGCTTGCTACCGGGGGCCAGAGCGCAGCCGCGGAACCCCGGCATCTCCACGCGATGGGAGCGGCAGCTTTGCTTGAATCCATCCCAGGGATTGAGCCTATCCAGGAAGGAGTTCGACACCACCACGAGCGCTACGACGGCACGGGATTCCCCGACGGCCTGAAAGGACTGAGTATCCCCCTTCCCGCCAGAGTAATTGCTGTGGCCTCCGGATACGACAACGCTCGCTACGGACTACGTAGATCGCAGGAGGACGCGTTGGCGTTGATGGACCGGCGGCGGGACAGCCTGTACGACCCAAGACTGGTCGATCTGCTTCATCTCGTCGTAGCCGAGGACGACGGCGCGTTCGCGCACGAAGGGACCTTGGTAGCCATTTCAAGACTCTCGCCGGGCATGACCCTGGCGGGTGATCTCTGCAGCAGCAAGGGCGCACTGCTGTATCCCAACGGGACCGAGGTGACGTATGCGTCAGCCCGAAAACTCACAGGACTCGAGAAATCCGGAGGAATACAACCCTTTGTCAGGGTCCAGCGCCCTCGAGCCCCTGGTCCGCACAAGGCAGGCGCGTGGCCTACCCGGACCTCTGCACCACCTAGTCGGGGCGGCTGAAGGCAGGGGAAGTTATCCAGGGCTAGCCGGCAGGTGACCTCGAAGCTGGATGTCGATCTTTCCGATGTGGGCTACCATAGACGATTCAAGCCATTCCACGAGAGTTTGAACCGCGCTCCGTTCAAAACCTGTCGACTCGAAACGTGCCTGTGCTGCCGAGCACTGGGCTGCTAGCATGCAGGTTTCTTCAAAGCGGAAATGAGCTTTGGAGTACGAGAGCAGGTTTTCCAGGAAGATGCCATAGACTCCCGCGCCGGCACGGACCTCACTCATGGAGACGTTCCACCGTACGCGGCTGCCTGAATCCGAGGACATGGTAGATCCCGTTTTTTGATTTCGGTTGGCTCGGGCCGCGCAAGAGTGGGGCATTCCCCACCCACTGTAACGAAGGAACTCCCGTCTGTACGACACTCGGGTTGAGTCCATCCCCGTTTCCCGCAACGCAAAACGCCCTGAACCGACTCGAAGCGTCGATTTCAGGGCGTTTAGGCTTGTGACCCCGCTTGGGTTCGAACCAAGGACCCTCTGATTAAAAGTCAGATGCTCTGCCAACTGAGCTACGGGATCGGCCACTATGAACGTAACCGTCCACAGACCCATAACTTAAAAAGCAGCGGAGAGGTTCGCTCACTCGAATGTGAGAGGATTGCTCAAAGAGCGAAAGGGGTCGCGAGGGCTTTTGCAGCATCGCTGGCGGCACATGCGCCAGTCCATCCTTCCCGCGCTATAGCGAGATCCGAGTCAATCGCCCATGCACCCTTCACTCAAGAAAACAGAGCACCGGCCTTGGCCAATCCCGAGCGCCCCGCGGAGCTGGCGCCAATCGTGGTACGAGCTGCTCTTCGCTCACTGGCAAACCGGGGGTGTGGTTCCTCAGTCTTGACGGGTCCAACCTGGTTGCAGTCTGGGCCGCCTGCGCTTCTCCACTATAGCGCCGGAGTGGACGTCGTGGCCTGGTCTCCGGTCCTCATTGGGCCACCAGAATCGTAGCGCATCAACGGAAAGACTGGCGTAGGTGCCCTACTTCAGCGACTCAATCACGCGCCGAAGACGCTCCCGGACCTCGGTCGCCACAGGGCCAAGATCATCGTTCTCAACAGCCGCCATCGATGCCACCGGATCCACCGCCGCGACTTCCATACCGCCCTCGACCTCTTGGATGATCACGTTGCAGGGCAACATCAACCCAATGTGTCCCTCTGACTGCAACGCCTGGTGGGCCAGTGGAGGATTACAGGCACCAAGGATTCGGTAGGGGCGAAAGTCGGCGTTGATCTTCTTCTTCAGCGTAGCCTGGATGTCGATTTCCGTCAGGACACCAAAGCCCTCGGCTCTCAGCGCCTCACGGGTGGCGGCGTCGGCTTCGTCCATCGACATGGCCAGGGTAGTAGAGAAGTAGTAAGCACTCATTTCGGGCAGACATTGTTATTACATGTCATTATATGCAATCGATGCTCAGTCGGTTTCCACGCCCTGCACCAGCAGTTGCGCCGACCCATGTTAACAGTCGATCCTTGGGCATGTCGGACCCCACACTACCCAAGGCTCTCCGGACCTGGGATGGCATCGCCCTCCTCATCGGAATCACCATCGGCAGTGGAATCTATTCCACGCCGTACCTGATTGCCGGATACTTCCCGGACTTTGCCACGGCCGCGATCGCCTGGGTGGGGGTAGGTGCCTTCGTCCTTGTCTCCGGGATGGTGTACGCTGAGCTAGGCACCCGCCTGCCGGCCACAGGAGGGGAGTTCGTTTACATGGAACGCGCCTACGGACGATGGGCCGGATTCATGTTCGGCTGGGCCCAACTCTTCATTGTCCGCACGAGCCCGGCCGCTGCACTGGCCATCATAGCTGCCGACTACGTAGGGTTCTTCGTCCCGGTGGCCGGTGCATCGCACACCGCAGTTGCTCTGGGCATCTTGGTAGTCCTGGGCATCTTCAATGTGATCGGCATTCGATGGGCCAGCCTCATCAATAAATTCTCGACCATCACAAAAGTCAGCGGTCTGATCATTTTCGCGGTAGGTGGACTCTACCTCATGCAGGCGGAGTTCGTCCAGTTTGATCAGGTGGCGGCGCCAACAACGGGCCTGAGTCATACGGGAAACCTGATCGCAGCAATCTTCCTAATCATCTTCAGCCACACTGGCTGGGACCGGGTGGGCTACGTGGCCGGAGAGATGGAGGACCCTGGCAAGAGCCTTCCTCGGACCATGTTCATCGGGCTCTCGCTCATTCTGGTGCTCTACTGGGCCGTGAACTCGGTCTATTACGGCGTCCTGGGCGTGGAAGGACTGCGGGCGACAACAACGCCCGCCGCAACGGTGATGTCCCAGCTTGTTGGACCTCTCGGCGGATCAATCGTGGCGCTCCTGGTGATCGTCTCGGCACTCGGAAGCATCAACGGCACCATGATGGCTTCGAGCCGGGTCTACTACGCAATGGCGCGCGATGGGCTGTTCTTCAAGTGGCTAGACTACGTGCACCCTCGATTCCGCACTCCCTCGCGAGCGGTGATGGCTCATGTGGTCTGGGGCGGTGTCATCCTGCTGGTCCGCGGCAGCTTCGCGTCAATCGCCGCCGGGATGATCTTTGGCGTCTTGATTTTCTACACCCTGACGGGCATTGCCCTTTTCAAGTTCAGGCGGGAGGGGGTTGGCGAAGAGACCGCGTGGAAGATGCCCGGCTACCCGTGGCTGCCTGCCATCTACGTGGCGGCCATGATTGGGCTGCTGGTTGTCCGGGTAATCTTTGAGTGGCAAGCCTCGCTCGTGGACTTTGCCTTCATCGCCACCGGAATTCCAGTCTCCTACTTCTGGCTTAAGGGCCAACCGGATCGAAGCGCCTAGCAGGCAGCGCCCGGAACGGGTATTGGCACGGTCGGAGTGGCCATCGCTGCCACGGCCGCCGGCACCGTAGCCGCCAACCACAAGTCCCGCATCGGTTGCCTGAGAACCAATCGCCCTTCCATGAGCGACCGGTCGAAATTCAGGAATCCGTGGATCAGATAGATTTCCTCGGGACTGCAGTCCAGGAGAAACTTGCACTCACGGTCACCCTTGCGATGATCTTCGGTCCAAATGGCACCAACCAGACCGGTGCCGGCCGTCCCGAGAAATACATCAATCTCTTCACCGTCCGATGACACCGTCCCGTTGATATACCCATAGTCGATGGGGTACACGATGGACTCGTGTGCCGGATGCACAGAATACCGCGGCCGATCAATCGTCACTCCGGCGGCCCGAATGCGCGTCTCCCAGGCGTTCCAGTCCAGAGTCGATCCCCAGTTGTCGATGAGAGCGTGGTCCATGAGGGGAACACGCGCAGGACCCCCGACGGATCCGAGCGAGAGGCAAAATGCGACACGGCCACCCCCAGACGACGAGACTCAGGTCAACGAATTCCTGGAGCGCTGATTCCCTAGTCCTTCTTGGGAGGCACGACCGCAATATGGAGATCACGCAGCTGATGCGCATCCACCACATCAGGTGATACCACCATGGTCTCCTGAGCACTCTGCGTCTTCGGGAAGGCGATGACGTCGCGAAGTGATTTTGCGCCCGCGAGAAGCATCACTATGCGGTCCAGACCGAATGCGATACCGCCGTGGGGCGGGGCACCAAATCGGAACGCGTCCAGCAGGAAGCCGAACCGCTGCTGCGCTTCTTCCTCGTCGATTCCCAAAGCGGCGAACATCTGTCGCTGGATCTCCGGGTTGTGAATCCGAATGGACCCGCCGCCGATCTCGTTCCCGTTCAGCGTGATGTCGTAGGCCCGCGCCCGCACGGCACCCGGATCGGTGGCCATGAGGTGCATGTCCTCTGCGTGAGGAGAGGTAAACGGGTGATGCATGGCGTGGAAGCGGCCCGAGGCTTCGTCCCAATCAAGAAGGGGAAAGTCGGTGATCCAGGCGAACTTCCACGGGCCGTCGGGCCCGTCATTGATGAGCCCAAGGTCCCGGCCCATGTGGAGTCGTAGGTCCCCCATCTGCATGTGCACCTTCGGAGCCGCTCCGGCGAGAATCAGGACCAGGTCTCCGGTCTTGGCACCCACGGCCGCGGTTGCGCGATCGACCACTTCGGCAGGCAGGACTTCGGCCTTCACGCTGGAATGAGTCGGGCCGCCGTTGGACGGAAGCTTGAAGTAAACCAGTCCACCCGCGCCAATCTGCTTCCGGACAATGTCCTTGTCCAGACGGTCCATGACCCCGCGCCCACGATTGCCTTCACCGGGCACTACGACGGCCAGAATCTTGCCTTCCGTATCGATAACATTGTCGAAGACCCGGAAGCCGCTGCCGGTAAAGGCCTCGGTCGCGTCGTGGATCTCGAGGCCGAACCGAAGGTCCGGCTTATCGGACCCGAAGCGGCGCACGGCATCGTCATAGGTCAGGCGCTCGATGGGCAAAGGCAGCTCGTAGCCCTTCAGATCGCGCCAGAGCTGCGCGAGCAGCTTGTCGAACGTTTCGTAGATGAGCTCTTCCGTCGGGAAGGTCATCTCCACATCAATCTGGGTGAACTCCGGCTGACGATCGGCGCGGAGGTCTTCGTCACGGAAGCACTTGGTGATCTGAAAGTACCGGTCCATCCCGGCGATCATCAGGATCTGCTTGTAGGTCTGCGGACTCTGCGGTAGCGCAAAGAACTTGCCCGGGTGGACGCGGCTCGGAACGAGGAAGTCGCGGGCTCCTTCAGGCGTTGATTTCATCAGGACAGGCGTCTCCACCTCCACGAACGATTCCTCGTGGAAGAAGCGTCTAGCTGACTGGTAGAGATCACTCCGGAGGATCATGTTGTCCCGGAGTTGGGGGCGTCTGAGGTCCAGGTAGCGGTACTTCAGTCGCAGGTCCTCGTTGACCTGCTGGGCCTTCTCCTCGTGGGCGGAGACGGGGAAGGGGATCGCGTCGGCGCGGTTGAGGACAATCAGGTCGTCAATGCGAACCTCAATCTCACCCGTGGCCAACTTGGTGTTGATCGTTTCGTCGGATCGACTGGTGACCGTGCCCTCGACCGATATGACCCACTCACTGCGCAGCGCTTCGGCTGTGCGCAGTGAGTCCGCGTCGTCCTGGGGCGATAGCACAATTTGGGTTAGGCCGTAGCGGTCTCTGAGGTCGATGAAAATCAAGCCTCCCAGGTCACGCCGGGTGTCAACCCAGCCCTTCAGAGTGACCTTGCTGCCGATATCATTGATGCCTAGTTCGCCACACGTGTGGGTTCGGTACGAGTGGGTATCCGGCTGTCCGATGGAGGAGGTGCTCATGCCAATGCGGCGTGGTGGCCGCGAATTATCGCCTTGGGATCAACAAAAAAAGGCCACTGGGGCCTCAATTCGAACGTCGAAAATACGCCGATGACCCCGCGGCCATGCTGAATAATTGGTTTAGGCTCCGCTGGAAGCGTTTTCTATCTTTTCCGGACTGTACCCGGACCTCCAACCCGACCCCTTTAGGACTAGATGGCTGACTCTACCCGCACCGCCGCAGTGCCCGATCCCTCCACTGCCACATTCTTCGGTCACCCGCGCGGCCTTGCCACGCTGTTCTTTACCGAGATGTGGGAGCGGTTCTCGTACTACGGAATGCGGGCGTTGCTGATTCTGTTCATGACCGAGACCACGCTCTCGGCCAACCCTGGTTTGGGCCTCGGAGATGCGCCTGCAGCGGCCATCTACGGCCTCTACACCGCGCTGGTCTATCTACTTTCCCTGCCAGGTGGCTGGGTTGCTGACCAGATTTGGGGGCAGCGAAAATCTGTGTTTGTGGGTGGCTGTATCATCGCCGCCGGTCACTTCTCGATGGCCGTCCCGACCACGACGTTCTTCTTCCTGGGTCTGATTCTGATCGTTCTCGGAACGGGGCTACTCAAGCCTAACGTCTCCTCCGTGGTCGCAGAACTCTACCCGGAAGGCGGGGCGAGGCGAGACGCCGGGTTCTCCATTTTCTATATGGG
The DNA here is from genome assembly GCA_047611125.1 of Rhodothermales bacterium. Lineage (GTDB taxonomy): Bacteria > Bacteroidota > Rhodothermia > Rhodothermales > UBA10348 > JABDJZ01. The sequence goes on from JBLFXH010000096.1 coordinate 9,809, forward strand.
CATAAACCTCGGGGCCTTCCTCGGGCCGATCATCGCCGGTTATTTCGGCGAGGGGATCAACTACCACTACGGCTTTTCGGTCGCGGGCTTCGGAATGGTGCTCGGACTCATCCAGTATCGGTACGGGTACAAGTACCTAGGTGACATCGGCATGCTGAAGACCGACAAGACACCGAGCCAAGTGGCCGCTCTGGAGCGCAAGTTCTACATGGTCACGGCGGCCACGCTGGGGTCGGTGGCGCTCTTTGGGTATCTCGTTTCTATCGGCACGATTCCGCTGACGCTCACGGAAATCGCCCAGGGCCTGGGGGGAAGCGTTCTCATTATCGTGGCCATCTACTTTGCCTACCTGATTTTTGGGGCCGGGCACAGCACCGAGGACAAGAAACGACTCGGCATCATCTTTTGGCTGTTCATTTTGGCCGCCATCTTCTGGTCAGGCTTCGAGCAGGCCGGGTCCTCGCTGAACCTGTTCGCGGATCGGATGACAGACCGAATGATTGGCGGTTTTGAAGTGCCGGCAAGCTGGCTACAGAGCGTCAACTCCACGTTCATTATCATCTTCGCGCCCGTATTTGGCTGGCTCTGGGTCACGCTGGCGCAGATCAATCGACATCCGAGTTTCCTCTACAAGTTTGCGCTCGGTCTGCTGGGCCTGGCTGGTGGTTTCTTCGTCATCTCCTGGGGCGCGGCGAATGCTAACGAAGCCGTTGGCGCGTCCATGGCATGGCTGATCGTGATGTACTTCTTCCATACGGTTGGGGAGCTTTGCCTCTCGCCTGTTGGACTGTCGTCGATGACCAAGCTTGCTCCTGCTGGCCGCGTGGGTCAGATGATGGGTATCTGGTTTGTTGCCACCGCTCTCGGCAATCTCATCGCTGGTCTTGTGGCGGGTAGCCTTGAGTCGCTACCGGCCTCCGAGTTGTTCGGGACCGTTGCTATGATCACTGGAGCAGCTGGCATCTTTGCACTCGTCGCGGCGCCGTTCCTGAAGCGCTATACCGGCGGAATCGAATAGCCGACTGGGGCCGGCGAGGGCGGTGACAGCCCGCTGACATGTGCCATACTCCATACTCCGTCATCACAGATGGAGGAGGATGGAGGAAAGCATTAGCCACAAAACGCGGCAGATGATTCGCTACGCGGCCGCGAGGTCCCGCTGCGAGATCTGCCACAACACCCAGTTCGCCATTCGGGAAGACACGGTGGAGGTGGGTGGACGTGAGTACGCGGTGGTCACCTGCATACGCTGCGGACGAATGGGACTACACGACATGGCGGTGCTCCGCGACAAGAGCCGCGGAGCACCGGTGGATACTGCTTGATGTGGTGGGCGCCTTGCGGCCCGGCCCGAAGGCTCCGTTGCTAGAACGTCGGGTTCAGTCGCAACCAGAGTGTCGGCTCCAGTCCCGTTCCCATGTCGCGGAGCGGCCACGCTAGCTCGAACCTAATTTGACGGTCGTCCAGCGCGATGCCGAAGCCGGCTGAGGGAATTACGTCGTCCATCGAAAAGTCCTTCTGGGAGCCGCCATTCGTCCAGCCGGCATCGGCCAGCGCAAACAGGGTCACACCGTCTAGGATGCCATCGAACGGATCCACATCGTAGAACGCCATCTCAGCATTCACCAGGAGCATCTCGGTGCCGCGGAAGATGTTCTGAGGGTAGGCGCGGACCGAGCCTGCGCCGCCCAGCGTGAAGGCCTTCTGGAGCGGCAACTCCCCGGTGGACGTGCCTCC
>JBLFXH010000097.1:0-11408 GCA_047611125.1 Rhodothermales bacterium
CTGATGCACTGGACGTCGGACGCCTGACAGAGCACATCCTGGAGCCGATGCTGGGGATTACGGACCCGCGACGCGACGCAAACATAGACTTTGTTGGTGGCATCCGTGGGACGGAGGAGTTGGAGCGGCTGGTAGATGGCGGCCACGCTCAGATGGCTATATCCATGTACCCCACGAGTATAGAGGAGCTGGTTGATGTATCCGATGCAGGACTTCTCATGCCTCCCAAGTCAACATGGTTCGAGCCGAAGTTGCGTTCCGGATTGCTGGTTCATCTATTCGATTGATTGAAACTGTCACCACAAGCCCCGATCCCTCATGATCATACTGGTTGCCGATAAGCTCTCCCAATCTGGCCTCGACGAGATGGTCGCGGCAGGGGCCGAGGTGCAATCGATTCCCGACCTCACCGGGGACAGCCTGGTGGCTGCGCTAACAGAGCACAATCCGTCGGTGCTGATTGTCAGGTCCACCAAAGTGCCGGACGAGGCGCTGGCCGCTGCCGCTAATCTCCAATTGGTGGTCCGCGCGGGCGCCGGCTATGACACGATCGATGTGGATGGCGCCTCAGCCCGAGGCATCTTCGTAGCCAATTGCCCTGGAAAGAACGCAGTGGCGGTAGCCGAACTCGCGGTGGGTCTGATGCTCGCAGTGGACCGTCGTATCCCGGACAACGTCCTCGATGCGCGGGAGGGGCGATGGGCCAAGGCCACGTACTCGAAGGCCGCGGGAATCAAGGGCGGCCGACTTGCCTTGATTGGAATGGGAAATATCGGGCGGGCGGTCGCCGCACGGGCTCGCGCACTCGAGATGGAAGTATGCGCCTGGAGCCGATCACTGACTCCGGAGTCTGCCGAAGGAATGGGTGTCTCCTACAGGGAGTCGATTCTGGCAGCGGTTGACGGGGCCGATGTGGTTTCCCTTCACTGCGCCTCTACGCCTGAAACAGCCGGCCTTGCAAACCGCGCATTCTTCGAGGCCATGAAGGATGGGGCAACGTTCATCAACACCACGCGCAGTGGTGTGGTAGATGAGGACGCGCTCATCTGGGCGTTGGACAACAAGGGCATCCGGGCGGGACTCGACGTCTTTTCGGAAGAGCCTGCTTTTAAGTCCGGTCCGTTCGAAAGCCGGGTCGCAACCCATCCGTCGGTATATGTGACCCACCATATAGGTGCGTCCACGGCCCAAGCTCAAGGTGCCATCGCTGACGAAGCCGTACGTGTAGTACTAGCCTATTCGCGCACCGGCGAAGTCTCCAACTGCGTGAATATGGCGGCCGGAAGTGACGCCACCCACCAGCTCACCGTCCGGCACCTGGACCGGGTCGGCGTTTTGGCCGCCGTTCTGGACGAAATGCGAAGGGCCGAATGGAATGTGCAGGAAATGGAAAACTTGCTGTTCCTGGGCGGCGATTCTGCGTGTGCCTACATCCGGTTCCACGGAAGTCCGGACCAGGAAACACTCGACCGGATTGCCGGCCATTCCGATATTCTGGCCACCTCGGTCGTCAAGCTCTGATCACACCACCATTCCCAAAGGTCTCAAACGTGCGCGCCCATAATTTCTCTGCCGGCCCAGCCGCGCTGCCCGAGTCGGTCATCAACGAGGTCAAGGAAGAGCTGCCGGCCTACCAAGACGCAGGCGCTTCTATCCTGGAAATCAGCCACCGCTCGCCGCAGTACACCGCCGTCGCGGACTCCGCCCGGAGCATGATGCGGTCATTGCTTGGAGTCGGAGAGGAGTGGCATGTGCTGTTCCTCCACGGTGGGGCCTCGACTCAGTTCTACCAGGTGCCCCTCAATTTCCTTCCCGAGGGCGGCGTAGCCGACTATGTGGACACCGGAGCGTGGTCTGCCAAGGCCGTCAAGGAGTCCCAATACGTAGGCACGACCAACGTGGCCGCGACTTCGAAGAGCGACAACTACACCCACATCCCGGCCAGGGATGCGTGGGCGCTGTCAAAGGAAGCCGCGTACCTGCACTTCACCTCCAACAACACGATCCACGGCACCGAGTACCACGCTGATCCGGTGGTTGACGCACCGTTGGTATGCGATGCCTCCAGCGACTTCTTGAGCCGCCCCATCGATATGTCGGGATACGGCCTGATCTACGCAGGCGCGCAGAAGAACCTCGGTCCTGCAGGCGCTACCGTGGTTCTGGTCAAGGACGAGTTTCTTGCCAAACGCAATTCAGGGACGCCGACCATTCTTGACTACGGCACGCATGCATCGAAGCTCTTCCATACGCCAACGGTCTTTGCCGTCTACGTGGTTGAGAAGGTTCTCCGGTGGATCAGAGAGAACGGAGGACTCACGGGTATGGCCAGCCGAAACCGGGAGAAGGGCGCCATGCTGTACGGGGCTATCGATGCGTCCGACTTCTTCACCGGTACGGCCGCCGAAGCGTCCAGATCGCTCATGAACGTGACATTCCGTCTGCCGTCAGAGGAATTGGAGGCTCGGTTTGTCTCCGAGTCGGCTGGCCAGGGTCTTCTGGGCCTCAAGGGGCACCGAAGTGTCGGAGGAATAAGGGCTTCGACGTACAACGCAATCGGTGTCGATTCCGTCCGGGCGCTGGTTTCGTTTATGGAGGAATTCGAAAGACGGCACGGCTAGGCCCGCGGTGGGAGTGTTCTCGTTGCGCCGTCAGACCTTCGGGTCTACATTTCTTCGCAACTCGGAAATCCGGACACAAGAAACTGCATGTCCTATACGATCGGTGTACCCAGGGAAACTCACCCTGGAGAACGTCTAGTCTCACTCACACCGGAGGTCGTTGGTCGTCTCTCCAAGAACGGAGCCTCGATTCGGGTCGAGCGCGGTGCAGGAGATACCGCATTCCACAGCGATGAGGACTACGAGGCCGCGGGGGCCTCTATCGTCACTCGTGATGGCGCGTTCGCATGCGACATTGTGACAAAGGTCCAGCCTCCGAGTACGGAGGAGATTGGTCTTTTGCACTCCGGCTCCGTTTTAGTGGGGTTCCTGAGCCCCCTCGACAAGCCCGAGATTGCCAAGGCTCTCGCTGATCGCGGCGTGACCGCGCTCTCGATGGAACTGGTGCCCCGCATCTCGCGAGCCCAAAAGATGGATGCGCTTTCCGCACTTAGCGGCATTGCGGGCTACAAGAGTGTTCTGGTAGCGGCTAACCTGCTGCCCAAGTTCTTCCCACTGCTGACCACGGCGGCAGGTACGGTGAAGCCGGCAAACGTCCTGGTTCTCGGGGCCGGTGTGGCTGGCCTCCAGGCTATCGCGACGGCTCGCCGCCTGGGTGCTCGCGTGTCGGCCTATGACATCCGTGAAGTAGTCCGTGAAGAGATTCAAAGTCTCGGCGCAACGTTCGTTGAGCTCGAGATTGCCATGGACGAAATGCAGGATTCGGGCGGCTATGCCAAGGCCCTGATGGCAGAGAAGGCCCAGCAGCAGACCAAGTTGCTTGTCCCGTTCATCGGCAAGAGTGACGTGGTGGTGACCACCGCACTGATTCCCGGCCGCCCCGCTCCCGAGCTGATCACGCGCGAGGCCGTCGAGGCCATGAAGCCGGGCTCGGTGATCATCGACATGGCGGCTCCCAACGGCGGAAACTGCGAGTTGACCAAGCCTGGAGAAACGGTGGTGCACGGCGGCGTAACCATTGTGGGCTCTACCAACCATCCAGCTGGAATGTCGGTGCATGCTAGCCAGCTCTATGCTCGTACCGTAATGGCCATTTTGCTGGACTTCACCTCCGAAGCAGGATTCGCTCCCAACTTCGAGGATGAGGTCTTCTCCGGTGCCTGCGTTTGCCATGATGGAAACGTGGTCCATGAGCGCGTCAAGGCGCTGCTCCAATCCTGATACCCAATGTTAGATAACATTATCGTCTTCGTACTCGCGTCCTTCGTCGGAAGGGAGGTCATCAGCAAGGTGCCGCAGACGTTGCACACGCCGCTGATGTCCGGCTCGAACGCCATTAGCGGTATCACCGTAGTGGGTGCCCTGGCGGTGGCCGGAATGGTCGAGGGGAGTCTCTGGGCCACCTGGCTCGGCGTCGCCGCGCTGGTGTTCGCCACAGTAAACGTGGTGGGCGGCTTCCTGGTCACGGACCGGATGCTGCAGATGTTCAAGAAGAAGGGCTAAGGGCAATATGAATATCATTGAAGTCATTGACGTCGCTTACCTAGTAGCGGCCATTCTCTTTATATCTGGGCTCAAGCAGCTCACCTCGCCAGCCACCGCCCGTCGTGGGAATCAGCTGGCGGCGGTAGGCATGATGATCGCCGTGGTCGCCACGCTGTTTGTCAACGACATCCTGACTCCGGCCCAAATGCTGGGTGGGCTTGTCCTCGGAACGGCCATCGGTGTGTTCCTGGCCAAGCGAATTGAGATGACGGGTATGCCCGAACTCGTTGCTGCCTTCAACGGATTTGGCGGTATCGCGTCTGCCCTGGTGGCCGGCGCAGAGATCTCCAGACTCATGGCGGAGGGAGGCACGTTGGACGCGGCCACTGCCGTCACGATATCGTTGTCCGTCCTGATCGGAATGATCACCTTTACCGGTTCATTCGTGGCGTTCGGCAAGCTCTCCGGGCGTATCAACGGGAATCCGATCTCGTTCCCCGGAATGCGGTTCATCACCGTCCTGGCCGCCGCCTCTGCCATCGGTGCCGCGGTTTGGATGGCCCTTGAGTCAGGCTCGTTTCCGGCGCAGCCCGATGGCGTCATCGATGGCGTCTTGGCCATTACGATCGCAGCCTTCGCGCTCGGTATTCTGTTGGTGATTCCGATTGGCGGAGCCGATATGCCCGTCGTGGTAGCCCTCCTCAATTCCTATTCAGGATTGGCGGCCGCCGCAACAGGCTTCGTGCTCGATAACAATGCTCTCATCGTGTCTGGTGCATTGGTTGGAGCCTCCGGGCTCATCCTGACCAACATCATGTGCGTGGCCATGAACCGGTCACTGCTCAATGTGCTAGTTGGCGGCTTTGGCGGCGACTCCGCCACTGCCGTGGAAGGCACCAAGTCGATGGAAGGCAAGACGGCCACTTCTACCAGTGCCGACGACACGGCCATCCTCCTGGCTTATGCCGAGAAGGTGATCGTTGTGCCGGGTTATGGAATGGCCGTGGCACAGGCACAGCATGCCGTGCGCGAGATGGGAGACGAGTTGGAGAAGCGCGGCGTGACTGTGAAGTACGCCATTCACCCGGTTGCTGGACGCATGCCGGGGCACATGAACGTGCTCTTGGCAGAGGCCAACGTCTCGTATGATTTGCTCTTCGAGATGGATGACATCAATGGCGAGTTCGACACCTGTGACGTTGCCATCGTGATCGGTGCCAATGATGTGGTGAACCCGTCAGCCAGACACGACAAGTCCAGCCCCATCTACGGGATGCCCATCCTTAACGTGGACAAGGCGCGGACGTCGATCGTCCTCAAGCGGTCCATGCGCCCGGGCTATGCGGGCGTGCAGAACGAGCTGTTCTTCAACCACAACAACCGCATGCTCTTTGGCGATGCCAAGGACTCGATCACGGCCGTGGTAAACGAACTGAAGGCGCTGGACTAGGAGGCCGGTACGGCTCTTAGCGCCTGTATCAAGTAGGGCTCAACCAGATCTGCCACCGCACGGTGTCCCGCCGCATTCGGGTGGATCTGGTCTCGCTGCATGAGAGACTCCATCCCGCCGATGCCATCTAGCAGAAATGGGATGAGGATGGCGTCATTGCTCGCGGCAAGCTCCGGATACATGGCAGCGAAGGACTTCGTGTAGTCGGGGCCCAGGTTTGGGGGGATCATCATCCCTGCCACTACCAGCACGGTTTTCGGGTTCTTTGCGCGAACCTGGTCCACGATTCCCTGCAAGTTGCTTCTGGTTGATTGGAGATCGACACCCCGGAGGCCATCGTTGCCACCGAGCTCCAGCACCAGAACATCGACCGGTCGCTGAAGAAGCCAGTCCACGCGTCGAAGCCCGCCGGCCGAGGTTTCGCCACTGAGGCCTGCGTTCACCAGGATGGCATCGACACCCATCGAATCCAGGCGGGCATCCAGAATGGCGGGGAACGCCTGTTCAGGTTCCAGGCCTAAGCCGGCGGTAATGGAGTCGCCGAGAAAGAGGACTGTCGGGCCCGATGGGGCGGCCTCTTCGGCGGCAGTCTCTGCGGTGATATCAGTGGCAGGCGGCTGACCTGTGGAATTAGTCGCTTGGTCTGCTCCTTGTACTACGGCCTCAGCCGCTGAACCCGCAGATTCGCCGGCCCCCCCACCGGATTGACCACATCCCGTGAACAGGAGAACACCAACCAAAGTGAGTGTGTATAGCAGCAGCTTTCGCATTCCAGTCTCGATTCTTTGCCCGGCCTCTACCAGTCCCTCCACTCGCGGTTTCCCGATTCATGCCCCCTGTACTAGAAGTCACCGGTCTCTCAAAGTCTTACCGCAGCGGCGGTCGTTCCCTTGAGGTTCTGAAGCAGGTCACATTTACCCTGAACGACGGCGATACCTGCGCCATCGTAGGCCCTTCGGGCAGCGGCAAAACCACTCTGCTTGGGCTGGCTGCCGGGCTGGACGCACCGTCTACGGGTTCTGTCCGACTCTGTGGTCAGGAGGTTGGCCCAGCCACCGAGGACGAACGCGCACGGATCCGGAATCAGTTCGTGGGCTTCGTCTTCCAGTCGTTTCGATTGATTCCCACGTTGACGGCCCTAGAAAACGTCCGTGTCCCGGCCGATCTCCGAGGAGATGCTGAGGCCGCCCGCCGCGCTTCGGACCTGCTAGCCGAGGTCGGGCTAGGCGAGAGGCAAGACCACTATCCGAGCCAGCTCTCCGGTGGAGAACAGCAGCGGGTGGGGCTTGCACGTGCCTTTATCAATCGACCGCGGATACTCTTCGCGGACGAGCCCACCGGCAATCTCGATACCGAAACTGGCGAGCGGGTGGCCGATCTGCTCTTTGAGTTGAACCGGACAGCCGGCACCACCCTGGTTTTGGTGACGCACGATTTGGAATTGGCTCGGCGCACCGGCCGCGTCATCCGCCTTAGATCGGGTGCCGTTCAGGAAGACACCGGCGGGGCTGCCTGATGATCAAGTGGGTTTTGAGCATGGCCTGGCGCGACAGCCGCGGCAGTCGCAAGCGGATGGCGCTGTTTGTGGGTTCGATGGTCCTGGGCGTCGCAGCTCTGGTGGCCATCAATTCATTCGGCGCCAACCTCCGTCAGGCCATAGATGAGCAGGCCAAGACCCTGCTCGGCGCAGACATGTCGCTGGAGAGCAGCGCGCCTTTCCCGGACTCTGTGGAGGTAATGATCGCGGACATCGGCGGCGAGCAGTCCAGACGCACCTCCTTCTCGTCCATGGCACGCTTCCCTCGCGTGGACGGCGTCCGGCTATCCACAATTCGCGCTCAGGACGGTGTCTATCCCTGGTACGGCGAGGTGGAGACTGACCCGCCAGCAGCCGCAGATGATTGGGTAGCGCGCGGCCGAGCTCTGGTCGACCAGACCCTCATGCGTCAGTTTGAGCTCACTCCGGGCGATTCTGTCTACGTCGGCGGCAGGGGATATACCATCGCCGGGACGCTCCTTCAGACCCCTCGCGAATCGGCAGCCTCGGGGCTGTTTTCGCCGCGCATCTATGTACCGCTGGCCGGGCTGGATTCCACGCTGCTCAGCTTCGGCAGTATGGCCGACTACGAGGTATATTTCCGTTTCACGGACGGCCGCGATTTCGAGGCCATGGCCGATTCCCTTCGGCCGCTGCTCAGACCAGCACGCATTGGCGTAGATACGGTCATCGAAGAGCGGGACAACTGGGACCGGAATCTCACGAATCTGTACCGCTTCCTGAGTCTGGTGGGCTTTGTGGCCCTTCTCTTGGGGAGCCTGGGCGTAGCCTCGGCCGTGCACGTCTACATCAGCCAGCGCATTGACACCGTGGCTACGCTCCGCTGCTTCGGCGCGACAGCAGGCGCGACGCTCGCTGTGTATGCCGTTCAGGCACTTGGCATGGGTCTGGTCGGCGCAGCAGGAGGGGCCCTCGTGGGAATAGGCATCCAGCTGGCCGTACCTCTAGTGCTGGCGGATGCTTTGCCAGTGGATGTTTCCTTTTCCCTGTCGCCCGGCGCCATCCTGCTCGGTGCGGGTATCGGTGTGGGAGTGACGGTGCTCTTTGCCCTCCTGCCGCTCCTGGCGGTCCGGAGGATATCCCCGCTTCGTGCTATCCGTTCTCAGGTCGATCAAGAGGAGGGAGAGAAGGCCGATTGGATGACCTGGGGGGTTCGGGCATTGGTCGTCCTTGGCGTGGTCGTGTTCTCAGTCATCCAGGCACCAAGCGTGCAGTTTGGCCTGGCCTACGCCGCTGCGATTGCCGTCGTATTCGGCGCCTTGGCATTGCTGGCGCGGCTCCTTATCTGGATGGTTCGGCGCCTTAGGCAGCAGTCATTGCCCTACGTGGTTCGGCAGGGCCTGGCCAACCTGCACCGACCTAACAACCAGACGCTGCTCTTGACGCTGGCGCTTGGCCTGGGAACGTTCCTCATCGGGACCATGATGATCACGGAGCGCACGCTGCTGGATCAGGTGGACCTGTCCGGCAGGGCAGGGTCCGCGAACCTCGTGTTTTTCGACATCCAATCTGATCAGGTCGATGGCGTTCGGCAGGCCTTGGACGAGGCGCAGGTACCGGTGGTGGATCAGGTCCCCATTGTGACCATGCGCATGGAGTCCGTCAAGGGAGAAAGCGTTCGGAGCATCCGCCAGGACAGTACTCGGCAGGGCCCAAGATGGCCATTCACCCGCGAGTATCGCAGCAGCTACCGGGACTACCTTTCCGACTCCGAGACCCTGGTGGAGGGCGAAATGACAGACTCCGTGGCTCTGTCGGACGGCGCTATCCCCATTTCAGTGGAGCAGGATCTGGCGGCCGACCTGGATGTGGCGATCGGCGACACGATTGTCTGGAACGTGCAGGGACTCATGATGCCTACTGTCATCGGGAGCATCAGAGAGGTCGATTGGCGCCGCGTACAGACCAACTTCTTCTTCGTCTTTCCCAAGGGCGTCCTGGAGAGCGCACCTCAGTTTGTGGTCATACTCGCCAGAAGCCCGGACGACGCTGCGGCTGGACGGGCTCAGAGTGCCGTCTCGCGACGTTACGCTAATGTTTCGGCGATTGATGTCTCGTTGGTCCTCACCGTCTTCGATGCCATTTTCTCCCGCATAGCGTTTGTCATCCGGTTCATGGCGTTGTTCTCGGTGTTGACCGGCTTCATTGTCCTGTTTGGTGCGGTAGTGATCAGCCGAATCCAGCGCATTGCCGAAACCGTTCTGCTCAAAACGCTGGGTGCCTCGCAGGCACAGGTGATGCGAATCATGTTGGTGGAGTACATCGCCCTGGGAGTGTTGGCATCACTGACAGGCCTTGGGTTGGCACTGGCCTCGGGCTGGGCCCTAGCGCGGTTCGTCTTCCAGGCCCCGCTTTCTACCGGAGGGCCGGGCCTCTTGCTGATTACTGTTGGCGTTGTCTTTCTGGTTGTCCTCATTGGACTGGTGAGCAGTCGGGGTGTCTATCGCCGGTCTGCGCTCGAAGTACTTCGGGAGGAGGGCTGATGTCTATCGCCGAGAACCTTGTTTCCGTCCAGCAGCGGGTGGATAGTGCCTGCGAGCGAAGCGGACGAGACCCTGGGGATGTGCGACTCGTCGGCGTTTCCAAGACGTTCCCGTTAGCCACCCTCCAGGCGGCAGCGGACGCCGGGCTCCGGGTGTTTGGCGAAAATAAGGCCCAGGAAATCGCCTCCAAGCGATCGGAGTGGTCCGCTGCACCTGCAGAACTGGAGTGGCACTTCATCGGCCATCTTCAGCGCAACAAGTCGCGCCTCATTGCCGAGCACGCCAACGTGTTTCATGCCTTGGACAGCTCCCGGCTGGCTAGAGCGCTGAACTCCCACTGCGGTGAGCTGGGCCGGCGACTGGTCTGCTTCCTGCAGGTCAATGTCTCCGGTGAGGACTCCAAGTTTGGTGTGGCGCCTTCTGCGCTCGGTGATCTTCTAGATGCGGTATCGGACTTCGAGCACTTGGACGTGACAGGACTCATGACCCTAGCCGCTCCCGTTTCAAATCCAGAAGACGTTCGACCGCAGTTCGCCCTCCTCCGGGATCTGGCCCAGAAGCACTCGAAGGAGGCAGGCCCTCAGCTGGCCCATTTGTCGATGGGAATGAGCGGCGATTTCGAGATAGCTGTTGAAGAAGGCGCAACGCACGTGCGGGTGGGAAGCGCTATCTTCGGCTACAGATCGTATCCGTAGCGGCAATGATGTTTCTTTTCCTGGGAGTTGCCATCGGCGTACTGGTGATGGGCCTTTTGCGGGCCTGGACGCGGTATGAGGCTGGCAGCATGGCAGCGTTCCGTGACGAGGCCACCCAAATGAGGGAAGCGATCCAGACGCTGACCCAGCGGGTCGAGTCGCTGGAGACCATTGCTGTCGCAGAAACCTCCACCGGCAGGCTCGATTTGTCTCCACTCTCCGATCAGCCCCTCTCTGATCCTGCGGCCGATGCCGAGCCAGATCTGAGCCGTCGGCAGTCCAAACCTCAGAGCCAGGCCCCATGAAGCTATCCGCACTCGAGATCCGTAAGCATGAGTTCGCGCGAGCCTTCCGCGGATACGATGCCGAAGAGGTGGATGCCTTCCTGAATATGGTTGCCCAGCATTGGCAAACCGCGAGCCAGGACACGGCGCGTCTGGAGGAGCGTTTGGAGGAGCAAACGCTCAGGGTGAAACACTACATGAAGGTGGAAGAGGCGCTCGAGGCCGCTATGGACAATGTTAAGACGTTGTCCAAGACTAAACTCGAGGAGGCCACTACAGAGGCGGACGAGCGCGTACAGAGTGCCAAGGAGCAAGCCGAGGGCACGGTGAGCGCGGCTGAAGCGAAGGCTGCGGACGCCGTGCAGGCCGCCGAGAGTCAGGCCGCCGAGACGGTCCGGGCCGCAAATGAGCGCGCAAATGCCGTTCTGAGTGACGCACGCGCTCAGCTGGCGGAGATAACATCATTGGCTGAGGCTGTCAGGCGTTCCGCGACCGAAGACCTGGAAGGCCTGGAATCAGAGCGCCAGGGCCTGTTGACCAGTTTGAAAGAACTGATGGAGGGTGGTCTGGCGTCAGTCAGCTCCCACGAGAACGCCCCGCCCCGACCACAACGGAGGGACTTCGAAGAGGCCGCGCCCTTCGTCCCTATTGAGGCACTCCACCAGTCCAAAACGATGGCTGCGTTGCCTTCCGAACCAACAGCATCTTCCGAACCAACAGCATCTTCCGAACCAACAGCATCTTCCGGACCGAAGGTGCTCCGGCTGGATGATCCGGATCGCCCAGCGGTAACTGACCAGGACTCCGACCATACGGGTCAGGCAGGGGACGA
>JBLFXH010000098.1:0-11369 GCA_047611125.1 Rhodothermales bacterium
GTCCTGGATGATCTTGGCCGCTCCGTCGCCATCGGCGAGGCTCCTCAGCGCCTGATATCACTTTCCCCTGGAACCACGGAGATGCTGTTCGCCGCAGGACTTGGGAGCCGCGTTGTGGGAGTAACGGACGCCGACAACTATCCGCCGGCGGTATCTGAGATCGTGAGTATCCAGGCCCTGCCTCTAAACCACGAGAGCGTAGTGGCACTGAGACCGGATCTGGTGGTGGCCTCCGATCAGGTCAACGACCCCAGAGATGCCCATGCCCTGGCGGCTGTCGGTATCCCCACCTACTTCGTCTCTGTGCAGTCACTGCCCGACCTCTCTCGAGGAATCCGGGCCCTGGGACATCGATTCGGGACTCCGGATGCGGCGAATGCGTACGCGGATTCACTAGAGCACACGCTGGCTGAGCTAGACGCACGTCGGCTGGAGTTCGGTGATACACTGTCAACCCTCTTCCTGATCGGGGACGAAACGCTGTTTGCCTTCGGCCCGGAGAGCTACGTTCACGACATGATTGCCATAGCCGGCGGCAGAAGCCTGACAGAGGACATGGACACGGACGCGCCGATCCTGAGTGAGGAGTTCGTACTAGTCGCCCAGCCCGAGGTGATCCTCACGGCCTTCGAGAGTGACGCGGGCCGGTTGCTGGAATTGCATCCGTCCTGGCGCACTATCCCGGCCATCGTAAATGGCCGGGTGCATCAGATTCCAGCGGACGAGGTACTGAGGCCGGGACCGAGGCTGGTGGCAGGCACACGCGCCATGAGTGAGGCTATCCAGCAGGGAACCGGGCGCCGATGACCCGACTCTTGAATTCTCAGCCCTGGTTGATCGGTCTTGCCGGACTGCCTCTATTGGTGGTTACCGTAGTTGCCGGCGTGGCGATAGGCAGCGTCGATGTTTCGGCGTCGGACGTGCTGGCCGTGTTCGCTCAACATCTGGGATGGGGTGGCCCTGTGGACCCGACGGTGGACGCCATTGTCTGGCAACTCCGCCTTCCCCGCGTGCTTCTCGCCCTCATTGTCGGCGGTGGACTGGCCGTGGTGGGTGTCGCCATGCAGGCCCTCGTCCGCAATCCCCTGGCTGAGCCGTACATCTTGGGCCTATCCAGCGGGGCCGCTGCGGGAGCGGCCACGTTCTATCTGGGGTACCTGCCCGGCTTCCTGCTGGCCATCCTGTCGTTGCCTCTGGCCGCTTTCCTGGGCGGACTGGGTACTATATCGGTGGTCTACCTGGTAGCCCGATCGGGATCCGGGCTTTCGGTCACGCGCCTGCTGCTGGCCGGCGTGGCCATGTCAGCGCTTATGGCCTCCATCACCTCGCTGGTGCTGCTAACCTCGCCGGAGCCGAATCGCATGAGGGCTATCCTGTTCTGGCTCATGGGTTCTCTGGGAGGAACCCGGTGGGCCATGCTTCCGCTGCCGGCGATTGTGACTGCGGCAGGAACGCTGGTTCTACTTGGACTTGCCAGGCCACTCGACGCCCTTCTGCTTGGCGAGGAGCCAGCACGGTCTCTCGGGGTGCCTGTCGAACGCATGAAGCACCTCCTGATCGGCCTGTCCGCCCTGATGACGGGCGTGCTGGTAGCCTACTCGGGCGCCATCGGCTTTGTAGGCCTGATCATTCCGCACGCTGTCCGGTCCGTCGTGGGTGTCAGCCACCGCCACGTCATACCCCTGTGTGTGCTGGCCGGCGGACTGTTTCTGGTCTGGGCGGATCTGGCTGCACGAAGCGTCCTGCCGGGGCAGGACCTGCCCGTGGGAATTGCAACGGCCATTGCCGGTGTTCCTTTCTTCCTGACTCTGCTGCGCAAACACCGATATCCATTCGGATAGTCCTTCACACATTCATCAGCAACCGCGCTGTTTGACCCGCGTACGGGGTTCCCTCAAGATTGAAAACTACCGCGGCCCCTCCGATCGAAACCGCCGTTATCAGTGAAGCTGCCCCATTGGACGTATTGCGGAAAGCAGTGCCGTCCATGGATGCCATTCAGGCTCCTGTAGCCGAAGACCTCAAGGCCTTCCGACGGTATTTCCGGGAGGCAATGAGCACGGACGTCAGACTGCTGGACACGGTGGTTCGGTATGTCCTGAAGTCGAAGGGCAAGCAACTTCGGCCCCTTCTGGTGTTGCTCTCCGGCCGAGCCTGTGGCGGCGTGACCGACTCGACCTATCGCGGGGCTGCTCTGGTTGAACTGCTCCATACCGCCACGCTGGTCCACGACGACGTGGTGGATGACTCAGAGCGCCGCCGCAGCCAGTGGTCCATTCAGGCGCTCTGGAAGAACAAAGTCGGGGTTCTTCTGGGCGACTTCCTGCTCAGTCGGGGCCTGCTGCTGGCCCTCGACGCCAAGGACTACCAGCTGCTCCACACGGTATCCGACGCCATGCGCCGCATGAGTGAGGGCGAGCTGCTGCAGTTGGAAAAGGCCTGGAGATTGGACATCGACGAGGCCACCTACTTTCGGATCATCTCGGACAAAACGGCATCCCTCCTTTCAGCATGCACCGCCTGTGGGGCCTTGAGTGCAAATGCTGAGCCCGCCGACGTGGATCGCATGCGCCGATTTGGTGAGACCCTTGGGCTGGCCTTCCAGATCCGGGATGACCTCTTCGACTTCGGGGTGACCGACGTGGGCAAGCCCTTGGGCATTGACCTCCAGGAAAAAAAAATGACCCTCCCGCTCATCCACTCGTTGGCGGACGCGTCGCGTGCGGACAAACGCAGAATCATGCGTATTGTCCGTCGCAAGAAAAAATCCCCCGAGGATATTCGGGAGGTTTCGGATTGGGTAAACCAGACCGGCGGCATCCGCTACGCGCGGGACCGGATGTTTGATCTAGCCCGAGAAGCGCTCGACTGCCTCGCGCCGCTCCCGGCCTCAGACGCCCGGACGTCGCTAGAAGAGCTGGTAGCGTTTACGGTACTTAGGGCACGCTGACATGCCGGCCCTACATCTTCTGGGAACGGGTTCTGCCGTCACCGACCCACATCGAACCACCACGATGCTTGCCCTCGAAGACGCCGGGCGATCCATCTTGATAGATTGTGGTGGCGACCTGTTTCAGCGTGCTCTCTTGGCCGGTCTGGACCCGGATGGGATCGATGGGCTGATAATCACCCACGAACATCCTGACCACGTCGGCGGCTTTGCCCTTTTCATGCTCCGCATCTGGCAGGCCGGTCGAAGCCGCCCACTGCCCGTATACGGTATCGAGCGAGCGCTGCACCAGGCCCGTCGCCTGCTCGGCTCCTTCGCGACCGATGGGTGGACCCTCCCGGAGATTCAATGGGTCGAGATCGAATCCGCCGAAGCCGCTTCCGTCCTGACCAGCGATCAGTGGAGCATCACGGCGACCCCAGGAATCCACAGCGTGCCGGTTGTCGGACTGCGCTGCCAGCACGTGGACTCGGGCTTCGTCATCACATATTCCTGCGATACTGAGCCCTGCCCGGCAATCGACTCCCTGGCGAAGGGGGCTGACTTTCTGGTTCACGAGGCCACAGGAGAGGGACGTGGACACACTTCGGCCGCTCAGGCTGTAGATGTGGCGAAACGCGCGGGTTGCCCTCAACTCGTGCTCGTCCACTTGCCGCGCGGCCTGGATCGCGAGGACATTGGCCGCCTGGAAACCTCAGGCGTCCAGGTTGTGATGGGCGAGGAACTCGATCGATTCGAATTCTGATTCGCGAGGAGCGGTAGCACGCTCCAGTGTTCGAATCGTCAAGTGCCGCGCGGAAGGCTCGAACCAGTGATAGCGCCCCGGGAGCACGCGATCCAAACGCTCGCGCAATACGTCAACAGCCGGAATGGGCGAGGACTGGTACGAGACCAAGGTGTAGGCCCGGCACGGACGGTGATAATGCTGCCGGCCGTGTCCGGTCTTCCGCAGGATGGATTGATACCGCTCCGATGGGGCGGATCTCCACTGGGACAAGACGGTGTCCACATAGGCGCGCTGCTCGTCTGGGACAGTTCGCTCGTTCCCCGCAACCAGCGGAATTCTCTCGCTGTGTCCCTTCATTTCCAAGGATCGGGTCAGGGCTTGAACCACCATCAACTCGCTGACCTCAAGCTCTGGAGCCTCGGCCAGAATCATGGAATCGGCATAGGACGTCGCGCTCCATAGCACGGCCAGTTCTTTATCCGAAAGCGGAACCGGATCAGCGAGTGCCGCCAGCGTAATTTTAGGCCAGGTGCTCCCGGGGTACTCCGGCGCCAGTCCTCTAGCTAGATGGCGTTTTATCCCCAGCAGCCCCGCGGTAAAACCGTCGAAGGCCAGCGTCAAGACGCCCGACCCGGCCACAAAGAACCGGGACACCCGCAGTTGGGCCGTGGGTGTTTGCGGACCCAGTGTCCGCAGCAGGCTGAGCGTGTCGTCTAGTGGTTTCATCAGGCTTTCCTTTAAAGACTCCACCGCTCAATGTGTTCTGTGGAAGTCCCCGCTTACCTTTGCAGAATGATGCCTGAAGTCACTTTTTGGGGTACACGGGGATCGATTCCCACGTCGGGCCGGGAGTTCGTCGGCTCCGGGGGAAACACGTCCTGTGTAATGGTTGGGCAGAAGGACCATGTCGTGATCCTGGACGCAGGGACGGGGATTCGCCTAGCTGGCGAACATCTCCTAAATGACGCTAGAGACATTATCCTGGTCCTCAGTCACCCACACTGGGATCACATTCAGGGATTCCCCTTCTTCGCACCCCTTTATGAACAGGGGCGTCGGATCACGCTTGTGGCGCCGGATCACCCTGACTGGCTGGACATCCTGATGGGGCAGATAGACGGGATTCGATTTCCCGTCACTTCGGGTTTCCTGAGCTGTTCGCTCGAGTTTTCGACTGACCTCGAGGAGGCCCTCCGTCCAGCAGCTATCGAGGCCAGTCAGATCAGCACTAACCACGCGGGCGATGGGCTAGGGTACTGTTTGCAGGTCGGGGGCCAGTCGATAGTATATCTGACGGACAACGAGCTGCTTCCACCATCTGCGCCCTCAACGACTCTCGATGAGTTCGCTGCCTTCTGTGCTGGAGCCGACCTGCTGATCCACGACGCCCAGTACGTCGCGGCCGACCTGCCTTACAAGGCAGGTTGGGGCCACAGCACCGCCCAACAGGTCATTGACCTGGCTATCGCGGCTTCAGTCTCGCGGGTGGCCCTCTTTCACCACGACCCCGCCACCACCGACGCTGATCTTGCCAACAGGGCCGCCGCATGGCGTAGACAGCTAGATTCTCGAGGAATCGAATTGGTGATCGCGACAGACGGACTGACTCTAAACCTCTAGAACGTCACAAGTACGCGTGCTGGCAGCCTATAGAGAACGCTTGAGTAGCCGATAGAGACGGAGAATAGAAGTGAAACTCCGTCTCCATGGAACTGCTTGAAGTCGAATCCGGCGTAGCCACCGAATCCCGCTCGGAATGGGAAATGAAGGGTCGCGACTCCGACGCGGGATCCCTTCTCCGGGTCAGCCTAATCCTTCTGGCCGCCGTTACGGTGGGCTTTCTGGCTGTGTGGGCTCTCTTACTTGGGACGTTAGAACTGGCGACGGTTGGACATTTCGCCCTCTTGCTTCCCGCCGCAGCAACCGGATTCAGCGCCTTTCTGATCTGGAAGTCGCGCTCGCAATTTATCGAGGAACTCCGAGACTTGGACTTCGAAGCCGAGACCGCACGGGCCCGGCTGGGAGCGGCGGAGCAAGGCTTGCACACCTATCGCGAAGTCCTTCAGCAGGCTGGCATCGGCTGGTATCGAGTCTCGGCCGAGGGACGGCTGATCGCGGCCAACGAACCCCTTGCCCAGGCATTAGCCTACCCTTCCCTCGCCGCACTCCGTGGTGCGTTCTCGAAGCGCGCCTTTCCTGATTGCGAAAAGCGTTCGGCATTCTCCAAGGCTATCGGAGCCGTGGGCGAAGTCAAGAACCATTCGGCCGAATGGAAGAGAGCCGACGGCAACGTGTTGGACCTTGCTGAGACGGCCCGCGCCATGCGGGACGACCAGGGCCGCGTTATGTACATCGAGGGCTTCGTTCTGGACGGTTCCGTTGGCGCGGCCCTCTCCAATATCGAGGTAGAGGCAGAGACTCCGCCGGTAGCGACTCCCGCAGCTGCACTGGCTGCGCCTAGCGCCGAGCCTGACCAGCCCCCCGCCAACCATGATGTCTTTGTGGCCCATATGAGCCACGAATTGCGCACGCCGATCAATGCCATTGTAGGCATGACCAGCCTGCTTCAGGATACCCAGTTGGATGCGGAACAGCGCGACTTTGTCGACACGATCAGGATCAGCAGCGAGAGCCTCCTCTCCATCGCGAACAACGTTCTGGACTTCTCTAAGATTGAGTCGGAGAGCCTTGAGTTCGAGCAACGCGAATTTGCGCTCAGATCGGTGGTCGAAGACGCGCTCGATCTCGTCGCTCTTCGGGCAGCTGAGAAGAAGCTCGAGGTCCTCTACCAGATCGACTCCCAGGTGCCGGACGTCCTCATCTCGGACGACCCGCGCCTGCGCCAGATTCTGGTAAACCTGCTCACCAATGCTGTCAAGTTCACCGAGGAAGGTGAGATTGAGGTTACCGTCCAAGCCAAGCAGCTGGAAGGCGCGTCCTATCGATTCCATTTTGCTGTGACCGATACCGGAATCGGGATTCCGGTCGAAAAGCAGGCGTCACTATTTGAACCTTTCTACCAGACCGACACGTCGACCTCACGGCGCTTGGGCGGATCCGGGCTCGGTCTTGCCGTCAGCAAGCTCTTGGTCGAGCGAATGGGTGGGAGCATGTCGGTCGAGTCCATGCCTGGTCATGGCTCCACCTTCCACTTCACGATTATCGCGGACATCTCCGATACGAGAATCCCTTCGCCGGTTGAAGAGCTCCTGCCGAAGCTAGAGGGCCGCAGGGTTCTGGTTCTGGACGACAACGACAGGTCGCGTAGCCTGACCATGAGGCTGCTGGAATCCGTAGACGTTCGTGCCACATCGACGCGATCCGTGGACGAGGCCCTTGGACTCCTTCGCGATCCTGACACCTACGATGCAGCGGTGGTCAGTCTCACCCACTTCGGTCAGGATTCGGTGGTCTTCGCGCGCCGCGTGCGTTCCTTTGACTCGGATAATCCGACTCCCCTCATTCTGGTCCGTTCTTTGACCGCGGCACCTGTTTATGACAGGCCTTACCGCTCGGTCTTCCTCCAGAAACCCATCAAACGGGACCGCCTTGTCGTGGCCTTGCTGCGCGGCATCGACGGCGAGGACGACCAACTGGAGTTGTCCGCCACACTGGACGGCCGGCTTTCCCAGTCCGCGGACCCACTCAGCATTCTCGTTGCAGAGGACGATCCTGTGAACCAGAAGGTGATGCTCAGAATCCTTGAACGGCTGGGACATCATGCCGACGTGGTCGGGACTGGCGATGCGGCTCTCGAGACTCTGCTCCACACGCACTACGATTGCGTCATTCTGGACGTTCGGATGCCGGGCCTGAGCGGCCCTGAGACCGCCGAAGCCATCATCAGTCGCAGCCCATACGAAAGTCAGCGGCCGCGCCTGATCGGAATGACCGCGTCCACTGCCACTGCGGAGCGCGACCGGTGCCTGGCTGCCGGAATGGACATCTGCCTGATCAAGCCCATCAATCTCGAGGCCCTCGTTCAGGAGTTGAACTCCGTTCGCAGCGCCCAGAGCGACTCGAAGGGCAACGGCGGACCGAGCGACGGAGACATCAGGTCCTCCCTTCGCAAGCTCATGCAGTCCGCTCACAGTGATGAGCCGGCCTTTATGGCGGAGCTACTCACCAGCTTCATCCGGACCGGTCCCACCCTCCTCGGAAAGCTGGAGGACCAGTTGGGGCGCGACGATACCAAGGGCGTACACAGGACTGCCCGGACGCTGAAGTCCAGTTGTCAGTTCATCGGCCTAATGCGACTCGCAGCCCTCTGCAAGGCGCTCGAGGTCTCTGCGTTAGGAGAAGCAAGGCGTGCCGAACTGGAGCCGTTCGTAAGAACCATCAGTTCCGAATTCGGCCGGATCCAGCCCATTCTCGTGGAGGAGCGGAATCTCATGCTGAGCCGCGCGGGACTGACCACCGAACACGCGGCCTAGCGAGGCTTCAGGTAGACGTGCAGATGGTCTGCGGTGCCCAGATGGCGCAGCACCGAAAGCCCAACTGAACGCATATAGAGTGTTGTCAGGGCCGTCAGCCACTCTGGACGCCCCCTGGTCCTGAGGTCCACCGCATATACAAAGCCGTCCGATTGGCGAAAATGCAGCGATCGCTCGTTCACCGGCAAACCCATCCCAGCGTAGTCCTCGGGCACCCGCGCGGCATCGGTCACCACGGCCCCGGAATCCACGAGGATCAGCGTAGACAACGACAGTCTGATGACCGGATGTAGCGACGTGTAGGTCGCTCCGATCTCAGGATCCTTCAGCCTTTGCGGAGAGATAAAGACCAGTCCGTAGATGCAGTAAGCGCCCACGATAGCTAGGCTGAGCTTGGGGATCCAGCTGCCCGGACTCGAGCCCAGCTTTCTGGCGACGGTCCAAACGTAGACTGCGATGAGGCTGGCCGTGGCAACTCCAGCCACCGCCAGTGAACTCCATGGTCCGAGGTCCAGCGTCTCGGCCGCAATGGTCGCTCCCAGAATCAGCACCCAGAACGGGAGGAGGAATGCTGCGACGCCGATCAGTAGCCAGCGAACGGGTCGGAATGTCGGGCCGCCCCCCTTTCGATCGCGGTCCTTGCGGCCACGCGAGTCACCTCTGCGCGCGGAGGCTGCGGCGGCCTCGATCTCGGCAAGTGCGTTGGCAATGGCGTCGACAGAATCAGGCATCCAGAATCCGGAGGAGTAGTACTTGATGACTCGACGACATTTCAGCGCTGGAGTTGCGGACTCACGCCGGGAGAGCCATCGCCAACCGCGAAACGACCAAGCCGGATACTTCGAATTTCCCGTCGCGACTCCGGCCGAATATCCAGATGTACCACGAGGACATCCACCGAATCACCCGGGACCAGGCGACTGTCGAACGGGGCAAACGCCTCGAGGACGGAACGGGCGCGACCTTTCGAGTCTTCACCCACACGACCTAGTTGCCAGGCCAGGCCCATGATTCGGGACTGTCCAAATGCGGAGCGCAGACCGCCGGATCTGTAGGGATCGATCCGCTCGCCATCGGAGGTCTCCAGCATGAGGGTCGCGTAGAGGTGGTCTGGAATCCCGGCGAACGTGGGATACACGGCCACAGGCCATGTGTCGAGTCCAGTGAGCCCAGCCATAAGCATCAGTCCTACCAGCACAGCGCCCAGACGGTTTACGCGCAGGTCGGGGTGCCGGCCCGCGGCCGGCGGTGGAGCCGGGGCCGCCCCTTCCGGCGGCACCCCACGCAGGCGGTCCACCAGATACCCAACTGGGATGAACGCCACAAGGCAAACAGCCAGCGACCAAAAATTTATTCCTGCCAGAAGAAACACCCCGAGATGAAACAGGGCCGCACCCAGGACGAAAACGGCCCTCGAGCTTGGACTCGCCAGGGCAAAAATGAACCCTATCTCAAAAACAAGAACGGCACTTCCGGCCAACATGCTCAGACCGCCTAAGTCCACCCGGATTGGCGGGACAGCGTCCATCCGAAACCACTGCGCGTGCAGCATGGTAGCCATGGCGCTGCCGTCCATCCAGGCCGCGGCATCTACGGCAGCCTTCCAGAGGCCCGGGAAGAAATAGATCAAGCCGATGAGCAGCCAGACCCAGACTAGCGGCCTTCCGTAGTGAAGCCCGCAAGAGGCGCTGCCCGTTCGCTGCCCGGTTGGGGACACGGCGCCGGAAGCTTGAGTCCGCCAGGCCCCGAGTGACCAGACGTCCCAGGCCGGCGATGCGGCCACAATGGCTGTGAACCAGATCAAATGATGAAAGTGGTTGATCTTGCCGTAGAACTGCGGGATTCCCAGGACCACAACGCCCAGGCCGACGGCCAGCCAGGAAGTCACTCTTGGACGAAACCCAACGGCCGCCGCAAGGGAGGCTCCGATCAGTAGCCAGGCGAGTGGCACCGCCCAAACTGAACTCAGCGGCATGAAGCCAAGCAACCAGCCCCATCCTACTGGTGCCAGAAGTAGATCTGGGGGCAGGTCCGCAAAACGCCCAATCTCCGCAGGCTGGGTGTACGCGGCCAGCGACAGGAACACGACTACCCGGAAAAAGGCCAGGTCTCGGCAGTCCGCCTTTCGTTCGAAAAGCCGCGCCAGAGCGATCGACCACCGCGACCGGGCCAGTACCACTCCCGCCAGGCCAGTCAGCGCGAACAGGCGCGTCCCAGCGGGGAGCGCCATGGCGAGGAAATAGTCCAGATCGCGAACTTCCGGGTCCAGAGATGCGTGCAGCCTTATCAGGGCAGGTGCCCGAGAAAGATCCGCTCCCAGCCACTCTCTGACCAACCACTCTCCACCCGCCCACCAGACCGCCAATCCGGCACCGCCAAGCGCAACCAGCGTCCACCCTAGTCGGCGAATCAGTCGTTCGACGGCCTGCCGGCCGTCAGCCGGGATCAGATTGATGGGGTCTGACTGTAACATGGCAACGACGCTCGCAACGTAAGGACCTATGGAAGAGACCGACAAGATCGTCAAGCCCACGCAGCCATGGTGGAAAAACGGGTGGGTAGCAGGCCTGCTGGTGCTGGGACTGCTCCACGCCACTGGCCTGGCTGTTCATGTACAGGCAGGATTCCAGCGAGTGTTGCTGGTGACCGGCCTTTTCAACCCTGATCTGGTACCGGAGGGTCAACGACTCGAAGCCGACCTTCGATTCTCGGTGGTTGACGCAGCCGGAGACGTCCGAACACCCGGGTCCTCTTCCGGCGAAGTCAGGTTCATCAACTTCTGGGCCACGTGGTGCGCCCCGTGCCTGGCAGAGATGCCCGCGATTGCCCGTCTACACGATGACTACACTGACCGGGTGGAGTTCATCATGGTTTCCATGGACGAAGAACTGGACCTGGCCACACGATTTCTCGAAAGCAAAGGCTACGGCTTGACTCCCGTGCGACCGGCGTCACCCATCCCCCAATCGCTCACGACGGGGTTGATTCCGACTACCGTCGTAGTGGACCGGAATGGCCGTATTGCTGTCCACGAAGCCGGCATGGCCGACTATGACTCCCGGAGCTTCCGAGATGTCTTGGACCGACTACTCGACGAACCCAAGCCTGAGATTCGTCAGGCGTCTTTGCGGAGATAGGCGTCCGTCTTGTCAATCCAGTCTTGCCTTGGAGGAGAAAAAATGTCCAGGTCCAGCGTGTCCTCCAGAGCCACAGCCTCGTGCGGCACATGAGCAGGAAGATGGAGCACTTCACCGACGCG
>JBLFXH010000099.1:0-11326 GCA_047611125.1 Rhodothermales bacterium
GATCCCATGTTCATGTTTGGCATCGCGACCGGTGCCGCTGCCGGCGCACGACAGCTCCAGGGAACGGCGAAAAGGGATTCCCCTACAGATCCCGCCCCGGCTCTTCCTTAAAATCGCGTTCGATTTGATCCGACCCGCGGCGCATCTTCTCCAGTCCGGACCCGTTTTGTCAGGCACCCCGAACCACCATCTCTACTGATGAAAGCTTTTTTCCCCAGCTTCCTGCTGTTGACTGTTGCCGTGCTAAGCGGCTGCGCTAGCGCCTCGCACATGACCGCCGACGCGGGTACTGACTACATCTACGTCTGCAATCAGGGCGAAGCCACAGTCTCCGTCATCGATACCGCCCTCAATGAGGTGGTGGCCACCGTCGACCTCAAGACCATGGGCTACCCCGAGAACGCCAAGCCGCACCACGTGGTGGTCGAGCCTGACGGATCACATTGGTACTTGTCGATGATCGGCGCCAACCAGGTCCTCAAGTTCAACCGCGCGAACCAGGTGGTCGGCTCCGCTGAATTCCAGGTGCCTGGGATGATGGCGCTGAACTACGCCGATGACGTGATCTACGTGGGACGCTCCATGAGCGCGGTCAACCCGCCTCAGAGCATTGGCGTGATCACGCGTGGATCGATGGACATAGATGAGGTGGACGTGTTCTTCCCCCGCCCGCATGCCCTGGCTGTGACGCCCGATGGCAACTTCGTCTTCTCGGCAAGCCTCGCGGAGAACCGCATGATTGTCCTAGACCAGTCTTCGGGCGATGGGACATTTCACGATTTCGAGGGCGAGATCAATACGCTCGTTCAGTTCGCGATCTCGCCCGACGGCAATACGGCCATCGTGGGCGGTGAGTTGACCTCCAAGCTGTTCTTCCTCGACCTCTCAGCGCTGCCCGAGATTTCGGTCCGGAGTGAAATCGAGGTCGGATCTCGCCCTTGGCACCCCATATTTGGAGCCGATGGGTATCACGCCTATTTCGCCAACAAGGGCGCCAACACGGTGACCGTGGTTGACACGCGCACCGGCCAGATATCGGCCACGATTGCCGGTGAGGGAATGGCCCAACCGCATGGAAGCGCCATCTCGGCAGACGGCCGCTTCGTGTATGTCTCACAGCAGAATACGGGCATGGCAGGGATGGACATGAGTGCCATGGCAGGGATGTCTCACAAGGGACAGGTCGTGGTTATTGACACAGCTACTAACGAAATCGCGAAGGTGATCGAAGTGGGCGTCATGCCCAGTGGAGTCGGCAGCCGCGGTGTGACCCGATGATGAGACTGGCGATTGCCTCCCTATTCGTTCTTGCCGGCTGTGCCGCGGGGACTACCGTACTGACCTCCTCGAATTCGGAGTCCGCTTCGGACTTTGAGCGCGTTGTTGGACCCTTTCCCTTCGTTTCCCTGGAAGGCGAGGCGCTGACGCAGCCCTTCCTGGGCGGATTCAATGTCCCGCGCCCGCAGTATGTGGACATCGATGCGGACGGAGATCTGGACCTTTTCATCCAGGAAGAGTCGGGGATGCTCCGCTTCTTCGAGAGGACCGATGGCGCCTACATCTGGAGGACTGACCACTACCAGGATCTAGACATCGGGGAATGGTACCGATTTGCTGACGTTGATAAGGACGGCGATCAGGACCTGATGGCAGAGCAGCGTTTCAGCCATATCCGGTACTTCCGTAACGAGGGCTCAGCTGAAGCGCCGCTCTTCGAACTGGCCGTGGATACCCTGATGATGGCTGACGGGACGCCGCTCTTCTCGGATCGGCAGAACATCCCGAACCTGACTGACATAGACTGCGATGGCAACCTGGACCTCTTCGTGGGCTTGGTGACCGGCATGGTCAAGCGACTCGAGGCCGTGGGCTATGACGACCAGATGGTCCCCCGATTCCAACTAGTGACGGAGCGGTTTGAGGACATTGAAATTATCGGCGAGCGCCAGTCGCGTCACGGTGCAAATACCATGACCTTCGGCGACGTGGATGGCGATGGGGATGAGGATCTGTTCTGGGGAGATTTCTTCGAGTCTGGCGTCCTGCTGCTCCGTAATCGTGGGAGCTGTGCCCAGCCCTCCATGCGTGGAGAGCCGACGCCCTTCCCTCTGAACGAAGCCCTCGAGACCAGCGGCTACAATGCGCCCGCAACCGGCGATATCGATGGCGACGGCGACATGGACATGGCCGTAGGCGTCCTCGGCGGAGCGTTCAACGCCAACTCCTCGACTGTCGAGAACCTGTACTACCTCGAGCAGACCGAGAACGGCGTCTTCGAGAACCGCACATCACGCCTCATTCCAATGCTGGACGTGGGCTCAGACAGCGTCCCTCGAGTGTTTGATATCGATGGCGATGGTGACCTTGACCTGACCGTAGCCAACAAGATCCTCCCGGACGACAACGGCGCGGGCCGGGTGTACCTCTGGGAAAATGTGGGCTCGTCGAACGCGCCATCCATGGCCGGCCGGGGAATCATTGCCCTGGCCGACACCTTCCATCAGACCGTCGCACCGGGTGACCTGGATGGGGACGGAGACATCGATCTGCTGGTGGGTAAGTGGAACCGGGATGTGGCCTACTTTCGTAACGACGGTGATGGCTACACGCACGTGAAGTCCAAGTACCTCCAGTTGACGCGCGGCTCCAACAGTGCCCCCACGCTGGCAGATATCGATGCCGACGGTGATCTGGACCTATTCATTGGCGAGGCCTCAGGCACGCTGAATTTCTACCGCAATGTCGGGTCTGCGAACTCGCCAGATTTCGAACTCGTGTCAGATGAATATCTGGACATCGACATCGGGCGCCGTAGCGTGCCGACGTTTTCTGACTGGGACGGAGACGGTGACCTGGACCTGTTTATAGGTAGTGAGCTGGACGGGATCCTTCGGTTTGAGAACACTGGGTCCGTTAGCGAGCCGGTCTTTGAGGCACGCGGTGCGCTTGATATTCCCACGCCTGTTCTGGCCACGCCAGAGTTCGCCGACATGGATGGAGATGGAGACGAAGACTTGTTCGTCGGAGGCGTATCGGGCGGACTGTTCTACTTCGAGAGGAAGTAGCGCGGGCTAACTCCTCAGCCTCCCGGCTAGCTGCGCGGCCCGGTCCTGGTCACTCGGCTCTGGCGTCAGCAAAGCTGCGTCAATCCGCTCCGCCTTGATGGCCGGGCCGGCGTTACTCTGCGCCGCTTCCCAGACCTCGTGCGTGACGATGGCTTCCAGATTCTGAATCCGGCGTCGGAGATCTTTATTCTCTGAGGCGAGGGTCAAGGTGACATCCTCGAGCCCGGCCGTTGATGCGGTGAGCTTTGCCGTCTTCTCTTTGTGCTTCAGCCACTCGCTGAATGAACCGGCCGCGATACCGGCCAGCGGAATCCAGACCCAGAAATAGGCGAACACGTAACCGAGCAGGTCTTCCATCGGGCGGGGGGAGGTTAGTCTGCGAATGCTACGGAAAAGTTAGCCCTCGGGTTACCTTGGTGCCACCGCAACCGAGTCAGAGTGCATGTCCGAAGGTAGAGTCGCTGTTATCGATATGGGGTCGAACACGGCTCGCCTGGTGGTCTTTCGCCTCCTTGGTGCAGGTGGCTGGTATCTGGAGGACGAGATTCGCGAAGTTGTGCGACTGCGCGCCGGAATGACGGCCGGCGGCATGGCACGCCAGGCGGTCCAACGCGGCATTGCGGTACTGCGACTGTTTCGCCGATTTTGCGACAACATTGGGGTAGACACCGTCATCGCCACGGCCACCAGCGCCGTTAGGGATGCCGGCAACGGGGCTGATTTCCTGAAGCGCGCCAAGGAGGCGTCGGGCTGGGACCTGCGTGTGCTGTCCAACGAGGAGGAGGCCCGGCTCGGAGTTCTGGGAGTCCTCGGAGAAGTGCCTCTAGAGAGCGGTATTGTAGTGGACATCGGCGGCGGCAGCGCGCAGATCAGTCGTGTGCGAGACGGGCGCTGGCTCGATGGCGTTTCACTCCCACTCGGTGCCCTTCGCCTTACCGAACTCTTCCGCATGTCGGATACCCCGACTGGCGACGAGGTCGAGGCCCTGCGGGCGCACGTCAACGAACAGCTTGACACGGTTGAATGGCTGGCCGCGCTGACTCCTGGAGAGGAAATGGCCGGGCTCGGGGGCTCGATCCGAAATTTGGGCTACATGGAGCACGCCCATATTGACTGGCCGCTCCCGACGCTTCGCGGGTTTGAGATTTCGGCCAAGCGGGTGGACGAACTGGTGGAGAAGATGCTGTCGGTGAGTCTGGCCAATCGAGCTCGGATTCCCGGCCTAAATCCGGACCGCGCGGACATCCTCCCGGCCGGGTCTTTGGTGCTTCAGGAGGTGATGCGGCGAGTCGGTGCAGCCGGCTGCCATACTTCGGTCAACGGCCTCCGCGAAGGGCTGCTGCTCGACCATCTTCATGGTAAGACGCCTCCGAAAGGGGAGGACCTTCGCGTGCTTTCCGTGGACAGTCTCGCGTGTCGATACGGACTGCATGGGGATCACCGAGAGCGAGTTCGGCATCTTTCCACGCGGCTGTTCGATGACCTCGTAGGGCGACATGGGCTGGATGCGTCGCATCGGAAACTGCTTGAGGCCGCAGCTCTTCTCCACGACGTTGGAAGTGTCCTTGGCTACCACGACCACCATAAGCACTCGCAGTATTTGATCACGCTTAACGGTCTACCTGGGTATACGGCAAGGGAAACCGCCCTCATTGCCCTCTTGACTCGGTACCATCGAAAAGGCACTCCCACACCCGGAGGCTATCGGCGGATTCTTGAAGAGGCGGACGTCCCCGCGCTACGCTGGATGTCGGCATTTTTACGGATGGCCGAATACCTCGAGCGGGGTCGGCGTGGTACGGTGACCAATGTCGAGGTCACCGACTGGGGATTACGTGGCATGGAGATTCTGCTGTCTACAGACGGCGATGCCACCGTGGAGGAATGGGACACCGAACGCAGGGCGGTGCCGCTCTTGGAATCGGTATCAGGCGCCAGGGTGCGGATGAGTGTTCTCCAGAGCGGCGCCTGAGACGCCTTCGGTGGCCCACCACCTGCGCATTGGCCGCCCGACCGGGTTCGCTACCGACAGATTCTCGATTATGGAGATCCTGTTGTGCCTAACTCCATGATCGAATGCGTCTTTTTCCTATAGCTCTACTAGTTCTGGCGGCTGTCATAGTCGCGGCCTGCTCGCCCAGCGAACCCTTGATGCCGCCGGCGGACACCTCCTTCCGTGTAGCCAGGATCTTCCAGGACGGCATGGTTGCCCAGCGGGCCTCGGCGCTCCCCGTCTGGGGGATCGCGCCTCCCGGGACTGAGGTGACGGTGCGGCTAGACGATGAGGAGCACAGCGTTCAGACGGGCGCCTCTGGCAGGTGGCGCATTAAAATGGAGCCCCGCTCAGCGGGCGGTCCCCATACCTTGACGATCTCCGCCGGCGAGGCGGTCGTCACTATCTCGGATCTCATCTACGGGGACGTCTGGGTGGCCTCCGGCCAGTCCAATATGGAGTGGATCGTCGCCAACTCGAATAACGCAGCCGCGGAGATTGCGGCGGCGAATGACCCGGCCATCCGGCAGTTCAAGGTGCCGCTGACCTGGGCATACCAGCCGCAGGAAGAACTGGCCGGGGGAGCGTGGAGCGCAGCCACGCCGGATGAGGTGGGCCATTTTTCGGCCGTGGCCTACTTCTTTGCGCGAGAACTCAGGCGCAACGTCCCGGTCCCGATAGGGATCATCAACACCAGTTGGGGCGGCTCTCGCATCGAGCCGTGGATGGATCCCGAGTCGCTTGACATGACGGAGGCTGAATTGGAAGAACTCCTCCGGGCCGAGCAGTCTGGAGTGGACTCCCTCAAGGCGCGTCTGGCTCGACGTTTTGGAGAAGTGCCGACCACCGATGCAGGGCTAGTGGATGGCGATGCCATATGGGCACGGCCCGATCTTGACGAAACCGGATGGGACGTGATGCCCATCCCGGGCCAGTGGGAATCCGCCGGACTGGAGAGCTTGGATGGGGTCGTGTGGTTTCGGAAGCATGTCACCCTGACGGCGGGCGAAGCGGCCTCTCGGTCCACTCTTCGGCTAGCGGCCATCGACGACTCCGATAAGACCTGGGTCAACGGAACGCGAGTCGGAGGGTTAGAAGGCGCCTGGAATGTCCTTCGTCAGTACGAGGTACCCCAGGGGATTCTGCGAGCGGGAGTAAATGTGATCACCGTGCGCGTGGTGGATACCGGTGGGGCCGGAGGGGTTCATGGTGCTGACGAGGACGTGAGACTCGATACCGGGACCACCGTCCATCCTTTGGCTGGCGAGTGGAAATACCGGATTGGAAAGGCCGAGTTTGCCTCCGGGTCGCGAAAGAACCAGGTGCCGACCCTGCTCTACAATCAGATGGTCCATCCGATCATTAACTTCCCGGTAACCGGTTTTCTGTGGTACCAGGGTGAGTCCAACGCCAGTTTCGACGATGCTCCCCTCTATGCAGACCAATTCAAGGCAATGATCCAGCGATGGCGTGAGCTGTGGCAGGCCCCCGAGGCGCCGTTTCTGTTCGTTCAGTTGGCCAACTTTATGGCACCCTCGGCCGAGCCCACCGAGAGTAGTTGGGCCATTCTGCGCGAATCCCAGTCGGCGGCGCTCGCCCTAGAGAACGTGGGCGAGGCCGTCATTATCGATATCGGGCAGGCTGACGACATCCACCCGCGCAACAAGCAGGACGTGGGTCTCCGATTGTCACTGGCGGCCAGAGCCTTTGCCTACGGGCAACCGGTGGTTCACTCGGGACCAGTCTATGTCCGGCACGAACTCCGTGGAAGCGAGGTCCTGGTTCGGTTCTCCTCTGCAAGGGGCCTGCAGGCGCGCGGCGGTCCTGTTGGCGGCTTTGCGCTGGCCGGAGCGGAGGGTGCGTTTCGGTGGGCGGAGGGCCGGATTGAAGGTAGTACCGTACTCCTGTCGGCACCCGGGGTCGCTGAGCCTCTGTACGTTCGCTACGCGTGGGCGGACAACCCGGACGGCGCGAATCTCTACAACGGTGCCGGGCTTCCGGCTTCGCCGTTTCGGACTGGCAGGTGAGACTCGCCGGACCGTAACTTCCGCCATGCGATTCGCCCTCATCATCTGCAGCCTTCTTCCGCTATCTGCGGCCGCGCAGGATGCTGCGGAGGATGTGCCCCTCGAACCGATTTCGACTAGGACGGGCGTATTCACGGCTGAGCAGGCCTTGAGAGGGCAAGACATCTTTACGATAGTCTGCGGGGAGTGTCACCAGTACGAGGATTTCCTTGAGGGCTTCCTGCCAGGCTGGTCTGGGCAAACGGCCGATGTGCTCTTCGATGAGATTCGCTCGACCATGCCGGAGGATTCTCCGGGGAGCCTGCGCTCTAGCGAGTATGCCGCCGTCATCGCCTTTCTGCTTCAGATGAATGGGCTGAAGGCGGGTGAGGACAAACTGCCTGGATCTGTTAGACGTCTCAAGCAGATCCTGATTGAGATGCCGCTACCGGAGGGGGACTCCTAGGCACGCTCCCGATCTGCGCCCGCTGACGTCTCGGCGCCCGGCGCAAAGCCGCCACTTTCGGCCAAATCCAGCCGGGCTGATGCTTCTACCGCCCGATTGCTGGCCGCAGTTCGCGCTGCCGGCTCCTCCATCCTGGCTACCGTTCGACGCCCAATCGCCTCCATCTGATCTTCCCTCGTGGCTCTCCAAGAGGGTAACTGGAGCAGCGGGATTCCGGCTAGGGCGACCGCCGTGCCGAAGACAAATAGCAGCGCAATCATTCCGGACCAATCCACTCCCGTGCCGAGCACGACCAACGCGCCGACCAGGGCCATCACTGAAAGGCCGAGACCGCTGGCCACAAACTCACGGGTGCTACCCTTGAGGCTCCCCATGCTGAGCCGGTAGCCGTCGCCATCAGGCTGCACGTTGGCGTACAGGTTGCCGTTGTGCCAATCCCGAAGCTCTCCCGCCTGCTGAATCTTGCCCCGTGCGCTGAACGTGGTTCTGAGGTCGGACACCAGAAGAGCCCAGTCTTCCTCGGAAATCGGCCCCGGCAGCGCTACGGATCGGCGCACGCCAATCTGAATCCCCGCAAAGGTTGGCGCCTCCGGCTCCTCAACCTGTCTGGCCATATTGGCCGCCGCGCGGGTGACGAACTCCGGCGACAACCCCGCCGTAGCACCAATCTCCTGCAGCTCCTCTAGCGTCAGGCCGTTAGTTGAGTCGGCCTTGTTCTGGGCTTCGGTCTGCGCCTCCGCTGCCTGCCGAAAAATTTCGGTTATGGCAGCTTCGTCGTAGCGGATCTGATTGGGCATAAGGGGAGGGAGGTGCGCTTCGGACGAGTCTACGACAAACCCCGCCGGTGGATTCAGCGGAAAAAGGGGTGTACTCAACCCCTGCCACCGAATACATTTGATGGCAGCCAAGAAATCCGGCCCTATGAAGCAGATCTTCTCCCTCCTGTTCCTCGGTGCCTTCCTCGGTGCACCCTCATCGGCCCAGAACGTCGAATGGACCCACTGGGGGGGCAATGAAGGGCAAGCCCGCTATGCGCCACTCAATCAGGTGGACGCCGATAATTTCGAGGACCTGGAGATTGCATGGCGATGGAGCGCCAACAGCTTCGGACCGTCCGCGCAGTACATCTACCGCGCGACTCCGCTGTATGTGAACGGAAAGCTGTACACGGTCGCAGGGGAGAGGCGGACGGCCGTCTGCCTGGATCCCGAGACGGGAGAGACGCTGTGGATGTGGCGAATGCGGGAGAACCCGCGGTGGGAGGCCTCGACCCGGAAGAACTATGGCAAGGGCGTGGCCTACGCAGAGGTAGATGGGAGACCGACCATCTTCTTGATTACACCCGGCTACTACATGGTGGCGCTCGATGCCGACACCGGGCAGCCGGTACCCCACTTCGGGATGAACGGCATCGTTGATCTCCACCTCGGGATGGGCGATTACCCGGTCGATGCGGACCGCGGAATTCTCGATTCAGGAGACATCACCTCCTCGTCTCCGCCGATCGTGGTCAACGGCGTGATCGTGGTTGGAAACTCGCATGATCGTGGCTACTACCCCGATCGGAAGGAGAACGTCCCGGGGCACATTCGCGGGTATGACGTCAAGACCGGGATGATGAAGTGGCGCTTCAACGTGGTCCCCCAAGAGGGCGAATTTGGTAAGGACACCTGGGAGGACGATTCGTGGAAGTACAGTGGAAACGTCTCCGCCTGGGCGCCGCTTTCGGCTGATTCGGAGCTTGGACTGGTCTACATCCCCACCGATACGCCAACCAATGACTACTACGGCGGCGAACGACTCGGCGAAAACTTGTTCGGGACCAGCCTCATCGCGCTGGATGTCCAGACCGGCGAGCGTCGCTGGCACTTCCAGATGGTGCATCACGACATTTGGAACTA
The DNA here is from genome assembly GCA_047611125.1 of Rhodothermales bacterium. Classification (GTDB taxonomy): domain Bacteria; phylum Bacteroidota; class Rhodothermia; order Rhodothermales; family UBA10348; genus JABDJZ01. The sequence goes on from JBLFXH010000099.1 coordinate 9,432, forward strand.
CGACACGCCGAATGCTCCCAAACTGATGGACGTCACGGTGGATGGCGAGCGCGTTCCCATCGTGGTGCAGACCACCAAACAAGGGTTTGCCTATGTCCTGAATCGCGAGACCGGAGAGCCCGTGTGGCCGATGGAGGAGCGGGCCGTGGCCGCGGCCGATGCGCCCGGTGAGGAGGCCTGGCCGACCCAGCCGTTCCCCACCAGGCCGCCGGCGTTCGAACTGCAGGGGATCACCGAGGATGACCTCATCGACTTCACGCCTGAGATCAAGGCGCAGGCCATTGAGCTGGCGTCGCGGTACCGGATGGGCGGACTCTACACGCCGCCCTCGCTAGCCAATCACCCGGATGGGACCAGCGGCACATTCGTCGTCCCGGGCGCCAATGGTGGAGCCAATATTCCTGGGGGCTCCGCTGTCGATCCTGAGACCGGTATTCTTTACGTGGCCACAGAGCGCGGACATAGTGTCATTGCGCTGATTCAGGGAGAGGACCGTACGATTCGAGGACCGTCCGAATCGGCCTATGTCTCACTCGGTCCCGGCGGAATTCGAGGGCCTCAAGGACTGCCTCTTCTGAAGCCCCCCTTCGGCTCAGTGGTCGCTCTTGACCTCAACAGCGGCACGCTGGCGTGGACTATTCCCAACGGGGACACCCCGGACTCCATCACCAATCACCCGGCCCTAGAAGGCGTGGACCTGCCCACTACCGGAAAGCGGTCTCATGCCAACGTTCTGGTGACTCGGTCGCTCCTCCTCTACGGCGAAGGGCGTTCCGGTGACCCCGTCCTGCACGCTGTGGACAAAGCATCTGGCCAGGAGTTGGCACGCATAGACATCCCCGCGACCACCAACACGGCGCCGATGAGCTTCATGCACGATGGGCGGCAGTACATCCTGCTGTCCATCGCCTCGGCACCCGATCATCCTGCCGAGTTGATTGCCCTGGTGCTGCCTGACTGACCGGCAGCGCCCGATTTTTCGATGCCCACACGGGGCTGCACTCCCTCGACTGAATTCCCTCCCGCCAAAATGAAGACGCGCCTCTCCCTACTTGCGGCTCTGCTGATTGCCGCCATGCCTGCTATAGCGCAGGACATTCACCGCTACGTCCGATTCGAATCGGGCAATACCCTGGCCTACGGAGAACTCGTGGGGGGCACCGTCTATGAGCTCTCTGGGTATGACCTGCTCGCGCCGGGCACACGGACCGGTCGGACCTTCTCAAGGGCGGGCGTCAAACTCCTCTCGCCCATCGATCCTGCACATGTGCCCAAGGTCATCGGCATCGCCATCAATACGATGGGTGCCGGGCGGACTGGGCCGGTCGCGAACCCGCGCTTCTTCGCCAAGATGCCCACAAGCCTGCGAGGTCCGGGCGATGCCGTGGAGCTGCCACCGGAGGCGAGCAACCTGAATTACGAAGGCGAACTCGTGCTTGTCATCGGCAAGGGAGGGCGACACATCCCAGTCGAGCGTGCGATGGAGCACGTATTTGGCGTCACCGTCGGCAACGACTTTAGCGAGAACACCTGGTACGGAGAACGCAATGGCGTCGAGGAGCCGACACGGCTCATCTCGAAAGGCACCGACTCGTGGGCACCCATAGGCCCAGCCATTGTCACCGGGGTCGACTTCCTGGATCTGGCCGTTGCGGTCCGCCTGAACGGAGAGGTGGTGCAGTCCGGTCGAACCAGCGAATTGGCCAACGACGTTCCCAACCTCATCGCCTACATCAGCCGGTATATGACGCTTCAGCCCGGTGACCTGATCTTTACGGGTACGGTTGGCCGTGTTCCGGGAGCGCGCCGGGTGATGGAGCACGGAGACGACATCGAGGTGGAGATCGAACACCTGGGTGTGCTGCGCAATCCCATCGTCAATATGACGGAGGTGG
>JBLFXH010000100.1:0-11202 GCA_047611125.1 Rhodothermales bacterium
CCGCGCCGTATCAACTTCCCAAACGACGCTCTTGATGCGTTCGACCTGGTAGTTCGCGACTCCGCTGGTGTGATTACCGAGTATCGCGAGAGCGGTGACCAGGGTGGTGAATTCACCAGCAAGCTGGCTTTCCTGGGCGATGTGGACGGTGACGGCATGGCGGAAGTGGCCATCGGTATCCAGGGCGTCGATGACTCCCTCTATACCTACGCCGAAGTCTTCAACCCTGCCGATAGCACCACCACCCGATCGGTCACGTCTGTCCGTCCGAACGAGAACCGCGTATTTATGCGCATTCTCTCAGGTGACGGCACAAACGTCTTCGTAGAGGACACTCGCATTGTGCTGCCGAGCGACTACAAGCTCTCGGCAAACTATCCGAACCCGTTCAACCCCTCGACCAGCTTCACCCTGACGCTGCCCTTGGACAAGACGGTTTCAGTGCGCGTTTACGATGTCGCTGGCCGTGTTGTGAAGACGATTGCTTCCAGTCGGCATATGGCCGCTGGTACGCACGAATTCACCTGGGACGGTACGAACGAGGTCGGAGCACAGGTTGCCAGTGGCACCTACCTCTACGCCCTTGAGTACGGCAACTTCCGTCAGAGCAAGACCATGGTGCTCCTGAAGTAGCCGTCCGGCTCATATGTGGTTATCAAAGGGGGAGGGGCGCAGCCTCTCCCCCTTTTTTGGCCCATCGTTTTGCCCGGTATTTGATTCTAGATCGGGCTAGATTTCCCAGACTGAGCATCCCCTGAAATCGAGCATGAAACGCCTTTGGGTTCCACTTGTCCTCGCACTCCTCATCGTCCCCTCGGTCAGTGCCCAGGTGGGCAAGATCGCGGGCCGTGTCACTGACGACATAACCCGAGAGCCGCTGATCGGTGTCAACGTCATCATCGACGGCACCACGCAGGGAACGGTCACCGACCTGGACGGGAATTACATCATCGTGAACGTCCGCCCGGGCGATTACACGCTTTTGTTCTCCTACATCGGGTTCGCCGGCCAGCGCATCAACGGTATCCGTGTAGCCACAGGCCAGACCACACGATATGACCTTCGAATGAGTGAGGAGGTCATACAGGGTCAGGAAATCATCGTGACGGCGGAGCGCCCCCTGGTCCAAAAGGACCTAACGGCCTCAAAGAAGACCATCGTCGCCGAGGAAATTGCCGCGCTGCCGGTTGAGAGCTTCTTCGGGGTTCTGGTCACGCAAGCAGGCGTGACCACGGGTCCCGGCGGCGAGATCCACATCCGTGGTGGTCGATCGAATGAGGTGGCCTACCTGGTAGATGGCATGAGCGTCGGTAATCCCTTCAGTACGAATGGACTGGCGACTTCGGTCTCGACGGATGCCATTCAGGAAATGACCGTCATCTCGGGAGCCTTTAACGCCGAATACGGAAAGGCCATGAGCGGTATCGTCAATCTGGTAACCAAGGAAGGCGGCCAGCGCTACGAAGGCTCCTTGTCCTTCTATGGTGGGGACACATTTACCAAGCACGAATCCCTCTACCTCTCGCCCGGCTTCATGAGTTCGGAAGCGGGGCGAATGGGCGTCTATACACTGGATGCCACGCTCAGTGGGCCGCTGCCTTTCGCCAAGAAGATCAACTTCTTCCTGTCTGGCCGGATGGACGAGAGCGAAGGCTACATCTGGGGACGCCGCGAGCACCTACCGTCAGACTCCGCCAACTTCAACGGCGACGTAGGCCTGATGGAGACGATTCAGGAGTTCATTCCCGACTACAATGGTCCGGCCTGGTACTATGAGCTCCACGGCAAGCCCTGGTACGAGTATGGCGAGGGCGACGAGATCCCGAACACCCCCGTCAACATGAATCCGTCGAAGGGAGGCAACTTGATAGCGAAGCTGTCGACTAGACCGCTGCGGAACGCCAAACTGGAGTATTCATTCCTGGCAGACCGATCGCAGTCAAAGGGTTTCAATTTCGCCTACCGATTCAACCCAGACGGAGTGTCGAGCTTCCGTGACCGGAGCTTTAATCACAGCATCCACTGGACGCAGACCCTGGATGACAGGACGTTCTACACGCTTCGGGCATCCTATGCCATCAACCGTGCAAAGTCGTTCCTCCATGAACTGGACGACATTCCGGTTGCAGACGAGGACATCCCTCTAGCCAATTCGCTCGATGAGGTCCCCTTCCCGTTCTACGTATCGAGCGGCGGCGTGGTGGGCTTCCCGGGCAACAACTTTCTGTTCGGCGGAGACCAGAAGGGCTATGTCAAGGAGTCGGCCAAATCACTTCGCGTCAAGGGCGATGCCACCAAGCAGATGGGCATCATCCACGAGACCAAGATTGGGTTTGACCTCCAGTTGCACCGCCTGAGCCGGCAGAACCTGGCCATCCTGTTCAACGGCGATCAGTACAAGGTCCCGACCATCCCTGCCGTGACGGCTCCAGCGCACGACATCTACGCTGACCAAAACGTCACGGAGCTCAGTCTCTTCGCGCAGGACAAGCTGGAGTTTGATGACTTCATCATCAACCTAGGACTTCGCTATGAGCACTTCAATCCGCACGGTCAGTACGTGCCCAACCTGCTGGATCCTTTCGTAGAGGACTTCGAGCAGGATCTGGCCACGGCCGAGTCCAAGAACCTGATCCTTCCCCGGTTGGGCGTCAGCTTCCCGATCACCGACACGGGCATCATCCACTTCTCGTACGGCCACTTCGCGCAGATGCCATCACTGCGGTCCATGTATGTGAACCCGGAGTTCGAATTTCCGGTCGGCGGGACGCTCTACGGCAATACCAACCTGAAGCCGGAACGAACAGTCCAGTACGAAATCGGACTGCAGCAACAGTTGACCAGCACGCTGGCCTTCGACATCACGGGCTTCTTCAAGGACATTCGCGACTATCTGGCTACCCAGACTATCCGGTTCTCCACGATTGCCGGGCAGGACCAGTACAGCATTCAGCTCAACCGGGACTACGCCAACGTCAAGGGTGTCACCTTTGCCCTGACCAAGCGGCGGGCCCGCAGCGGTTTCCTCTCAGGCACGCTGGACTACACCTTTCAGGTGGCCGAGGGCAACCGGACCGACTCTGATGCCTTCTTCTTCAACACGCTGTCTGGGCGCGAGAACGAGTTGGAGATCATTCCGCTCAACTTCGACGTCAGGCACACGTTTTCCAGCACCGTGACGCTGACCAATCCCGGCTCCTGGAGCGTGGGAATGATCACTCAGTACACCACCGGCTATCCGTACACGCCGCTGCTGATTGATCAGAAGATTGACCAGCTTCCGAATCAAGAGCGCAAGCCCGGCAATTTCAAGCTGGACCTGACCGCTTCGAAGAACTTCAGCCTCCGCGGCCGATCCAGAATTCGGGTTTTCGCCAAGGTATTCAACCTTCTCGATCACCTGAATGAGCGCTTCGTGTTCAACGACACGGGCCGCGCCACCTACTCGCTTGCCGAACAGCGCGGCCAGTATGCTTCCTGGGAGAAGGCCCTCGAGCTAGGCCTCCCCGGTATTCACTCGCCGGACGAGTACCAGTCGCGTCCCCAGTATTACTCCCGCCCACGCGAGGTCCGCGTCGGCGCCGCCCTCACGTTTTAGATGCGCAACATGTCAGGATTTCTAAAAATGACGCGCAGCCTCGCCCCGATTGTCCTTCTGCTGATTCTGCAGACTGACCTGGCTCAGGCACAGACGCGCGAACGTGGAATGGATTACGGCCAGCTCCGGAGCTGGCTGAGTACCCAGGGATCACAGTCCAAGGCCGGCGTTGCCGGCGATTGCTTCGAAGACATCACCTCCCGCCGGGATGTGATTCTGAACGGCAACCGGATCACCACCCAGATTCTGAACTTCGGTTCAATATCGAGCCCGGGAAACACCATCACAGACATCGTCTGGAATGGACTGGGCTACGGCTACGAGTTCGGGCCCCTTGTGGCTGCGGAAGTCGTGGATGTAGGCCACCAGGATACCAAGAGCGTCCAGCAACGCGATGAGAACGGCAATCTGGTACTGGACGACAGCGGCAACCCAATCTGGGTGATGCACATCGTGTCAGACGGCATTGTGTCCAACGGCGGCGAGGTTTCGCCGGACGGCAGCGAGTTCTGGGGATGGCAGCCCACCCCGTGTGCTCAGCCCGTTGGGTCATTCGAGGGGATCCAGGTGGTCAACCCACTCTCAGATCGCATCCCCACATCGGATGCTCCGGACCGGGACCTGGACGGCAAGCCCGACTCCTGGCCCGACGACTGGTACAACGAGACGCTGAAGGAATACGTCTGGCCGGGAGCCCTCCAGCAGGGTTCGTCCAACGCCGACAAAGAGGCCCTCTACTTCATCAACGACTACAACAACAAGGAATTCGCGTACGAGCCATTCCCGAGTGATCCGACCCGTCGGGGTCTGGGGTTGGAAACTGAGGTTCGGCTCTACCAGTGGGCCAATCCCCTGGCGGAGGACGCGATCTTCATGGTCTACAAGATCACGAACAAGTCCGAAAAGGATCTGGACAAGGTCACGTTCGGGATGTGGGGTGACCCTCACGTAGGAGGCCCCGGCGACTGGTCTGATGACCTGGCGTTCTTTGATCAGAGCCGCAACATGGTCTTTGCCTGGGACTTCGACGGCCGCTCAGACATTCCCGGCCGCTCGCCAGGTTACTTCGGCTACAAGTTTCTCGAGAGCCCGGGACTGGGCAGCGAGATCATCGACGGCGTCTTCTATGAGGGCGACGGTATCGATAATGACGAGGACGGCATGGTCGATGAGTCGTGGACCGACGGCATCGACAACGACGGCGACTGGGACGCGGAATTCGACGATGTAGGCCTGGATGGCATTCCCGGCACTGGCGACACCGGAGAGGGCGACGGCCGCCCCACGGCCGGCGACCAGTTCGACATCACCAAGCCCGGCGAGCCGAACTTCGAGTTTACCGACATCGACGAGAGCGACATGATCGGTCTCACCTCGTTCGCGTCACCGCGTTTTGCGGGCAACCGGGTGTCTGATGACGAGCGGGTCTGGAGTTTTCTGGAGCCCGACCGTTTCGACAGCGTTCCGTCGGAGGCTGGCGACTACGTGTTTCTCTACGGATCCGGCCATTTTCCGCTCCGTGCGGGTGAAACGAAGCGATTCTCGATTGCGCTGCTAGTAGGCGAAAACCTGGCTGACCTTCGGCTGAACGCCGAGACGGTGCAGCAGATTTTCGACGTTGGCTACCGCTTTGCCAAGCCGCCAGACAAGCCCATCCTGCGGGCCGTCCCAGGAGACGAGAAGGTCACGCTGTACTGGGACAATCGCGCGGAAGACAGCGAGGACCCGCTCTCCCGCTCCAAAGACTTCGAGGGCTACGCGATCTATCGGTCGACTGACCACCAGTTCAGCGACCAACAGACCATCACCGATATCAATGGCTCGAAATTCCTGTTTCGGCCCCTTCAGTCACAACTGGGAGTTGAAGCCCGGTTTGACTTGATCAACGGACTCAAAGGCCCGTCGCCCATCCCCTTCCCGAAGCGCGGGGTGGCGTATAACCTTGGGGCCGATACTGGCCTCTTCCATACCTACGAGGACACCAACGCACTGGTGAACGGGCAGAGGTACTACTACTCGGTAGTGGCCTATGACCGAGGGTACTCTGAGGGTAACGAGACCTTCCTCAACGGAATCCCGCCGAGTGAGACCTCTAAGACCGTCACGTTCAACCCCGTGACTGACGAGTACATCTACGACGTCAACACGGTGGCCGTGACACCCAGGCCAGTCGCGGCCGGCTACGTGGCTCCGTCCATCGCCGAGGCAGGCGGACTGGTTCGTCAGACAGGCCAATCAACCGGCACGATCGACCTCCAGATTGTAGATGCGATGTCGGTCCCCAACGGCGGTGCCTACAGCATAGCCTTTGAGGATGCCAGCCGCTACTCCGTCACGAACGATGTTATCCAGATCGACACCCTGCGGGCCGTTGCCGGAAAGACCAGTTCGCTGGGGGTCAAGAACGTGGTCCGAGACGGATTCATCCTGACCCGTAACGGTCAGACGCTATCCGAGGGAGCGGACTACGAGCTCAATGAGGCTCTTGGTTCGGTACTGGTCCTCAACGGCGGCGCCGTGAGCGACGGCGATCAGCTGGTGGCGCGCTTCAAGTACCAGCCGATCGCGGGCAGCACCGCACTTGATGGCCAGGAGACCAACCTTGTCTTCGATGGCATCCACCTGTTCGTCCACAACGATGTCCTTTCAATCGACTCGCTTCAGACTGGTTGGTCCCAAGGCGGTCAGGGCATTGGGTTCGACGCCAGCGTGGCCCGAAGTGGACCCGGCCGTGTCGGACAGCCCTTCGACTACGAGATTCGCTTCGCCGATGCTCCTGTCGGAACGGGCTTTTCGAACAATGTCCCGATCCCGTTTGAGGTGATCAATCTGACCCAGGCCAATCTTTCGATTCAGGTCTTTGTCCCGGATCTCAATCGCAACAACGCTTGGGATGCCAACGAGCAGATCGTCTTCCTGGAGGACGTCAACGGAACGCTCACCGCTACCTGGCAGGTATCCCTTCTGGACACCGGCGTCCTTCCCGGAAATGGTGATGTGTTCTTCCTGACCACGAGCAAGCCATTCGGGGACGACGTCTTCACTTTCAACACAGTCGGTGCCCGGGATGACGCCACACTCGCGTCCGAAGAGATCTCCAACTGCAAGAACCTGGACCCTTCTGATCCCCGGTACGACGAGTTCGGCGAGTGCATCTACGCGGTGCCGAATCCCTACGTCGCGACGAATGAGATCGAGCCTCGGAACCCGGTCTCCCGGGCTCAACGAGGCGATCGTCGTATGTACTTCGCGGGTGTTCCGGCAAAGTGCACCATCCGCATCTTCACCTTGGTTGGTGAGCTTGTGGACACCATTGAACGGGACAGTCCGGTGGATGACGGGAAGGCCTTCTGGGACCTCCGCACCAAGGACAACATGAACATTGCACACGGGCTGTACCTCTTCCACGTCGAGTGGGAGACGGGCAACTACGTGGGCAAGTTCGCGGTCATCAAATAGGCGGCGCCATGAGAACAACACTCCTTTTTCTGGCCGTCGCATTCGTTCTGACGGCACCTGCCAACGCCCAGACCTTCGGGGATACGGGCAGTGGAACCCAGACACTGACCAAGGTCGCGACCACGTCGGCGCAGTTCCTCAAGATCGGCGTTGGCGCACGGGCCATCGGCCTTGGCGGCGCATTCGTAGCCGAGGCCTCCGACCTCTCGGCCATGTATTGGAATCCGGCCGGACTGGCCCGTATGGCAGGCTCTGGCGTTCAGTTCAACCACACGCAGTACCTGGCGGACATCTCCTACAGCGTGGCGATGTTCGGCGTAAATCTAGGGCCTCTCGGATCTGTCGGGGCGTCTCTGATCTACCTGGACTCCGGTGACATGGCTGTCCGAACCACTTCCCGGCCCGAAGGGACCGGCGAGCGCTTCAAGGTTCAGGACCTCGCCCTCCAGTTGACCTACGGGCGCAACCTCACGGACCGTTTCTCGCTTGGCGCCAATTTGAAGTACGTTCGCGAGCAGATTTGGCACTCGTCAGCCGGAGCGATGGCCTTCGACGTGGGTGTCCTGTTCTCGACCCCCTTCAACGGCCTGCGATTGGGCGCCAGCATGGCCAACTTCGGCCCGAAGATGCAGATGACCGGCCGGGACATCCTCTTCAGCACTGACCCAGGCGTAGATGAGTCCGGAAACGTAGAAGTGGTCAACGCAGAATTCCTGACTGACGAACATCCGCTGCCCCTGATTTTCCGGGTCGGACTGGCCTGGGATGCGGTTACGCTCGGTGACCATCGTGTCCTGCTACTTTCGGATGCCGCCCACCCAAACGACAACAGCGAATACCTGAACGTGGGCGGTGAGTATTCCTTCCGGGACATGGTCTTCCTGCGTGGCGGATTTCGAAACCTGTTCGAGACCGATGGCGTGCAGGGCGTCACGCTCGGCGGCGGCCTGAACTTGCGCGTGGATCGCTCAGTGAGAATCAGGATCGACTACGCCTACGCTGACTTTGGCATTCTCGAACAGACCCATTGGTACACGTTCAATCTGACATTCTGAGGACCGTTCATTGACTAATATCTTGAAGGGGTTTCTCGCGCTGGTTGTACTGATTGCCCTAGGGGCGGTGTCGCCCACTCAGGCGCAGATGCTGGACGATGTCGCCCAGGCGCTCACCCCACTGGCCTCCCAGGGCGTGGAGGTGGCGGGAAAGATGGCTACCCATGTTTTCCAGTCAGGGCCTGTTAACCAGCCGTTTACAGGGGTGATGGTCGAGGCCTACGCCTCAGACCGGGACCTTGCAGCAGCGATTCGCTTTCGCCGAAATGGTGCCTGGAAGCCGTGGCAGACCATGCGCCTAGTCCGCTCAGCGGTCGGAGATGGTCTAGTGGCCGGTTACCGGGGTGATAGACTCCTTCCGGCCGTCTCTTTTGAGGTGCGGTTTACGGTCGATTCTGCGTCCGCCCTAGAGGTCCGCTCCGCCGGCCTTTTCGACAACACGCTGGATTCCGATGCGCTCCCCGCCCCCGCTCCGGGCGTTCTTGCCCCCGTGGCTGGCGCAGACTCCGGCACCATCATTCCGCCGGCCCTGATCACGAGAGCCGATTGGGGCGCCAAGGACTTCAAAGGCAGCCCCTCCGCCCTCGCCCGGCCCTCCCACGACTTCATGACCTTCCACCACGCTGCGGGCTACTCCGCCACGACGCGTTCGGAAGGCATCCAGCAATTGAAGGCCATTCAGGATCTGCATCAGGATATCCGTGGCTGGAGTGACATCGGCTACCAATTCGTGATAGATCGCGGCGGCCGACTCTACCAGGGGCGCCCGTTTCTCAACAACGCCACCTCGCTGGAAGACCTCCCTGTCTTCGCCATGGGCGCCCACGTGGGAGGTGCCAACACGGGTAACATCGGCGTCAGCATGCTGGGGTGTTACCATCCCCCGGAAGGCGGGACTTGTACTCAAGAAATCACTCCCGAGGCGCTGGACACCTACACGACGCTCTTCGCTTTCCTCAGCGAGCGCTACGGCGTAGCACCGACCCAGATAAGGGGTCACAGAGACTTCTCCAGTACAGCCTGTCCCGGCGACAACAACTACGTGCTCCTTCCCGCGCTGCGGACCGCCGTTGCGAACCTCCTTGAGACCGGCAACGCTCCCATCGCCACCGCATCCATGAGCGCTCTTGTCAGCCAAGACGGCGTAGTAACGGTAGCCTGGGATTTCACGAGCGACTTCGGTGTCGCCACGTATCGAGTTGAACGGTGGATTGGCGGATCGCGAGATGCCGTTCTTGCCACGGGCGCTGGAACGGCCCCGGCTTCGATTGCCGACGGTGGGGTTGTAACGGGCCAGACCGTCTCGTATCGACTCTATGTGACAGGGACTGACGGACGCGAACAGCGCGTGGGAACGATAGACGTGTCGCTAGATCTTCCCTCACAACATGCTCTGGCAGACGTCTTCCCGAATCCGGCCAATGGTTCGGTGCACTTTCGCTACTACCTACCCACGGAGGGCCGTGTCCGGCTCGAACTATTTGACACGATGGGTCGCTCCGTTGCGGTGGCCGTTGATGCAGTTCAGGACGGAGAAAGGTGGTACGCAATTCCCTTTGACGCCGGGCAGCTTCCCGGAGGCGTCTATTTCTACCGGGTTTTAGTAGAAGGCTTTGCAGGCTTGATCTTCGACCAGACAAACACGCTGGTCGTCACGCCCTAGCCCGTCTTTCCCTACCGACAACTGTCAGTTTTCCAGAATCGAATGAAACGAAGTACTCTCGTGCTCTCAGCCGCCCTCATCGTCCTGATGGGAGCCTCGGGCTGTCAGACACTCCAGCAGATTTCGGCCCTCAAGTCTGTGGACTTCGCTATCGATCGAGTGAACCAGGTCAACTTGGCGGGCGTGAACCTCGACAACATCCGGACCTACGGCGACCTCAACATCATGGATGCCACCCGGCTCATAGCCGCGGTATCGCGAGGTGAGCTCCCCCTCAGCCTGACGGTCAATCTGGCGGCTACGAATCCTGCCGACAATCCCGTGACGGCCCGCATGGTGGGCATGGACTGGAAGCTGCTATTGGACGAGAACGAGACCATTTCCGGCAACTTCAACGATCCCCGGGATCTGCCCCCAGGTGTTCGGGTGGGGATACCCATTCAGGTGGAGTTGAACCTCGTGCAGTTTTTTGAGCGTAGCGCTCAGGACCTCTTCGAACTGGTCACGGCAATCTCGGGGGACCGAGGCGCGCCAAAACGTATCTCCCTGCGGGCCCGGCCCACTATCTCCACCCCAATAGGTCCGATCCGCTACCCTAACGAGATCACCATTATCAGCCGCGAAGTGGGAGGCTGATATGAGGCTGACTTTTTGTGGCGCCGCCCGCACAGTTACGGGATCTAAGCACCTTCTCGAGCTGGAGTCGGGGCACAAGATCCTCATGGACTGCGGACTCTTTCAGGGGCGCCGTTCGGAATCGGATCAGATGAACCGCGAGTTCCTTTTTGACCCGAAGGATATTGATGTGGTCCTTCTGTCCCACGCGCATATAGACCACGCAGGACTACTTCCCAAGCTTTGGAAGGACGGCTTCAGGGGAAGGGTGTGGTGCACACACGCCACCTACAGCCTCTCTACGCTGCTACTGCTGGACAGCGCCTACATCCAGGAGAAGGACATAAAGTTTGTCAACAAGCTCAACAAGCGCAAGAAGCACGCTCAAGTGGAGCCGCTCTACTTGCGGGAGCACGCCGAAGGCATTCTAGACCACTTCGTCACGGTGGGGTATGGACAGTCTTTTTCTCCGGTCCCCGGTGTTTCTGTGGAGTACCGGGACGCCGGCCATATTCTCGGGTCTGCATCCATGGTGCTGTCCATCACCGAGCGCGGAAAGACAAAGCGCCTTGGGTTCACCGGAGATGTCGGGAATCCAGGCAGACCGATCCTCCGGGATCCGCAGGCCATGCAGGATTGCGACTGGCTCATCTGCGAGTCCACGTACGGCGGCAAGGAACACGAACCCGCCGATCGCTCCAAGGAGCGACTCCGAGAGGTCATAACCAGAACGGCCAAACGTGGTGGACGGGTGATCATTCCTGCCTTTTCGGTAGGTCGAACCCAAGAAATTGTATACGCGCTCGATCAAC
>JBLFXH010000101.1:0-11185 GCA_047611125.1 Rhodothermales bacterium
GACCGTGACCGCACGAATGGCCGGATTGAGACCCGGGACGTCTCCGCCTCCGGTAAGAATGGCAATCGTTCCTTTGGGCTTGGCCATGTTGGGTAACGCTAGGGTGCTGAAAGAGAAGGGGGCCTGTGAGCCGGACAGGAACATAGCCGGAGCCCCCCCACTCGTCAACGACGGGAGGCCCGGAAGCGCTTCCGTTTGCGCCTTGTTCATCCGAAGGCAACCTATCTTCTATGGTGTAACCCCAGCCCTTTAGGAATGCGCGTTCTAGTCATCGGCGCCGGTGCCGTTGGTTCGGCCATCGCTCGCGAACTGGCCTCCGTAGAGCAGGTCATGGAAGTCTTGGTGTCCGACACCAGTGCCCGGGCTCTGACGGCACTTGCTAAGTCCACGCCCAGCAAGAAGCTTTCGTCGTTCCAAGTGAGCGCGCGCGACCAGGATGCGATGATTCCGCTTCTTGAAAAGAGCGACTGCGTTGTAGTGGCGATGGGCAACGACCGGAATCCGGACCTGGCCAGACTCGCTGTAGAGAATGACTGCCACTACGTGGACCTGGGCGCCTTAGAACGTGAGCAGGAGCCTCTCTGGGAGCTGGATGAGATGGCCCGCGAGCGAGGCAAGTGGATTGTGCCAGGCTGCGGACTCGCGCCGGGCCTGGTAAACATGCTCTGCCTGCACGGCGTCGATCGGTTTGATGAGCCGCGGGCCGCGTTCATTCGCGTTGGAGCGATCCCGATGGATCCCAAACCGCCGTTCGAGTTCAGCTTTTCCTGGTCTGCCGAGAAAGTCCTCAACGACTATACCGGACCCGTCCGACTGATCGAGAACGGCGTCAAGACAGACTGCCAGCCGCTGACCCGGCTCGAACGCATCTCCTTCGGCGACCAGTACGATCACCTCGAGGCCTTTTGCACCGCTGGAGGCCTGTCCAGCCTGCCCGACCGTCTAGAGGGTCGGATCCAGACGCTGGACCTCAAGACCATTCGCTGGCCGGGTCATGCCGACCGCATGCGTTTTCTGATCGGCCTTGGCTTCGCGGAGGAGAAGAGCCTAGACGTGCGGACACACCTGACCTACCGGGATGTGCTGGTCCGCCGCATGCGCCAACGACTCGGCGGCCACCAAGACGATGTCGTGCTCATGCGAATTGCCGTGCAAGGCCGTCTGGACGGCAGAGACCAGACACTCTGCTTTCAGATGATCGAGCCCGCACGTGCCGAGCTGGGCATCAACGCCATGAAATACTGTACAGCCATTCCCGCAGTTGTCGTTGCCTTGGAGTTGGCTTCAGGGCGAGCCGAGGGCGGCGGGGCCGCTCCCCCGGAAGGCGTGATCCAGGGGTCGGTGGCATTGGATGCCTTCCGCGCCCGGGGACTGCGTATTGAGGAGAACTGGCACGATGGACTATTCGCGGTTGCTCAAACAGTCTGAGTCGAACTCACGAGACCTGACCGCCCAGTCTCCCGGCAGCACAAGTCACGGCAATGGTCGTTCCTTCCGTGGTATTCTACGCTGTCAAAGCGAATCCCCCCGGCCCGCTTTGGGTTATTCGGAGAAACTGGGTGTAGTGACTGCGAACAAAATTAGCTAGGCCGGGTTTTCTCGACGTCATTTCAGACGATACAGAAAGCCAAGCCGATAGCGGCAGGTTCAGTTCAGGTTTTTTTGCTTGCTGCTCGAACCTTCCGGGGCTACTTTCCCGCCCCTTCGGATCCGCCCGCCTAGTCTCTCAGTCCGTACAACACATCCCCGAGTCTCGCCGCGCGTCTCCGCTACTGACAACTACACAAACCGCCCCACGGACGGCTTGCTAATTTGAATCGCGGACACGCCACATCGCGGCGACTCACGCCATCGGACCCTTTGGTCTCGGCGCGCCAACCCCAATCCGGTCGAGCGACTCGGACCCTCCTCTCATTGGTTGTGGGGAGCCTGACTATAGCTGCCGTTTTGGTAGGTCAGGCGGCTCCCGATGCAACCGGGATAGATCGCACTTGGAGAACGCCACGCATAGCCGTGAGCGATACCGACTCGGTCGCCATTTTCCTAGGCAATCTGCGCCTGGAGGCAGACAGCGATGCTTCGGTGCTGGACTTCCGCGCCCTCCGTGCTCGCGTGGACTCAGACGCCGTTTTTGCGGGCTACCTGAATTGGAGCGTCCTGTCCGCGCGGGCCGATACCGATTCGACGTTTGCCGTACTTCTTTCGTCCCTGCAACTGGACTCGCTTACTGTCACGCCGGATACCGGCCTGTCCAGACAGTACGCGCCCCGATGGCGCGGTGACTTGCCTCGGGCCAGCCTCTTCCCGCGCAAGCGGCGACGCTTCGGACCCCGACTGGGCAATTATTGGCGCCACCAGGTTGACGTGGATACCACCACGCTGGGCTTCACCACCCGCGAGCAGGTTGGTGGAGTTGACGTCCGGCATCCCGTCACACTTGACTTTGCATCCTATCGCAAGTTCAGGCTCGAGTATGATCTGGATCAGACCTGGGTAGAACTCGTCAGCGAGCACCAGCGACTGTTGGATCAGCGGCGTCGAGGGGGACTTGGCATCAACGTCGTGGTGCCAGGAGGTCGCCAGAGCGCGTTCACGACCATTTTCGGCAAGAACGAGGTCGACCTCCGAGTCAACGGCCAGGCCGACATTCGGGCGGGTTTCGACTACCGAAAGAGTGACCAGCAGGTGGCGTTCACCGGACGCGCAAGCCAGCTCGACCCCGACTTCAAGCAGGACCTTCGACTGGGCATCACGGGCTCCATCGGCGACAAGCTGCAGATTGACGTCAACTACGATTCCCAGAATCAGTTTGACTACCAGAACCAGCTCAAGCTGCACTACCAGGGCTACGACGACGAGATCGTGCAGTCCATCGAGGCTGGTAACGTATTTCTGCAGACGCCCTCGACGCTGATTCGTGGCGGCCAAAGCCTGTTTGGTATCAAGAGCGAGTTCCAGATTGGCGGCGTGCATCTGACCACGGTAATGAGTCAGCAGGAAGGCCAGGCGAACAGCCTGTCCATCGACGGCGGCTCGCAAGTCACCGAGTATGACCTGAAGCCGACGGACTACGACGACAACTCCCACTTCTTCCTCTCCTACTACTTCCGCAACCGTTGGGAAGACGCGCTCGTTGACCCGCCCAATATCCGCGTCGCCGACGGGTTTACGGGGATTCAGGAGATCGAGGTCTGGCGCCTCATGCCCACCACACCGGAAGAACTGAACGTTCGCCAGGTAGTGGCGATGGTCGACCTGGGCGAGTCACCCGACCTGCTCAAGCAGGCTGACGACTACACGATCCGCCGACTTCCATCCAACGGCGTGGATCAATATGACGACACGCCGGGCGCCGAGGTGGACACCCAGTTGCGCGAAGGCGCGGCAACGCCGGGGTCCTATCTCGAAGAAGCCAAGGCCCTAACGGCTTCAGATTACCAGATCGGCCGATTCCGCCTTCTCGAGCGCGGTCGTGACTACGACATCGACGAGATCCTAGGGTATGTGACTCTCCGTCAACGCCTTCAGGAGAGTGAGGCGCTTGCCGTCTCGTTCCGCTATACGGCTGGCGGCCGCACCTACCAGGTGGGTGACTTCTCTACCGAGACGGGTGGATCTGACGGTGGGCAGAACGAGGACAAGCTGGTCATGAAGCTCATCCGCCCGGTCCAGCTCCGGCAGCCTGCTCCGGAGGCCAGCTTCAATCCGGCAGCGTGGTACCTGGAGATGCGAAACATCTACCGGTTGCCGGGGCGCGGAATCAACTCCAACGAGTTCCAGCTGCAGGTTTATTTCGAACCTCCAGGGCAAACCGCCTCGCGTACCCTTCCAGGTGTGGGTGGACAGCAGACCCTGCTACAGATCCTTGGCCTCGACAGGGTCAACGAGGACCAGGCCCTGAAGCCGGATGACCTGTTCGACTTCCTGGTCAACTTCACCATTGAACCCGGTGACGGACTCCTGATCTACCCATACCTGCAACCCTTTGGGGACCGACTTGAGGGCTTGATCGCGGCAGGTGGCGGGCCACCGGAGGCGCAGGCTGAGCTGCAGAATCTGTACGTCTTCAGGAATCTGTATTCCCAGAAGAAGGCCAATGCCCGCCGCGATTCTCAACATGACGTCTACAGAATCCGGGGTGAGTACAGCGGGACGGTAAGCGATTTCTACGACCTGAGGGCCTACGCCGGACTCGTCCCGGGATCCGTACGCGTGACGTCCGGTGGCACCCCTCTGGCCGAGAATGCGGACTTCGTGGTGGACTATCAGGGAGGTACGGTCACGATCACTAACCCTGCATTCCTGACCTCCGGCCGCGAGATCAACATTGAGTACGAGCAGAACTCCTTCTTCAATCTGCAGAAGAAGACGCTGCTCGGAGCACGTGCGGATTACGCGCTAGATGACCGCATCAGTCTCGGCGCCACAGTGATGCGGCTGACCCAGAAGTCACCCATCGACAAATTTCGCATCGGTGAGGAGCCCGTCTCAAACACCATTTGGGGTGTCGATGGGAGCTTCCTGGCCGAACCACGCTGGCTGACCCGGGCGGTCGATGCGCTTCCGTTCATTCAGACTAAGGAGCCGTCGCGATTCCAGTTCACTGGAGAGTTCGCCCAGCTTCGACCCAACCACGTGGAGACCATCGCCTTCACGCGGACCCGTCGAGATCTGCGAAAGGCCAATCGCGATTTTTCCAGCGACGAGCTCGCGGGCATCTCGTACATCGACGATTTCGAGGGCTTCGAGAACACGTTCTCCCTGATGCAGCCAGGCACCTGGGCCCTAACAGCGGCGCCCGATTCGATTGGAGCCGTGGACGGAGCGGGCGTTCGCAGCGGAACCCTGGCCGATTCCCTGCGGACTACCTGGCGTGGCAACTTCGCCTGGTACCGAATCAATGCCAACATGCTCCAGGAGGTACCGGCGGTGGCCTACAACGTGGAGGCCATTCGCCCCCTGGAGATCAACGACGTCTTCCCGAATCAGGATACCCGGGCCGAGTTGATCGACCAGTTGGAGACGCTGGACATCTACTTCAACCCCCGCGAGCGCGGTCCCTACAACTATACCACGGACCTCCGGGGCTTCCTAAATAAGCCCACCGATGCCTGGGGTGGAATGACTCAGCGGCTCCCCGAAGGGTTTACGGATTTCAGCCTCAAGAACATCGATTTCGTCGAGTTCGTGATGCGGCCTTTCCCCGAAAATACCAATGGGGACGCGGGCGCTGCCTCCAGACTTTACGTGGACCTTGGCTCTATTTCCGAGGACATTCTCCCCAACGAGAAGCTGAATAACGAGGACGGCTTGACGCTATCTACCGTCAGCGAGGGCTCGGTCCTCAAGTGGGGTCGGACGCCGAACGCTACGCAGAACTCCGTGGTGGACATCGATGACGTAACGAATCGCACGGAGGATCTGGGGCTGGACGGGCTCTCCTCCTATGGCGGCGACTATCCGCCGTTTGCCACCGAGGCTGTGCACTTCAGCAACTTCCTTTCGAAGCTGAACCAGAACGATTCCGATACCCGCTATCGCGCGGAGGTTGCCAAGGCGCTAGCTGACCCGTCGGGCGATGACTACCACTACTTCGGGAACGCGGACTACTACGACAACCCCACCTTTTACCCCGGTGGGGCCACCTTCCAGCAGCGGTTCAGTCGGTATTTCGCGGGCCACGAGCTGAACGCCTTCGAGACGCAGACCAAGCTGGCCGAGAACACTACGGTCAAGCGGGGCAACTCTAGATTCCCGGACTCCGAGGACCGCAACCTCAACTCCACCGTCGACACGGACAACAGCTACTTCCAGTACGAACTCCCCCTTCAGAAGTCCAAGCTTGATTCGCTGGCGGCACCGGGTCGGGTGGATGATTACGTGGTAGGCGAGATCACAGCCGCTGATGGCACAGGGACCGGCTGGTATCAGGTGCGAATCCCGGTGCAGGAGTTCAGCCGAAAGGTGGGCAACATCCAGGATTTTTCGCTCATCGAGTCGATTCGCATCTGGACTACGGGACACACCGACCCGGTCACGATGCGATTTGCCGCTCTTGAGTTGGTGGGTAGCCAGTGGCAGAAGTCGGAGAGCATCTCCCTCGAGCGATCGACGGCCATCGACACGACGCTGTCAGACACGCGTCTGACCATCTCCAGCATTAACAACGAAGAGAACGCAGACACCTATACGCCTCCCATTGGCGCCGTGGTGAGCCAGACCCGCTTGGCCAGCGGGCGTGTTCAGAATGCACGGGAGCAGTCCCTGGTGATCCGGGTGGAGAGTCTGAAGCCGGGCAAACAGAGAGCCATCTTCAAGACCCAGAACACGGCGCTTGACCTGCTGAAATATTCGAATGTCCGCATGTTTACCCATCTCCATGGAGAATTGCGGGACGGCACCAATCTGGCCGATTTACCCATCGAAGAGGGACGAGAGAAGGTCCGTCTGTTCGTTCGAATTGGTGCGAATGAGAGCAACGACTATTACGAGTACGAACAGCCCCTGACTCCGAGCCGGGAGTCCTCCGGGAGTTCGGACGCACTCTGGTCCACAGCCGTGGACTATGAGGGCATAATCCAGGATCTGAACTCGGTCAATATTGACCTGGGCGCGCTCAATCAGCTCAAGGTGGCCCGAGATCGACTTGCCTTCCCGCCTGACAGCGTGTTTTACAACGTGAGGGGCGACACCCTGGCATCCCCCGACTCGCCGGACGCAACTGAGTTCGCACCTCCGGGGACCCGCCTGGGCATCAAGGGAACGCCATCCCTCGGCCGGGTCAACAGCATCGTTATCGGCATTCGAAATGCCGCTGACTCGACCTCTACTTCCTTCGGTGATGAATTGGAAGACGTGATTGTTTGGGTCAACGAACTCCGCGTGGCTGGCTATGACGAGACCAACGGCTGGGCCGGGCTAGCCAATATGGATTTGGAGTTGGCAGACTTCGGCCGAATCAAGGCCAGTTTCCAGCGGCAATCCGATGGCTTTGGCTCGCTCTCTAGCACGCTGGGCGATCGCGATCAGAACTCGCTCAACAACTGGAGTGTGACCTCCGAAGTGAATGTCGACAAGGTGTTTCCAGAGCGCTACGGCTGGACCATGCCGGTTAACGTCCAATTTCAGTCGAACACGACCACGCCCCGCTTTGCGCCTACCCGCGGAGATGTCAGGCTCGAAGAGCTTCTGAGTCAGATTGACGAGCGGGATGACCTGGACGAACCGGAGAAGGAAGAACTGCGCACCGATGCCGTCGAGTCCGCCCAGACCTACAGCTTCAGCCGCTCGTTCACGTCCCGTATCTCCAAGCAGGGATCTCGCTCAAAGCTGCTCAGGAACACCATCGACGGAATCGGCCTGAACTACTCCTACTCGGATGCCGAAGGCCGCAACCCCAGCCAGGTACTCAACGACAACTGGCGCTGGTCCTCGACAGCCAGTTACCGGTTCTCCACACGGCGCCCGCGCACGCTCAAGCCCTTCTGGTTCCTGGATGACCTGCCTGTACTGTCGATACTGGGCAACCTCCGCTTCAACTACCTCCCGCAGAGCATCACCACATCGGGAACGCTCAACAGGAACGTCAGCCAGTCCCGCGAGCGGGCCGTTCTTGCTGCAGGCGACACTAGTTCTGTGCCCCTGGATGTACGATTCCCGCTACGCGAAAAGCACGTCTTTGGGCATCAGCGCAGCTTCGCAATGCAGTACAACCCGTTCGGCTTCCTGAACCTCGGGTTCGACATGAACACCACCCAGAGCCTGAACTCGGCCGGTGTGGACACCCTCTTCTCGGTGGTCTCCAACGACACGACATTCGGAGGCTTCCGACTCCAAGACGCGCTCGATCAGGGACTCATTGAGGCTAGCCAGGTTGGGAGGTTCTTCCAGGTGGAGTCCTTGGAGGTGCGCCCGTTTGACCAGGTGCTGCGGAGCATTTTCACGGGCGGCACAGACATCCGAGCCGAGAAGCACGCCCAGACCTTTACCGGGACCTTCCGCCCGCGCCTGCAGAGCATCAGCGCCCTCAACTGGTTGAACTTCCAGGATGTGGGATACACGGCCAACTACAATTGGCAGAACGGACCTATCGGGCGAAACACCGGTGCGGCCATTCGCAATCAGGTAGACCTGAGGGCTGGCGTATCCATTCGGGTGCAGGAGTTCTGGCGGAAGTTCGGCTTCTACAAGAGTCTAGAAGAGACCCAGCGCGCGTACGACTCCGAGAAGCAGCAGGCGCGCCAGCAGCGCGAACAATCCCGACGTGGGGGCGCAGCGGGCCGGCCTGAGGCCGTAGCACCTGCTGCGAATGACTCCACCGCCTCCGACTCCGGCGGCGGCTTCAAACTCCCCCTGCCCAACCTGGCGGCTCTTGCTCGCCGGACAGTTCTCGGACTCACCGGCATTCGCGACTTCAGTGTCACCTACAACGGCACCCGAGGATCGACCTCCTCAAACGTCGGCACGCCTATCCTGAATTCGGACTCCACGATCGCCGAAGTGGTTGATTACTACAGCCTGTTCGATGCCTTCCGGAGCCGCGGGCCCTCACTGGGCTACCGGTTTGGCTTGGAGCGGCAGTTTGACCTGAGTGATCGGGTGATAGACCCGAGCCTTCAGGTTTCCGACCAGTTGGACAACTCTAATCGATTCCAGGGGAGGACCACGCTCAATCCCACTCAGAATCTGCAGATCTCCGTCAACTGGAGCGTGGACTGGTCAAACGGCCAGACCTTCAGCTATCGGCCGCTTCTAGACGGTGACAACCTAATCGGGGTGGACACCACCCTGACCGAGAACGGCAGCAACAAGGCGTCAATCTGGGCTTTCGGCGCCTCTTACCTGGAGATGTTCGAGGCGCAGCTGGGTGCGTACACGGAAGATCTGGCGGCCTCGGCCGAGCTGGATCCGGTACTCCTGGGCGACGAGAACCAGGACGGCAAGGTGGTGCTCACCAACCAGTCGGTAACCGATGACTTCCGGGCCGCCTTCGTCCGCGGGTCGACGACACTGGACTCCAAGAACCTCCTCCCGATCCCCCGCCCCAACTGGAGCGTCACCTACTCGGGAATGTCTGACTGGCCCTTTATCAGGGCCGTGGTGCAGAACGTCTCGGTCCGGCATGGCTACTCGGCAGACTATTCGGCCGATTACAACTCCAACACGGCGTTTAGTAGCGATGACAGCACCCAGACCGTAGACCTGGGGAGCCGACGCATTGTATTCGACATCGCGGAATTCCAGACAGGCGGCGTGCGAATCAACGAGCGGTTCCAACCACTGATTGGACTGGACATCAGCTGGAAGAAGCAGATCCAGACCAACATCCAACTGAACCGGTCCAACAGCTTCAGCCTGAGCACCTCGAACTTTGAGGTGTCGGAGAACAAGACCAGCGAACTGAGCTTTTCGCTGAACTACCAGAAGACCGGGATGAAGCTGCCGTTCTTCGGTGGCAAGCGACTGAACAACCGTGCTAGCATCGGCGTGACCATTGCGCGTTCCACCACACAGGACCAGCGTTTGCGACTCAGACGCGCCCTGGAGTCTGCCATCTCGGATCCCGAATTCCTGCTCGGTGACGCGCTTACCGGTGACAATGTCTCGCTCGTCACCGCGCACACCCGACTCAGCATTTCGCCTGTACTGTCGTACCAGTTTTCCAACCGAGTGTCGGCCAACTTCACACTGAAGTACGAAAAATTCGATTCAGAGGACAGCCGCCAGCCTTCGGCCACACAGATCCAAGGCAACTTCAATATCCGTGTGAGCATCGCGAACTGATGAAGCAGCTCGTCAAGGCCTGCCGACTCGGACGCCTTCGATATGCCCCTACCTGGGAGCTCCAGCGCGAGATCCAGAGCCGTCTGATACAGGCCAAACGGGGCGATCCTGAGCAGCTCATACCGCACGTGATGCTGCTCCTTGAGCACGAGCCTGTGTTCACGCTGGGGAAAAGCGGTGACGATGAGAACGTGGTGTGGGACGCCGAGCGTCGAGCGCTCGAGGGCGTCGCTTTCCACCGAATCGACCGTGGCGGAGACGTCACATTTCACGGCCCCGGCCAGTTGGTTGGCTACCCAATTCTCGATCTGGATCGGTTCTTTACCGACATTCACCGGTATCTACGGGAGTTGGAAGAGGCCGTGATCCGGGTCTTGGCGAGAGTTGATCTGGAGGGCGGGCGCGTCGACGGTCGAACCGGCGTCTGGGTCGGCCCCGACTCGCGGGGCGCCGAGCGCAAGCTGTGCGCCATGGGCGTGCGCTGCTCACGCTGGGTAACCATGCACGGCTTCGCCCTCAACGTCCAGCCACGGCTTTCTTACTACGACGGTATCGTCCCTTGCGGGATAGAGGATCGCAGCGTTACCTCCATGGCGGTGGAGGCGGGTAGGCCACTCGACATGAGCCGGGTCATGGACTGGTTTGAAATGGCCTTCGCTGAACGCTTCGATTGCCGGGTCGAGACCGTCTCGGGAGAAGCCGCTTGGGACTGGCTCTCGCAGTTTCTGGGAAGACCGGTCGAACCCGAAGTCTATCTGTTGCCTGACCCGACGGGTTAGCGGGAATTGTGATTCCGTGTCCTATCTTGCGTGACACGTTTCCCTTCGCAGACAATGTCCCAGTTCGATTTGGAAGACTTCACTCGCCGGCTCATCGCCGAGACGCTCTTCTATGACGAAGAGTACGAGGCCCTGGGCAATCTGAGCCTGGTGGATGAACGTATTGAACAGGAGCGCTATGTAGCCTCCTACTCACCGGAGGATGGGCTCTTTGTCATCGAGGAGGCCACTAACTGGGAAGACTACGAGTCCGGCAAAGAAGACGAGATCGGATACGCCCTGGCAGTAGACTCAAAGGAGCACGGGTCCTACGACACGGTTGATGAGGCCGCCACGGAGCTGATGGAGTTGGCCAAGAAGTTTCGCCTCTCCCCGAGCATCACTCTTCTGTTTGAGGAAGACGACGCATCCTGACGCTGGCCACCGCCAGACAGGCCCAGCCCAGAATTAGCGTGACTCCGCCGAGCGGAGTCACGGCACCGAGCCAGGTGGCCCCGGTGGCCACCAACAGATAGAGACTACCTGAGAATACAAGCGTCCCGGCAGTGAGCAACTGGCACGATCGCCTTAGCCACGCCCCGGCCCCAGACGCCTGCTGCACCATACCTAGTGCGGCAACTGCG
>JBLFXH010000102.1:0-10964 GCA_047611125.1 Rhodothermales bacterium
GCACCACGTCAATCCAGACCGGGAAGTGATCACTGGTAACCGCCGCGTCCATCGCCGGGCGATAGATCCCGCCATCATGGACTTTCAGGCCGACCGATGGCAAGACATAGTCCACCCGCAGCCCCCAGCGAGCGGTGTCATCCCGATCCAGGTCTGGATACCCGGCGACACCAGCCTCGTCTGCCACCGGGACATACTCACCATTTACCCGAGCGTTGGAAAGTAGCCACGTCCCAATCGGGTCATCCACGGCCGATCCCTCATCAGGATCGGCGTTGAGGTCACCCATGATGACAAACTCGGCACCGTCTGCGAGGCCTCCACGGGTCTCCGTGTCGTCCATCATGAAGGGGGCGTTGTCGATGTACTCGCCCCAGAATCGGATCTCGTCGTGGTTCCTGAGCTTGTTGCGCTGTTCGTCGCCATCAAAGGCGGCCGGGGTCGGGTGGCTTGCGAGTACGTGGACCACGCGCCCGTCAGATAGTCGGACCGGCACGTCCCAGTGGCTCTTGGACGAGAGGGGGAAGCTGTTCCAAACCTCATCGTTGTACCAGAATTCGTCGGTTTCCGGGTTAACGGGGCGTCGTGCATCGGGAAGTCCAGCCCACGGGTAGCGACGGAAGGTCCGGGCCTGCCCAGTCAGCATTTCCACGCGGTCCGCGCGTACGAGGAGCGCCATGCCGTACTGGCCGGGGAAAGTGCCGAATCCCCAAGAGTCGTCGCCGTATGCCCGACCCGCCGGGGTCTGGGCTGCGGGGGTGCCATCCGGTTCGGCAGAGGGCGGCTCGGGGTAGGTGGTCACCGTCTGCCCGTTGCGATTGAGATCGAATCCGCTGTTGATCCCGGTATTGCTGGGCGCCATGAAGGCGATGTAGTCGATCCCGGGGTTGATCCCGAGTTGCCGCGACAGGAAGTTGGAAGCCAGACGCTCTGCGTTCAGTCCCGGCGACTCGCCATCGATGTAGCCGGGCACGCCGGGTTGATCAAAGGCTATTTCGTTGACCAACAGGATGTCCGGGGCCAGCTCCTGAATCTGAATCGAGATCGCAACTAGGCGAGGATGCTGGAAATTCCGGAGGTCATCGGTGCGGATGTCCTCGATGTTGATGGTTGCGAAGCGAACAGTCTCAACTTCGGGGCTGGCGCACGCCGAGAGGACCAGCGCCAGAACAATCACGAGGCCGGACCAGCCGGAGATGGGGGAGCGTTTCATGCGTCGGGAAGTGGGGCTGCGCTTACGGCAGGCCGATGAGCTTGTGAGTCTGGAGGCTGAGTCGCCAATGCGGGTGAGCCAGACAATATGCTACCGCAGCAGCTGTGTTGGCTACTGTATCGGGCCCGTACAGCGGCTGGAGCGAGAAATGATCGAACGCACAGTCGGTAAACTGATCCGGTGACATGCCTTCCTGCGGGTAAACCAGCTTGAGTTCGTTGCCGCGCCGGACTACGAGATCACTGCCCGCCTTCGGAGAAACGCAGAGCCAATCGATCCCCGATGGGGCCTCAATGGTGCCGTTGGTCTCTACCGCCACCTGAAAGCCCCGTGCGCGAAAGGCACCGAGAAGCTTTTCGTCCAGCTGGAGCAGAGGTTCGCCACCGGTGCAAACCACAAATGGGCGTGCCGGCCAGGGCATATCCTGACTAGCGGGAGCAGCCACCGGGACCATTTCGGGTGCCTCGCGTCGATCCCAGATCGCAGAAACGGCATCGGCCAGCGCGTTGGGTGTTTCGTAGCGTCCGCCGGCGGGACCATCAGTCCCGAAGAAGTCCGTATCGCAAAACGTGCAGACGGCCTCAGCGCGGTCCTGCTCACGACCCGACCAGAGGTTGCACCCGGAAAAACGGAGGAAGACGGCGGAACGGCCGGAGTGCACCCCTTCTCCCTGGAGCGTGTAGTAAATTTCCTTGACTGCGTAGGCCATATCTGGGGTGTCTGGGAACTCAAAGTACGAGAGCCTCAAATGATTCGGGTCACGACCCGCTCCCGCCGGGCTGTGCAAACTCTGTGAGGAAGCGGAGGCAAATTGATGCCCGGGCCGTATTGGTAGATTAAATGGCTATTTTTGGCCTCCTGAAGTAAACCAGTAGTTCGAATGCATTTGGCAGTAATCGGGACAGGGTACGTCGGTTTGGTGACCGGGGTCTGTTTCGCCGACACAGGGTTCCGCGTGACCTGCGTGGATATTGACGAAGAGAAGGTTCGCATGCTCCGCGAGGGGACGCCGACCATCTATGAGGCAGGGCTTCAGGGCCTACTTCAGCGTTCAGTCCGCGAGCACCGGTTGTCGTTCACAACGAGTCTTCCGGATGCCGCCGAGATGGCCGAGGTGCTTTTTCTGGCGCTCCCGACACCTCCTGGTGCCGACGGCTCGGCTGACCTCTCATACGTGCTGAAGGTGGCTGATGACCTCGGAGCCTATTGGGCGGCGCAGCCCACCAAGCGCTACCGCGTCGTGGTCAACAAGTCCACAGTCCCCGTCGGAACCGCGGACTTGGTACGCAGCGCGCTGGAGAAGCACGGGCTGGTTGCGGGCGAAGACTTCGATGTGGTCTCGAACCCCGAATTCCTACGCGAGGGCGTCGCCGTTACGGACTTCATGAAGCCCGAGCGCGTGGTGGTCGGCACCTCCAGCGAACGGGCCGCGGAAATCATGCGGTCCATTTACGAGCCCTTCGTCCGTCAGGGGAATCCCATCCTGATTATGGATGAGCGCTCTTCGGAAATGACGAAGTACGCCGCCAACTCGTTCCTGGCGATGAAGGTGTCGTTCATCAACGAGGTGGCCAACCTCTGCGAATTGCTCGGGTCGAACGTGGATGAGGTGCGCGTTGGAATCGGTCTCGATAGCCGGGTGGGCAACAAGTTCTTGTACCCTGGCCTAGGATTCGGTGGGAGCTGTTTCCCGAAGGACGTCCAGGCGCTCAAGCTGACGTCAGAGCAGAATGGCTACCATTTTGAAACGCTGAATGCAGTCCTGAACGTGAACAAGCGGCAGCACGAAAAGCTGCCGAACTGGATCACGGATCGTTTCGGCGAGGATCTCACAGGCAAACGGTTTGGTGTCTGGGGACTGGCCTTCAAGGCCAAGACCGACGACATTCGCGAGAGTCCCGCCATCTCTGTGGTGCGGGCCCTCCTTGCGAGGGGCGCCACGATATCGGCCTTCGATCCGGAAGCCATCGCCAACACCAAGAAGGAACTGGGCGATGCGATTGAGTACGCGGAAGGGATGTACGAGGCCCTCGAAGGTGCCGAAGCGCTGGTAATTTGCACCGAGTGGCACGAATTCCGGCGCCCCGATTGGGACCGCATTGCGGAGGCGCTGAAGACCAAACTTATTTTTGACGGCCGGAATCTCTATAAGCCGCAGAAGGTGGCTGATCTAGGGTTTGACTATTTGAGCGTTGGGCGTCCACACATGATTGCAGAAAAAGCATGAGCAAAGTTGCTCTAATTACCGGCGTCACCGGACAGGATGGCGCGTACCTCTCGGAACTCTTGTTGGAGAAAGGCTACGAGGTGCACGGCATCAAGCGCCGCGCAAGCCAGTTCAATACCCAGCGAATCGACCACCTATATCAGGACCCGCACGCTGGTGATGTCAGGTACCACCTGCACTATGGCGACCTGACGGATTCCTCGAATCTGATCCGCATCGTCCAGGAGACGCAGCCCGACGAGATCTACAATTTGGGAGCGCAAAGCCACGTGCAGGTGTCCTTCGAGGCCCCGGAGTACACCGCGCAGGCTGACGCTGTCGGCGTCCTGCGCCTGCTGGAGGCGATTAGGATTCTCGGCCTGACGGAAAAGACCAAGTTCTATCAGGCCTCGACCTCCGAGCTCTTCGGCAAGGTCCAGGAGATCCCGCAGACCGAACGCACCCCGTTTTACCCGCGGAGCCCATACGCCGCTGCCAAACTCTACGCCTACTGGATCACGGTTAACTACCGCGAGGCCTACGGGATGTACGCCTGCAACGGCATCCTCTTCAATCACGAGAGCCCTCGCCGCGGCGAGACCTTCGTGACCCGGAAGATCACGCGCGCCGCAGCGCGAATCGCGACCGGTCTGGAGGACAAGCTCTACCTGGGCAACATGAACGCCAAGCGGGATTGGGGTCACGCCAAGGACTACGTGGAAGGTATGTGGCGCATGCTGCAGCAGGAGGAAGCTGAGGACTTTGTGCTCGCGACCGGCCGGACGGTAACGGTTCGCGATTTTGTCTACATGGCCTTCAAGGCGGCGGGTATCCACATCGAGTTCCGTGGCGAAGGCGAGCAGGAGCAAGGCTTCGACAAGGCCACAGGCCGCGAGTTGATCTCCATCGATCCGCGCTACTACCGGCCCACAGAGGTCGAGCTACTCGTCGGCGATGCGACCAAGGCCAAAGAGAAGCTGGGTTGGACGCCGACCTACACACTAGAGACGATGGTCACCGAAATGGTCGAGCACGATCTCGCAGCGGCCAAGGAGGCCAAGCCATGAGGCTCGGGTCGAAGGATGCTTCGGTTTATGTAGCCGGCCACCGGGGCCTGGTGGGCGGAGCGGTTGTTCGGGCGTTGACTCAGGATGGCTATACCAACCTCGTCACTCGAACCAGCAGCGAACTGGACCTTCGGGATTCAGGGGCAGCCAAGGCCTTCTTCGCGAAGGAGACGCCCGAATACGTCGTGGTAGCCGCCGCCAAAGTCGGAGGCATCCTCGCCAACGACACCTACCCGGCCGATTTCCTTTACGACAACCTCGCCATCCAGACGAACGTCATCCGCGAGGCCTACGAAGCCGGCGTCAAGCGACTGGTTTTCCTGGGATCAACCTGCATATACCCCAAGCTGGCCCCTCAGCCGCTTCGCGAGGAGTACCTGCTGACGGCACCGCTGGAGCCCACGAACGAGTGGTACGCCATCGCCAAGATCGCGGGCGTCAAATACTGCGAGGCGCTGCGCAAGCAGCACGGCGCGGACTTCGTGAGCCTGATGCCCACGAACCTGTACGGTCCGGGAGACAACTTTGACCTGAAGTCCAGCCACGTCCTGCCGGCGCTGATAGCCAAGTTTCACGAAGCGCGTGAGACCGGTGGGCCAGTGATATTGTGGGGGACGGGCACGCCGAGAAGGGAGTTTCTCTACGTGGACGATGTCGCGAGTGCGGTCATGCACGTGCTGCATACCCCGGAAGACGAACTCCACGGCGCTGCACCAGGCGGGCTCCTGAACATCGGCGTCGGCGAGGATATTGAGATCCGGGAATTGGCTGCGCTGGTGGCAGACGTGGTAGGGTACAAGGGTGCCATCAAGCACGACCTATCCAAGCCCGACGGGACGCCCCGGAAACTGGTAGACGTTCGCCGATTGAAGGCGCTCGGCTGGGAGGCCAAGGTCAGCCTGCGCGACGGGGTCGAACGGACCTATCGCTGGTTCCTGGACAACGTGGCGTAGGGAGCAGCTGCAGTGCGGACTGGGCCGCCAGCGCCGCCCCTAATCCACCGCCCGAAACGGACTCCCATCCCCCGACAGCTTCCCGCTCTCGGTGAAGTAATACCCGAAGAGGATCATCATCTCATCCTCCGACCGAAATCCAAAGCTCAGGGGGTAATCCGTCCAGTTGTCATACGTAACAACCAGCCGGAAGCCCTCGCCAGCCGCAACCTCCAAGGGCGGATCAACCTCCAGAATCGGGGGGTGCTCGTAGTCCGTAGCCAGATACACCGTCTCCCCGGCGCGGGCGGTGCCAACCATCTCAACCCTGAAGTCGAGCATGTGCTCGTGGGCATGGGAGAAGAGTTGGAATACCTGAAGCGCCTCGTCCGCCAGGAAGGTCTTGGTGACCGTCGTGATGGCCCGGGGCGGCAGGACGAAGTCGATGTTGTTCAGCTGGAGCACCCGCGCCACGTGGTCTACCTCGGCAGGGTCGGCGTACTCGAAGTTGAGGTGCACTTCGCCAGTCTGCACTTCATCGGTCCGATTGACGTAGTGGGGATTCAGATCGAAGATGGTGCCGGCAGCGAGCTCCAGCGCCACGCCATCTGGGAACTGGTAATCCATGCGAGGCCACTGCGTCCCTGACAAGAACACCTGGTCCTGCATCTGGCGCAGCACGCTGATGTCCAGATTTCCGTTCGGCTTCCTCAGGTCCCGGATTAGCCCGGGATAGGGCAAGCGGCTGGGCGGCGTGGACTGCGGATAGCTGTGAATGATAAAATGGTGACTTCCCGAGGCGAGGGAGATGGTAGTCCGTTTCACGAGGCGTGTCTCGGGAAAGTCCTCCGGCATCCGGTAGAAGAACTCTCGCTCAAACTGGGCCGGCACATCAAAAGGGCCCAGGCGAACAGAGAGTCCTTCATTGGGCGCCAGCAAGGGGAGCGGCTCGAAGACGGTTGCGCGGAAGGTCGCGGTGTCGGTAAGGATGATGGGATCCGCGACCACGCCATCCTCAGGCGCGCCGGCCAAAATCCAACGCCTGATGAAACTGAGTTCCCCATAGGACAGCGGCCCTGCCCCGAGTGGCATGATGGATCCGTACTCGGGGTGCTCCTCGAGGAGGTGGTCCTGCTCCGGAGCGTTGATTTTCTCCCAGAGGAAGCTCTGGTGGAGATCGGTAGACGATGTGGTATGTACCCGCAGCAGACCGGCCTTGTTGGCCGACGTGTTAGTCGGGGCCACTCCTACAAGCTGATCGTAGGAGACGTCGCTGGTAAGGACGAGTCCTGACTGCGCCACTACCGAAGTCCCGGCCGAATGGCACGCCTGGGTGCATTTCGGCACCAGAATCCGGGACTGGATCAACGACCAGGTAGAGTCTTCAGCATCGACATCACTACTACCGCCGGAGTCACAGGCGGCCAGCACAAATACAGCGGCGGCCAACAATAGAAAAGGGGATTTCATCCGCCCCCAATGCACCAGCACTCCCGCCGGTTCCGCTCGGATGTTTTCGTGCCCGCTTCACGCCCATTCAGCCTAGATTTCCAGTCTCACGAGCACCAGCAGGTACGGTCATGAATCTGAAAGGCAATACGTTTTTGATTACCGGCGGCGGATCCGGTTTAGGCGCTGGCACGGCTTCTCGATTTCGGGAGTTCGGGGCGAATGTGGTCATCGCTGACATCAACGAAGAGGCGGGCACAGAACACGCAAAGCGCATCGGGGCGCTCTTCGTGCGCACGGACGTTACCAGCGCTGAGAGTGTGCAGGCAGCCGTGGATGCCGCAACCGAGACCTTCGGGGGATTGCACGGTCTTGTGAACTGCGCCGGCATACTGATCGGCCGGCGAACACTCAGCAAGCGTGGACCTCATGACTTGGAGTCTTTCGCCCGCATGATTGAGGTCAATCTGATCGGCACGTTCAACGTGATCCGCCTGGCCGCCGCAGCCATGGCAAAGGGCGAACCCGGAGCCGACGGAGAACGGGGCGTCATCATTAACACGGCCTCCATTGCAGCCTATGACGGGCAGATCGGGCAGGCCGCCTACTCAGCGTCCAAGGGCGGTGTCGTGGGAATGACCTTGCCAATTGCGCGTGACCTGTCTTCCTCCGGCATCCGCGTGGTCACCATCGCGCCGGGCGTGATGCTCACGCCGATGGTAGCAGGAATGCCGGCCGAGGTTCAAGAGTCGTTGGCGGCGCAGATTCCTTTTCCTTCCCGCCTAGGTACCCCCGAAGATTACGCGTTCCTCGCCCAGCACATTGTCGAGAACCGGATGATCAATGGCGAGGTGATTCGGCTGGATGGAGCGATCCGGATGGGTCCCCGCTAGCCGATTTTGTATCGACGCATAAGCATCCGGATGCCCCTCTTCTTCAAGCCGGTGTACGGCGGATAGAACAGCGGGACCAGCGCGAAGCGCCTCCGCTGCCGGAGAACCGTGCGAATGGTCGAGAACTCCAGGAAGCCCCAGTAGCCGTGTCCGCGTCCCATTCCGCTGTCGCCGGCACCGCCAAAGGGCAGGAAGGGGTTGGCGAATTGAATGATGGTGTCGTTCACCACCACACTGCCGCTGCGCGTCTGGTCTATCACTCGCTGAATGGCAGATTCCTGGTTGCTGAACATGTACACGGCCAGCGGAGTGGGCCGGGCGGCAATCTCTTCAAGGACGTCTCCGATATCCGTGAAAGGCATCACGGGCAGGAGCGGGCCGAAGATCTCCTCCGTCATGAGAGCCGAGTCCGGCGGCCCATCCGCGATGATCGTGGGCTCGATGTAACGCCGGGTTGCGTCGGCCGAGCCGCCGCGGATAATCCGGCCGCCGCCTGCCACGGCATCGGCGGACATCGCAGCTAGCCGAGCGTGGTGGCGGTCCGTGACAATCTGGCCGTAGTCGGAGCCTGGCTCCCCATCGCCGTACATTCTGGTCAGGTGTCCGTCCAACGCCTTCAGAAGCGCGTCATACTGGCTTTGGTGCACATACAGATGGTCCGGCGCCATGCAGGTCTGCCCCGCGTTTGAGAACTTGCCGAAGGCGATGCGCTCCGCGGCCCTCTGAACGTCCGCGGTCTCGTCGACGATGGTGGGCGACTTGCCGCCGAGTTCGAGCGTGACGGAGGTGAGGTTGTCCGAGGCCGCTTTCATGACCGCCTTGCCAACCCTCGTGCTGCCCGTGAAATAGATATGTCCGAAGGGGAGTGATACCAACCCCCTCGACACGTCCTCGTCTCCCTCAATCACTCGCACCTCGTCCGGCGCGAAGCAGGATTCAACGATGGTCCGAATGACGGTAGCGACATTCGGCGCGAACTCAGACGGCTTTATGACCACGGAACAACCAGCGCAGATCGCGCTCACCAGCGGGCCAATGGTTAGAACGAAGGGGTAATTCCACGCAGAGATAATCAGCGCGACCCCCTTCGGCTCTACCGTGATCTCGCAGCGTGTGCCCTGAAAGGGGAGTGGGCCAGCGACTCGGCGCCCCCGGACCCAACTCCGCGCATGCTTGAGTGCATGGTCAATTTCCAAGGCCACCGGGAGCACTTCAGAGAGATCGACCGATTCTCGTGACTTCCCGAGATCCTCCGCGAACGCCTCGTACAGCAGATCCTTGTGGATCTTGATAGCCTCACGAAGCCGGCGAATCCTGCGCAGGCGCTTGCCCGCAGACTCTGCCCGAAGAAGCTGGCCTCCGCGGCGCATTTGATCCATGAGCTCAGGCGGAAGTACGGCGGCTCCGGTATGTTCGAGTAGCGGGTCCATTCCAGGTGCGTGTGGTGGGTGGCCTCGGAAGCGATCAGAAGCGTAAACGCCGAGCTCTGACGGGGGTGCCCGCGCTTAATTCGGCGGGCGTTAGTGCCGATACTTGCTTGGAGAAGATCGCACCAACCACCTCCTAATGCCCAACGGCATCCCACAACATCCTCGCGAAGAGCTGAACCGACTCGGTGATGAGATACGGACAGCGCTGAATGGGGTCATGGGAGTGGCAGGACTGTTGGCGGCCACACCGCTGGATCCGGACCAGACAGACTACCTCCAGACTATTCGATCGGGAGGAGACGACATCCTTGGGCTGATCGAGCGTCTGGTGCAAGTTTCGAAGCCTACCAGCCCCACTGCGCTCGCTTCGGTTTCCGCTCACGCAGCTCGGGGGGCGGCCCAGAACCTAAGGAATGGACGACGCCTGCTACTGGTTGAAGACAACTTGATCAACCGGAGGGTCATCATGCGCCTCCTGGAAAACCTTGGCCACACGGTTCATACGGCCTGCGACGGACGGGAGGCTTGCGAGGCCATCAAGAACCAGGATTTCGATCTGGTCTTCATGGACATCCAGATGCCGATAATGGACGGATTGCAGGCAACGCGCTTCATTCGCGAGCACATCCAGAAGGATCGGCAACCATGGGTGGTGGCGCTCACGGCCGTGGTACTGCCAGAAGACAAGTCGGACTGCATGGATGCCGGGGCGGACGATTTCCTCTCCAAGCCGGTTCGCGCGGACCACCTGCAGGAAGCCATTCGCCGCGCGGAAGCCGGCGAACGCCGCGCAGCCAGAACCTCGCCCGGCGGCGGAGCGTTGGCCGGGCATCAAGCCCATCGCCATGCCGTCTTTCGAAGCCCTCATTGATCGCGCCGAGGCCCTGCTGGCACCCGTGATTCGGGAGACACCCCTGGAGCCCAGTCCCGTGCTGTCCGAACACTTGGGTGTGCAGACTTGGTTAAAGCTGGAATGCCTTCAGGTCACAGGATCATTCAAGATTCGGGGCGCCCTCTTCGCGCTACACGAACTGCGCGATTCGGGTGCATCGGCGGTGGCCACCTGCTCGGCTGGAAATCATGGGCTGGGTTTGGCCTATGCTGCGAATCTCGCGGGAATGCCCGCCAGGATCTACGTGCCGGGGCAGGTTGATCCCGGCAAGGTGGCCCTACTGGAGGGGATGGGTGCTGACGTCAGGGTTTCTAAGCATCCCGGTTTCGATGAGACCGAGGCGTGGGCCAAGGAAGAAGTGGAGCGGGACGGTATTCCGTTTATCAGTGCCTACGATGACGAACTCATCCTTGCTGGAAACGGCGGGACGATGATGCGCGAAATGCGGCGTCAACTTCCCGAACTGGAGACGCTCATCGTTCCTGTCGGCGGCGGCGGTTTGTCGGGTGGCATGCTGCTCTCAGCGGCGGCTCCCAATCGCCTGGTGGCCGCCCAGACGTTGGCGTCGCCAGCGCTTGCGCTCAGTCTGGAGAGGGGTGCGGCCGTTACCCAAATGGACTCCGCTGAAACGCTTGCAGGGGGGCTGGAAGGCGGTATCGGCCGGATGGGCTTTGAAGTGCTACAGGCTCACGACCCCCAAGTGATTGCAGTGAGCGAGGAGGAAATCCGGGAAGGGCTTCGGTGGACTTTGGCGAAGCATCGCTATCTGGTTGAGCCATCCTCGGCGGTGGCTGTCGCAGCTGCGCGGCATCCGAACATCAAGGCGTCTGGGCCGACCGTGGTCGTGCTGACGGGAAGAAACATTGGAGTAGACGTGCTGAG
>JBLFXH010000103.1:0-10960 GCA_047611125.1 Rhodothermales bacterium
GGCGCCCTAATTCTGCTCGGTCTCTTAGCCGTCCTTATAACACATTCACGCTTCTCCGTGTCTGACACGGCCCCTTAATGAAAGCCTACCTGTTGACTTTTGCCCTCGTTCTCGCCGGATGCGCTGGCACTACCTCCGAGGAGGCCCCGGCCGCTGATACGGTTCCCGCTGCCGCGCCTGCTGCCGCGGCGTCATCAGCGCCCCTGAACGCCAATCTTTCGGGCGAGGAGGCTCTCGCCGCCTCCGAGCAGATCTCGGCAGAGTTGGCCGCTGCCATCGTGGCCGGCCGGCCCTACGCGAGTGCGCTTGATCTGGAGGCCATCGTCGCAGCCAACGCCCCCGATGCCGATCGTGTTGAGCTATATGCAGCCGTCTGGGTCCCTCTCAATCTGAACACGGCTTCGGGTGAGGAGATACTGCTTACGCCGGGAATAGGAAGCCGCATGGTCCGCGAGTTTCAAGAGTACCGTCCCTATGTGGGCATGGCGCAGTTCAAGCGCGAGATGGGCAAGTACGTGGACGAGGCGGAAGTGGAGAGAATGAGTCGCTACGTATACGTGCCGATTGATCTCAACACGGCCACGGCTGAAGAAATCCTGGCCGTCCCGGGCGTGGGAGACCGGATGAAGCACGAGTTCGAAGAGTACCGTCCGTACGTTTCGATGGATCAGTTCCGCCGGGAAATGGGCAAGTACGTGGACGATGACGAGGTTGCCCGCCTTGCCCGGTATGTCGAAATTCGCAACTGATCGACTCTTTTAGCAGCAATCCCGATCACGGCATGACGCACCCCGATCTCCTCATCCAGGGAGGAACCCTCCTCGACCCCGAATCCGGCACTACCCTTCGGGCCGACGTGCTCATCAAGAACGGTACCATCACCGAGATCGGAAGCGGGCTTATGGCCGACGGGGTTCCGGTTCTAGATGCCACGGACAAGATGGTTTCTCCCGGATGGATGGACATGCACGTCCACCTGCGGGAGCCCGGCCAGGAGCACAAGGAGACCATTGCATCGGGATGCGCGGCTGCGGCCTTTGGCGGGTTCACGGCGGTGGCCTGCATGCCCAACACGTCGCCCGCCATTCACACGCGGGACGTGGTCGAGTTCATCATCGACCGCGCGTCAAAGACGGCTGTGGATGTCTACCCGATTGCTGCGGTCTCCATGGACCGCGCCGGGAAGAAACTGACCGAGATGGCCGACTTGGTCGATGGCGGAGCCG
Organism: Rhodothermales bacterium; assembly: GCA_047611125.1. GTDB lineage: Bacteria > Bacteroidota > Rhodothermia > Rhodothermales > UBA10348 > JABDJZ01. The sequence continues at coordinate 1,227 of JBLFXH010000103.1, forward strand.
TTGCCTTCAGCGATGACGGGACGCCGGTCAGCGATTCGGGACTCATGCGCACGGCGCTTGAGTATTCCTCAATGCTGGGCCGGCCCATTATCAACCACATGGAGGACCTCACCCTCAATCCGCATGGACACATGCATGAGGGCGAAGTCTCGACCCGTCTGGGCCTCCCCGGCATTCCGGGGCTGGCCGAGGAGGTGATGATCGCGCGGGACATTCTCATCGCCGAGGCGACAGGCGGACACGTGCACGTGGCCCATATTTCAACCGGTCGAGCGGTTGAGTTGGTACGCGATGGCAAGGCGCGCGGTATCAACGTCACCTCTGAGGTGTGCGCGCATCACTTCGCCCTTACAGACGAAGCGGTTGCCGAGCACGACTTCGATACGCACTACAAGATGCATCCGCCTCTTAGGCCTCAGTCCGACGTGGACGCCATGAAAGCGGGCCTGGCCGATGGCACCATAGATGCGATCTGCACCGACCATGCGCCGCACGCCTCGTTCGAAAAGGAAGTAGAGTTTATTGCGGCCCCGTTCGGCATCCTGGGTCTGGAGACGGCCTGGGGGCTGACCGGGCGAGAGCTTGTTAAGCCGGGCGTTCTCTCGGCAGCCGAGGCCGTTCGAAAGATCACATTTGAACCCCGCCGGATCATGGGGATTCCCCAGGCGCGGGTTGAGGTCGGGGCACCGGCCAATCTGACGGTGTTCGATGCCACGACGGAATGGACCTTCGATGCCAAAGACATCAAGTCCAAGAGCCGAAATACGCCATTTGTCGGTGACCAAATGGTGGGCAAGGCGTGGGCCGTCTACAACAAAGGGCGCCTGGTGGAGAACGGCTGATGTCGGTCCCGCCTCAGTTCGGAAAGGGCAGCGCGGCGCACGGGGTGCGGCGCGTGGGCGTTTTCTTTGGCGGTATCTCGCCGGAGCATGAAGTGTCGATCATCTCGGCCTTGCAGGCCATGGCCGCACTGGATAAACACAAGTGGCTGCCGGTACCGATTTATGTGACCAAGAGTGGGGTCTGGTGGACGGGCGATTCCCTCCGGGACCCAGCCGTCTTCAAGCAGCCGCTTGTGGAATCGAATCGCGCTTTTCGCGTCAATCCCAAGCCCGGGGCCGGGAGAGGCCTGGTACTGGAGGCCTCCGGGCCGTCGGCATGGTATGCCCGTTCGCGCCCCGCCGTGCGCGTGGATGTGGTGCTGCCGATCATGCATGGCGGCGCGGGAGAGGACGGAAGCCTCCAGGGGCTGTTTGAAACGTTGAGCGTCCCATACGCGGGTAGCGGCCCGCTCGCTGCCGCGCTTGCCATGGACAAGGTTGCTGCGAAGCGCTGGGCTGCGGGCTACGACATTCCCCAGGCGTTTTTTTACGCCTTCAATGAGGCGAGCTGGCAGGGCAGTGAAGAAGCCATGCTCGACAGGCTGATCGAGACGGTCGGCCTCCCGTGCATCGTCAAGCCCGCGAGTCTAGGCTCCTCGATCGGGATTGCGCGTGCGGAGACCAGGGCTGAACTGAATGCGGCCGTCGAGGACGCCATGCGATACGATGCCTCCGTTGTGGTCGAGGAAGCGGTCGCGAATCTAAGAGAACTCAACTGCTCTGTTCTCGGACGAAAAGGGAACGCACGGGCTTCGGTTCTGGAAGAGCCGCTGTCCGGGGAGGCTTTGCTTTCGTTCCAGGACAAATACATGCGGGGGGGCGGCGCTGGCAAGGGCAAAGGGCAGCCGGGCGTACCCCTTGGCAAGGCGCCCGCCGCCGGAATGGCGTCCCTGGACCGGCAGATTCCAGCGGCGGTTTCTGACGCGCTCACAGATGATGTCCGCGCCCTAGCGGTCCGGGTTTTCGAGGTTTTCGATTGCCAAGGCGTCGTCCGCATCGATTTTCTGATGGACGGGACGACTGGCCGGGTGCTGTTCAATGAGATCAACACCATGCCCGGCTCGCTGTCTTTCTATCTATGGGAGCCTTCCGGCGTCCCCTTCGCAGCTCTTCTCACCGAAGTGATTGAGGCAGGGCTCGCCCGGCATCGAGAGAACGCAGGACGCATCCGGAGTTACGACGTCAACCTGCTCTCTGCGCGTGACCTCGGCGGACTGAAGGGCGCCAAAGGATAGGCCGTGATACGGATTCTGGGCATACCGTACGACGCGTCTTCGTCCTTCACGCGGGGGCCTGCGAAAGGCCCCGACGCTATTCTGGAGGCGCTGCGGTCTCGGTCGGCGAACATGTGGTCTGAGTCGGGACTCGACCTCGGGCAGGCTCCTTGGGAGTTGGCCGGGGATGTCGAGTTCGCGCTGCCGGGAGGGACTCCGTGGAGCGGGGAGGAGTCGGCCGCGCAGGCGCGCGAAGCCGAAAGAAAACAAATCACGGACCGCGTAGCCGCGGAGCTTAACGCCGGCAACCGCCTCCTGAGCCTCGGCGGCGACCACTCGGTTACGCTTCCCATTCTCCGCGCGTACGCCTCACGCTATCAGGACCTTACTGTTGTGCAATTGGACGCCCACACCGACCTGTACGACTCGTTCGAGGGTGATCGTTTCTCTCATGCCTGTCCATTCGCCCGCATCATGGAGGAGGGGTTGGCCTGCCGGCTCATCCAGTTAGGCGTCCGCACGCTCACCGGCCAGCAGGCGGCCGTTCGAGACCGCTATGGTGTCGAGACCTATTGCATGGTTGACGGTCCGCCACTCATGCCTAGTCTGACGGGTCCGGTGTACCTGTCGCTTGATCTGGACGTGCTGGACCCGGCCTTTGCGCCCGGGGTCTCGCATCATGAGCCGGGCGGAGTGAGCACGCGCGATGTACTCGAATTGTTGGCGGGCCTGAAGGGAAGGCTGGTCGGCGCTGACATCGTCGAGTTAAATCCGGATCGGGATGTCCAGGAGGTCACCGCCATGGTTGCAGCCAAGTTCGCTCGGGAAATTCTGGCGATGCTGATCGCTTCCGATGACGCATAGCGGATCTGCCCGGCCCATGGTCCGCCATCCGCGCTGGGCCTGCGGCCTGCTACTAGTGACGGTGATCTTGGGCGCGGCAGGGTGCGGGGCCGCAGGATGCCGGCCCGCGACCGCTCCGCCACTCCGGATTGCCGTTTCGGCGAATTTCTACCCTACGGCTCTGGAATTGGCTGGAGCCTATCAGGAGAAATCTGCGATTCGGCTTGAACTGATTCCGGGTTCCAGCGGGAAGCATGTCGCCCAGATTCGGGCTGGTGCCCCCTACGATGTCCTTCTTTCAGCAGATACGCTTCGGCCCGGGCTGCTTGCTCGGGAGGGCCTGGCCAGCCAGGCCTGGATTTATGCGGAGGGGATCCTTGTCGCGTGGTCTCCATTCGGTCCGACCCCGGCGGAGGCACGGGCAAGCCTCGGGAGCCCGCAGACCAGAGTAGCGCTGGCCAACCCCGACCTAGCACCGTACGGTCTGGCGGCACGCCAGGTGCTCGACGCGCTCGAGTCCCCCGCCACTCGCGTTTACGGCGAGAACGTCTCGCAGGCTCGCCAATTCACCGAGGTCGGGAGCGTGCGGACGGGCCTTGTGGCGCTCGCTCAGATCCCGCCGGCTCGCCGGTCTGAAGTCTGGATGGTCCCAGACTCGCTGTACGGTCGCATTCTTCAGGCGGCGGTGATCCTGAACGAGACGGAGGCAGCCCAAGGTTTCCTTACGTTCATGCGGAGCAATCAGGCCGCGGCAATCATCCGCCGTGCCGGATACCGACTCGAAGCCGACTCCGCGACCGTTAGGGACTAGTAGCGAATGAATCCAGACATCCAAGCGGCACTTGTCACTCTGAGGCTGGCCGCGGTCACCACGGTCATACTCTTGGCCTTGGGGACTCCGCTGGCGTGGTGGTTGAGCCGGTCAAAGAGCCGGGTGGCCGTCGGGGTTGAGGCGTTGGTGGCCCTCCCGCTGATTCTGCCTCCGACCGTTCTGGGTTTCTACCTGTTGCTGCTTCTCGGGCGCGGAGGGCCGTTTGGGGAGGCCGGTCTCGCTTTCACGTTCTCGGGTCTCGTGATTGGGTCGATCATCTACTCGATGCCCTTCGTTGTCCAGCCCATTCAAGACGCCTTCCGGGCCATCGATCCGGACGCGTTGGACGTGGCCGCTACCCTAGGAGCCGGTCCTCTGGATCGCTTCTGGCACGTCGCATTGCCGCTGGCGCGCCCCGGCTTCATCACGGCTGCGGTCCTGGGGTTTGCCCACACGGTCGGTGAATTTGGCGTGGTCCTGATGATCGGGGGATCCATTCCCGGGGAAACTCGCGTCCTCTCGATTGCGATTTACGAGCACGTCGAAGCGCTCAATACGGCCCGCGCCCACGCGGTTGCCCTGGGGCTAATGCTCTTCTCGTTTGTCCTCCTTCTGCTGGTCTACGGCCGCGGTGGACGCTTCAGATCGACCGTGCGATGAGCATCGACCTCAAACTCGCGTTGCCGGGCCTGCTCGATGTGGAACTGAGATTCCCGTCGGAGGGAATCACCGCCGTCATAGGCCCGTCCGGCGCTGGGAAGAGCCTCCTTCTCCGTTCTGTGGCCGGTCTGGAGCCTGCGGTGGGGCACGTCCGAGTTGGAGAGGCGGTTTGGCTGGACGAATCAACCAACCGGCCCACCCATCAGCGCGCCGTGGGCGTGGTGTTGCAGCGGCCCGGTCTCCTTCCGCACTTGACCGTGCAGGGTAATCTGGAATTCGCCTTGAGGCGCCGCGGTGGCCGCGATGGCCTGAGTCTGCCAGAGGTCGCGAGGTTGCTAGGAATCGGAGATCTTTTGGAGAGGCGTCCCGGGCGGCTCTCTGGGGGAGAGGCGCAGCGCGTGGCCGTGGCGCGGGCGCTACTGACAGCACCTAGGATCCTGCTGCTAGACGAGCCCGTGTCCGCTCTGGATGGGGCGGCTCGGTCCGAAATCTTGTCTCTTCTGGTGCGAGTCCAGTCGGACACCGGGGTTCCGATGCTCTACGTAACTCATGACCTTGACGAGGTCGCCCGCATTGCCCACCACGTGGCCCTCTTGGAAGCCGGGCGGATTCTCGGGTTCGGAGCGCTTCAGGAGATGCTGACCCGCTTGGATCTTCCGTTGGCTCAGCGGGGAGATGCCGAGTCCGTCTTGACCGGCACCGTGTCCAGGTATGATTCGGGGACACGCGTCCTAACCGTGGCGACGACGGCGGGTGATTTCCAGGTGGTGTCGGATCCGGTGGCCGCGGCCACGCCAGTGCGCATCCGCATCAAGGCCCGCGACGTCTCGCTAACACTTGAGAGGCCCGGCCAATCAAGCATCCTCAATATCCTGCCCGTGAACGTGGAGGCCATCAACGGTGCGGATCAGAATAAGGCCGTGGTCCGTTTATCGGCTGGAGGAATCCCGGTGGTGTCCCACGTGAGCCATCTTTCCGTCGAAAGGCTTGGCCTCGCGCCAGGACTCGCACTGTTTATTCAGGTCAAGAGTGTAGCGCTGCTGGCCTGATCTCCCTATCGCCATTTCCCGCCAGATGAGTAGTCCGTCCATGAAATCGTCGATTATGCTGGCCACTACCGCCTTGGCCCTGACTGCCTGCGCCTCTGCGGAGCAAAGCTCGGAAGCGGTAACCGGGGTGACCGGCACCGTCATCCACCACGAGATGGTCGAATCGGCTCACGTAGACTCGCGGAACGTGGATGTTTGGCTGCCACCCGACTACGATTCGTCCGTGATCTCGTATCCCGTGCTCTACATGCACGATGGTCAAAACCTCTTCGATCCGGAGATGAGCTACATCGGTGTGGATTGGGGCCTTGACGAGGCAATGACAGCGCTATACAAGGAGACGGGCCAGGCGGCCATCGTAGTAGGTATCTGGAACACACCGAAGCGCCGCGCAGAGTATTACCCCAGAGGCATGGCCGAACTCTGGTCTGAAGAAATACAGGAGGAGATGGGGGACGACCTACGCCTGGGGGATGTCGAGTCTGATGGCTACCTCCAGTTTCTGGTCGAGGAACTCAAGCCCATGATCGACGCTGAGTACCGGACGCGGCCGGATCGCGAGCACACGATGGTGATGGGGTCTTCGATGGGCGGACTGATCTCTCTCTATGCGATCACCGAATACCCGAACGTGTTCGGTCGAGCCGCCGCCATCTCAACGCACTGGCCGGTGGCCGGTGAAGCCGGACTCACCTATCTGGAGACGGCGCTGCCTGCGCCCGGGAAGAACAGGATCTATTTCGACTACGGCACCGAAACCTTGGATGCCGGCTATGAGCCCTGGCAAGACCGCGTGGATTCGCTCATGGAAGCGCGGGGATGGACTGATGGATGGAATACAGTCAAGTTCACCGGCCATGACCACTCCGAGCGAAGCTGGCAGAAGCGCGTGCCGTCCATCCTGGGATGGATGATGGGCGATTGGATCGCAGAAGGAGTCGATGGGTCGCGCATCCTGAAGGATCAGGCCTGGCTCTCTGACGGGGCCCGCGAGGGCCGAGGCGCTGGCACTCCTGGAGCCGCCGCAGCGCAGGACTACGTGCGCGAGGCGTTTGAGGCGGCAGGTCTCGAGGACGTCCAGTTGCAACCATTCACATTTGGAGAAAGCGGCACGGGGACCAATGTCCTTGGCCTGGTCCAAGGGACGGTGGCGGGCGCGGGAGCCCTCGTTATCACGGCTCATTTTGACCATCTGGGGACCCGGGACGGTGCGATCTATAACGGTGCCGACGACAACGCCTCCGGGACCGCGGCCCTTATGGAGCTGGCTCGCCAGATCGCAGCGCAGCCACTACGCCGCCCGGTTCTGTTCGCTGCTGTAGACGCCGAAGAAAAGGGGCTTCGCGGTGCGCGGGCCTTGGTCCAGAATCCGCCTATACCGCTTGAAACTGTGGTGTTGAACATCAACATGGACATGATCTCGCGCAGCGAGAAAGGCGAGATGTATGCGGTAGGAACGTATCACTATCCCGCGCTTGCGGAGATGATTGAGGATCTGCTTGAGGACCTTCCGGTCACCGTCCTGCTTGGCCACGACCGGCCGGGATCAGAGGATTGGACTACGTCGTCCGATCATGGCCCCTTCCACGAGGCCGGCATCCCCTTCCTGTATTTCGGGGTAGAGGATCATCCCGGATACCATCATCCTTCCGACGACTTTGAGGATGTCACAACCACCTTCTATGTTGAGGCTGTATCGGCCATCTATGCCCTGATCAGGTCGCTCGATAGCCAGCTTGATGGGCGTGCGACCCGCCGCCCATGAGTCTGAAAGTCGAATCCCTCTGGATCTATCCCGTCAAGGCGTGCGCGGGCGTTCGCGTCCAAGCCGCGCAGGTGGGGGCTCGTGGTTTCCGAGGTGATCGCAGGTGGATGATTGTCGACGAAAAAGGTGGGCATGTCACCCAACGGGAGTACGCCAACATGGCACTGCTGAGGCCGGGACTCATTCAGGGTGGGCTGCGCTTTGAGAATGGCCCGGATGTCAGACCAGAGCAAACGGCCCCAGATATCCCCGTGACTATCTGGGGCGACTCGGTTCGAGCCAGGCCGGCCCCCCAACTCGTTAGTGCATGGCTTTCGGACCAGATTGGTGCCCCGGTCCGGCTGGTTCATATGCCGGAGACTTCTGTCCGCCCGGTAGATCAGGCCTATGGCTTGACTGCAGATGAAGTGAGCTTCGCCGATGGCTTTCCTTATCTCGTCACCACGACCGCGTCACTGGACGTCCTGAACGGACGACTCGACAAGGCGGTACCCATGCTCCGATTTAGACCCAACGTGGTGGTGTCCGGAGCGTCCGCGTTCGAAGAGGATACTTGGCGGCGCCTCGGAGTCTGTGACGCTGAACTGGATATCGTGAAGCCCTGCGCGCGTTGCGTGGTCATCGACATCGACCCCGCCACTGGGGTGAGTGCGAAGGGTGTTCTGAAAGAGGCAGCCTCTTTTCGGCGGGTTGATGGTAAAGTGTACTTTGGGCAGAACGGCATCGGCCGCGTGCTCGGATCCGTCTGGGCAGGCGGAAACGTCGAGGTGCTGGAGACAGGATCATCGCGTCCGTAGACTTTCCTCGGTCCGCTCTCAGCAGTATTCTTTGACTGTCACTTGTAGACTAGGAGGTACGCCTTCGGAAGTAATCACTTCTATGTATTGAGTCGACACGGGGAGGTGGGCCCGTGACAGGACACGTTCTCGTGCTCAATCAGGACTACCGTGCCCTGACCATATGCAGCGTCCAGCGGGCCATCATCCTCATCCTGCTGCAAAAGGCTGAGCTGGTAAACGCCGAGGAAGGACGCTACGTCCGCTCTCCCAGTCACGCTTTTCCCTGGCCCAGCGTGGTTCGGCTTAGGGCCTACGTTTCGATCCCGTACAAGCGAATCACGCTCACTCGGAAGAACGTCCTTCAACGAGATCGCCATCGCTGTCAGTATTGCGGTGACAAGGAGCGGCTGACCATCGATCACCTTATCCCGAAGTCGCGCGGCGGGCGCGACACCTGGGAGAACTTGGTGACAGCGTGCGTCCCCTGCAACAACAGGAAGGGAAGCCGAACCCCAGATGAGGCGCGCCTGAAATTGCATCGACAGCCTTTCCGTCCCAGCTACGTCATGTTCATCCGTGATTTTGTGGGGACGGTGGACGAGGGGTGGAAGCCTTATCTGTTCTTGGCCTGATGGGCCGGAGCGACCGTTCGTGAACTCTCAGCCGATCGCGGCAAGTCACTGAACAGCCGCACCCAGGGCGGGTTGATCTCTCTCAATTCCTGCACACACCCGGGGGAAGACCGTGGAGTCCAGAATGTCGAGGGCCGTTGCCCGCATCGCGTGGATCGTACCAGTCGCATTGTTTGCGCTGACGTTGCAGCAGGCCAAAGTGGCCAAGGATCTCAATCATACTCTTGAACAGGGTCAGGAGGCGCAGGCGCGCGTGCTCCGGTACTTCAGGTCGGATCGCAAGGACGTCACACACGCCGAGGTAGACCTCCAGGTCGTGCTCGCCGATGGCTCCCTGAAGACCTGGGAGAAGCTGGCGCTTCCCTACTCGGTTGCCCACCGGATCGACGAGAGGGATTCCGTCGAGGTACGAATCAGCCTCGGTTCTCCGCAGGAAGTGGTGATACAGGAGATCGGGAAGACACAGCTGCGCATCGCGATGAGCAATGCGGCGATGGTCGTGGTGGTCTTCCTTATGGCCCTCGTTGGAGTCTGGGCTTGGAACCGCCAGATCTCGCGCCAGACCTAGCGGATCTTCCGGGTCAGCGTCGTGGGTTCGTCCGGATACAGACTGCCAACCTGCTCGGCATAGCCGTTAAACAGGAAGGTGTCCCGACGCTCAATGTTTACCTCGCTCTGGATGTAGCGCTCCGTGGCCTGGCTCCAGCGCGGATGGGGCACATTGGGGTTCACGTTGGACACGAATCCGTATTCCGCCGGTTGCAGCTTATTCCAGAAGGTCGGCGGCTCCTTGTTTACAAACCGCAATTCCACAACGGCCTTGGGACCCTTGTACCCGTACTTCCAGGGGAGGACGAGTCGCATGGGTGAGCCATTCTGCTTCGGGAGCGGCTCTCCGTACATGCCCGTGGCCATGAACGCCATGTCATTCATGGCCTCGCCCAGCCTGAGCCCCTCGAAGTAGGGCCAGTCATACCACGGAGCGTTCTTGATCCCGGGCATCTCGTCGGGCTTGTCCGCGGAGATGAACGCGACGTGAGTGGCCTTGGAGGTGGGAGCGCACTTTTCGATCAGCTTCCGAAGGGGAAAGCCGGTCCAGG
>JBLFXH010000104.1:0-10927 GCA_047611125.1 Rhodothermales bacterium
CTCCGAGGGGCGATAACCAACTGCACCTCCAAGAATATCCGTCGACGGCATCTCGCGGACGTCCGAAGCGCTCATTTCGAGTGGTTTGAAGATGCGCTCCGACAGAAACTCTCGCACAGACGTCCCCGAAGCCCGCTCAATGATGAGGGCAAGCATCTCGTACCCAGAATTGCTGTAGCTGAATTCGGTGCCGGGTGCCGTAACGGGTTCGCCCCAACCCTCATAGACGGCCGCAGCCTCGGAATTGGTGATGACCGAATCGCCGTCGGCGTCCACCGCGAGACTGAGCACGGTGTCTTCATCGTAGTACTCCGCGATCCCAGACGTGTGGGTCATCAGATGCCGGACTGTGATCCCGGGAAAACTCGCCAGCTCAGGCACCCATTGGACGGCGGGATGGTCGAAGGCAAGCACACCGTCAGCCTCTAGGATCATGATTGCGGCACTCATGAAGGCCTTGCTGACGGACGCCAGCCGGACCGGTGTCGCTGGTGTGAGCGGTGAGCCAGCGCCGAGATCAGACAGTCCATAGCCCGCGGCGTGGATTACCGCGCCATCTCGCACAACTGCCACTGAGGCGCCGGGGGAGCCGGGAGCCTCGAACTCCTTGAAGACGGCGTCGACCCGCGCGTCAGTTGAAGGAGCATCCGGAGGCGACTGATCGGCACAGCCAATCAGCAACAACGCGAGCAGGGCCGGGCCTGAGGTGTTCGAAAAAAAGCGGTTCATGTGCGGTCTCACAATTAGTTGTTCCATTCCTCCGGGGAGCAACCGGCTCGGGCTACCAGCCGCAGACTTTGCCCTGATTCTGCTCATCAAGCCACTCTCCCAACGGCGCGTAGTACTCCAGCATGGCAGTGCCATCCATCTCCCGCCGCCCCGTCAGGACTTCCAGCGCATCCGGCCATGGAAGACTCCTCCCCATTTCCATCATGGCCTGCAAACGCTCGCCGGCCGCTCTGCTACCGTAAATGGAGCAGAGGTGGAGTGGGCCTTCTTCACCCGCTAGTTCACAGAGCGCCTTGTGGAACTGGAACTGGGTGATCTGTGAGACGAAGTAGCGGGTGTAGGGTACGTTGGTGGGTATGTGGTGCTTGGTGCCCGGGTCGAAGAGACTCTCCGGACGTTCCACCGGCGGCTTGATCCCCTGGTATTCTTCCCGCAGGTCCCACCACCCCTTGTTGTAGTCCTCGGGGCCGATCTCACCACTGAATACCTGCCATCGCCATCGGTCTATCATAAGGCCGTTCGGTATTGAGGTCACCTTGCCGAGGGCGCTCCGCAGGAGTTCTCCGATCTGACTTCCGTCTCTCGGCTCTTCCTCCAACAGCCCGACCCGAACGAAGTACCGCGGCGTCAGCGAGAGCGCGAGGGTGCTGCCGAGCGCCTCGTGAAATCCGTAGTTGGCGCTGGCCCGGAAAAGGAGCGGTTGGTCCTGGTAAGCGCGCTGATAGATGTTGTGACCGATCTCATGATGGACAGTCCCTAGGGAACGCCCTGTGATCTCGATGCACATTTTGATCCGCACGTCGTCCTTGTCGTCCAGGTCCCAGGCACTCGCACTGCAGACCACGTCGCGATCGGCGGGCCTCTTGAACATCGATCGTTCCCAGAACGTCTCCGGAAGAGGGTCGAATCCTAGCGAGGTGTAGAACCGCTCGCCCTGCCGCGCCATTCCAAGTTCGTCGAAGTCGTTGTCGCGCAGAATTGCGGTCAGGTCATAGCCTGGATCTGAGTCCTCCGGAGCAATGCTCTCGAAGAGACTGGCCCAGCCCGATCCGGACATGCTGCCGAGCAAATGGGCGGGGATCGGCGCCCCATCCTTCACGATCTCTGGGCCATACCGAGTCTGGAGTTCGTCTCGCACATAACAGTGCAGCGATTCGTAGAGGGGCTTCAGTTGACCCCAAAGACGATCGAGCTCCGAGATGAATGCATCGGAATCCATGTCGTAGGTCGAACGCCACATTTCGCCCAGATCGGCGAAGCCAATCTCCTGCGCGCCCTGGTTCATGAGCTCGGAAAAGCGTCGGTACTTCTCCCGCATCGGGGGCGTTGCGAGGCGCCCCGCCTCCCAGGCCGTGCGGAGGCTGTCGGGATCCCGACTGCTGGCCATGATTCGGTTGAGCTCGCCGATGTCATAGCAGGTACCGTCCGGTTCGCAGTACTCGGGCTTCCCCGCCAGAGTTGTCAGTTCCGTGTAGAGACGGGACACCTCCTCGCTTAGCGCGGGATCGCTCGGAGCAGGGGTTACCTGGAGAGACTTCAGAATGTCGAACTTGCGACGCAGTTCGTAAGGCAGGTCCAGTGCATCAAACCTCGTGGCCTCCTGGACGAAACGACCAGCCGCCGACGCATAGTCCGCCCCGGCATCAGCAACCATTTGCTCCGTGTCGTGGGTGATGTAGGTCCACTGCACCCACTTGGCTCGCAGGAGCTTGAGGCCGAGATCCTCAAGGTCGTGCTCAACCTGATGGATGAAGGCCTCTGCCTCGGCGGGCTCTACCTGAGCGGCAGATGGGGCTGCCGCCACGGACAGCAGGAGGACGAATACTGCAAGGCGCTTGGCTGGGATGCTCATGATTTCGCTGGTTGATCCACCGGAGTCCGGTCATTGGGTTCGCGGCGCAAGTCGTTTGATCTGCTCCAGCCAGTTAATGACCACAATGACCCGCTCGGTATGATCAATAGCCTGGGTACCTGGCCTGTTGGTTGTGTAGTACAACGTTTCGTCAGGACCAATGTCGAATGCGAAGTTCACCCAGAGCGACGCGGCCACGGTTTCAGCCGGGCCGACCTGAGATTTTGACTCATCCATCGGCACCCGGAGTATATCCCGCTGCGTGCGGACGAAAAGCGAGCGCCCATCCGGCGCCCACCTCGGGGCGCCTGCTTCGACTCCCCCAAGAGAGAGCCGCGCCACTGTTTGGCCATCCCGTGAGCGGACGGCGGTCGTCAGCCCAGTCCCGGTATTGAGCGTGTACGCAACGTGCGTGCCATCCGGAGAGAAGCTCGGTTCGTTGGCGTCCATCGGCTCAAGCATCGTGTCCTGGCCAGATTCCAGATCGTACAACCGAACGCCGGTTTCGCCTGCGGTGTTGTAGGCAACCCAGCGACCGTCCAGAGACCAGTCGAAAGACCTTGCATTCTCAACGGGTAGAGTCTCCAGAACCCGGGAGCCGCTCGTCGAGAGTATCTCCAGGGGCCCCTTTCGCTCCAGCATGATGCGCTCTCCATCGCGCGACCAGGCGTGGTGGTCCTCGTCTCCTGAAAAGGTAATCCGTTGTTGTACGTCGGTCTCGGGATCGTAGATCATGAGGTAGTCATCGCCGGCTTCGACCGCCATTGCAACCCTGGACCCGGAAGGCTCTATTCGCGGCTGATCGACGCCCGGAGCTGAAGTCAGGACTCGGGGGGCGCTGCCGTCCAGACGCTGGGCGAGGATGTAGACCTCCCCTACAGCCTCAGCAGCTTCAAAAAGCCGATGGTACAGATTCCCGAACCCATCCATTTCGTAGAGCCACACTGGCGCATTCTCCGAGACCGCCTTCTGCTGCCCCGCCCAGACGTGACTCTCCAGGTCGAAGGGTCTTACGAACAGGGCACCCGTGATGCCGGTCTCCGGGTCGCCGTAGAGGAGGTGCCCGGACTCCAGATACCTGGGTCGAGTCCCGTAACCCACCTGGGTGCGCACTCCGGTCTCCAAGTCCACGATCTCCAGCTTCTCACGACTCTCACCGACGTGGGTGGCACAAACGATCGCATACCGATCACCCGGAAGGACCGATGGCTGGTGAATGCTGGAAGAGTCGGGCGGCGTGACCCTGCGGGCGTCCCCGCCGTCCGCAGGTACAATCCAGAGTCCTCCCTGAGCGGTATACAACAGCGAATTGTCCGCAAGCCAAGATGTGGTCCGGGATGCGTTTTCTACAATCTTGAGAGGTGTCCCTCCGGAGACTGGGACGGTATACAGGTCTCCGTTCTGCGAGAAGCTCAGCGCAGAGCCGTCCCGCGAGAAATTGGCCGAGCTGACGGGCTCCGCGACAAGGAGAGACATGTCGCCACTTTCCAGGTCGACAATGAAGAGGCCGGTCTGTCCTGTGGTGTCGGTGCCCCCGACGGCGAACAGTCTTCCGTCCTCAGAAGGATTGCCGACAGAACTCGTGCTGCGGATTCCCGGAAGCTCCAGAGTCAGGGTTCGGACGGCCTTGTCTGTGTTGTGGACCGGCAATGGCTTGAGCAACCAGGCGCCTGCCGCACCAAGGATCACGGCCGCCGCGGCCAGTCCCCAGCCCCACATCGGGAGTCCGGCGAGGCGGTTTGACGGCGCGCCCGGGCCAGGCGCCGCGCCCGCAGCGGGCAGGCTTCGCATGGTGGTTCCGCTTCCGGACAGGTCCAGACTCTTCAGGTCGGCCAGCAGACCCGCCGCGCTCTGGTAGCGGTACTCGGCCTCCTTGGCCAGCAGCTTGTTGACCAACCACTCCAACTGCATGGGCACGCCAGTGCGAACCGCCGTCAAAGGCTCCGGCGCCTCGTTTAGGATGCCGTACAGCACGGCCTGCTCGTAGTCGCCCGAGTAGGGGAGGCGCCCGGCTACCATTTCGTAGAGGACAGTACCGAGCGAGTAGAGGTCGCTGCGTCCATCCACTTCCTGACCTCGCGCCTGCTCCGGGCTCATATAGGCCACCGTTCCCAGCGTCGATCCCATCCGCGTGAGCATCGTCGACTGGTTCGTCTTCGCCAGCCCGAAGTCCAGCACCTTGGCCACACCGCCCTCGGTGAGCATGATGTTGGCGCTCTTGATGTCCCGGTGGACAATGTCCTTTGCGTGGGCCTCCTTCAGGGCCTCAGCCACCTGACCGGCGATGTTGACGGCCTCCTGCAGCTTGAGGGGTCCCTTCCTGACGTAGTCGTGCAGCGTCTCCCCATCGATGTACTCCATCGCGATGAAGAGGCGAGGCTCCATGTGGCCCTCAACGGGCTTGCCGTCGGGAGTCAGGGGCTGGGCCTCGTCCACCTGGTAGACGTGGCAGACGTTGGGGTGGTTGAGCTGGGCCGCGGCCTGGGCCTCTCTCCGGAAGCGGGCGCGGTCATCCTCGGATGCCAGCGCCCCGGCGGGCAATACCTTCAGCGCAACGGTGCGGTTGAGCTTGGTGTCCTTTGCACGAAAGACGATGCCCATGCCGCCGCGGCCGAGCTCGGCTTCGATGGCGTAGTGGGAGAGGTGTAGACCGGTCATGGCTTGGGGGAATCCACCAAATAACGTCTTGCTCACCCACGGCGCAAACGGCTGGCGCGGAAGCTTGGGCCCAGGCGATGACTGAGCGCGGGTCACGCCGCTTTGACCTTCGGCGGCTGCGCCGACCAGGTGCTCGCACCGAATGACTCGACACCGGTGTCCCATCGCCAGAACCCGCCAATCGAACTCAGACCAAACTCCGCAACCCACATCTGATACCCCAGGCTCAATCGCACGGCGGAGACGTGGCGAGCAAGTGGGGCGATGGGAGTACTACACACCTATACGTCGCCTACAACACCTATGAGTTCGATGGCGTCACCCGGCGCATTCTGGATGAGTGGGGGGGTGACCCGGCGTAGGGGAGAGTTAACTTGTCGGCAAACGCCCAACCGACATGCCAAGGCTATTCTGTCCAATCGCCTTCTCCCTCTGCCTTCTGCTGCTGGCTGTTCCGCAGCGCGCTGCGAGTCAGGTCTCCAAAGCTGACCTTCTGGCATCCTGGATTGCCCTCGACGCTCCAACGGGACACGAGCATCTCGCGACGCAGCCGCTGATGGCACGCTTCCCCGGGTGGCAACTCGATCGTGCGGGAAATATGGTCCGGACTGTCGGGAGTGGCTCTCCGCATCGAGTAGTGGCCTGCGGTCTTGACGCGAACGCATATCTGGTGACGCAGATCACGGATGACGGCTACCTGCGGCTGCACCGCGTTGGCCGGGGCTCCGCCCATCGGCTCTGGGACCAGGAGCACGAAGGGCAGCACCTGCGAATACTGACCCGGTCTGGTCCGGTACTCGGGGTGTCGGCCGTGGCCAATGGTCACTTCGCCAGCCAGCATCGGGGAGAAACTGATGTGGTGACCCAGGACGATCTTTGGGTCGATGTGGGAGTCGATTCTCCCGCGGAAGTGTCGGAAGCCGGGATATCGCTTCTCGACCCTGTTGTCAGGCAGTTGCCCGCGTGGGCCTACGCAGGTGAGGTCGCGGGTCCCAATGCAGGGGCACGCGTGGGCTGTGCCGCCGTGGTGGCCGCTGCAGAATCCGGCGTGGCGGGAGTCGGGCAGACCACGTATGCGCTGACGACCCAGCAGACCATGGAATGGATTGGCCTAGGGGCGGCCCTGCGGTTTCTGGGCGACGTGGATGAGGTGATTCTGGTAGGGCCAGGCGAGGAGTCTGCTGCCATTCGTACGGATAGTGAAATGGAGTCGGGACTTCAGACTGTTATTGAAGTCCTGGGTGTAGAGAATGTGATTACGATTGCTCCAGAGGTGGCTAGTCCCGGGGCGCTCATGGAGCGGGTTTCGGTCGCGGCGGCCGATGCACTCTTGGCCACCTTGGTGGGAATCATCGACCCGTCATCCGACCAACCGCAATGGCTGGCCGCTCCCGCGCCGCCGCCGGTTCGCAATCCGTTACAGAACGCTGAATCAGTCATTGACGCGGCCGAACGCCAGTTGGATGGACTGGCAGAACTATCGGCAGTAGCGGGACACGAGGGTCCGATTCGCCACCGAGTGCGTGCTGCGCTCCCGGAGTGGGCCCGCGCTATCGCGCAGACCGACGAAATGGGAAACCTCTGGGTGGAGGTAGGGCCCACATCAGGCGAGGCAACGGTTTTCATTGCGCACCTTGATGAGGTGGGCTTCCAGATTGGGGAGATCGAGGCCAGCGGCGTTGTCCATCTGGACCGCACCGGGGGTCCGGTTAGGTCCGCGTGGGAGGGTCAACCCGCAGTAATCCAGCTCGACGCCGGGGAAGGCTTGGAGTCGGCGTTGGACTACGAAGAACTCCGTGGCGTATTCCTGACGCGATCCGATCCCGTTGAGAAGCGTCCGGGGCGTCTTCAGGCCTGGTTCGGACTGGACGGTGCCGGGCTTGCCGAGGCCGGCGTGACTCCGGGGATGGGGGTGACTGGCTACAAGGAGGGGCATCGGGTAGGACCAACTCGATACGCAGCTCGCTCGCTTGATGACCGGGTGGGTACCACCGCTTTGCTGCTCGCCGTCCAGCAGATTGATCCGCAGGCGATGGAGCAGCGCGTGGTCTTTGCCTGGAGCGTTCAGGAGGAGGTGGGGCTCTTCGGCGCCGAAAGGCTTGCCCGCACGTTCGGTACCCAGGCCAGGCGCGTCTACAGCATCGACACGTTTGTCAGTTCGGACACCCCGCTGGAGTCTCCGCATTTCGCATACGCCAAGCTGGGACAGGGACCCGTGTTGCGATCAGCCGAAAACTCAGGGCTGGTCGTTCCATCTGAACTCGACCGAAACCGGAGAGTCGCCGCGAACGCCGGAATCGAGGTTCAGATCGGGCTCACACAGGGTGGCACCGACGGCACCACGTTTTCGTTCTTCGGAGCCCCGAACGCTGGGCTGTCATGGCCGGGTCGGTACAGTCATTCGCCTGCGGAAATCGCAGACCTGAATGACGTAGTGGAGCTAGTGGAGCTCATCAAGGCCTTTGCGATGGCGAAGGACGACTGACTGACGGCTCCCGCGCCGACGCGGCCAGCGTCGCCTCAAGGCGTGAGCGCGCAAAGGCGACTCGCGGCTGAACCTCCGGGTCTCCCAATTCCCAGGTCTCGATCACCCGCGCGTAAGCCGCTGCGGCCGCATGGAACTGCCCGAGCGCTTCGTAGGCATTCGCCATTCCCAGGCGCGAGTAGCCCTCCCACATAGCGGCCTGTGCTGTTGAAATACCATCTCCGATCGATCGATAGAGCGCGAGGGCGGAATCCGCAGGAACGGGCCGTGATGGTAGTAGAAATCCCCGAGACCGCCAATGGCCTCGATATCATCGGGGTATTTGTCCAGATACGCCAGAAATGCGTCCTCCCTGTCCTTGTAGCTGGTTCGCCAGACGGACCGCAGTTGTTGCGTGCGGGGATTCAGTCCCAACCACCATTCGTCCGGTATCGTTTGCGGTACGGGTGGACAGTTTGCTATCCAGCCGTTCACTCGACCGTACAGATACCACGCATTGGCACGCATTGGCGTAGGTCGAGTCTGCCATGATGGAGGTACGTGAGAAGGTGCATGCCTCCCGGAATTCTCCGAGGCGCAGTACCTCCATTCCTTCCACGTAGGCTTTGATGGCTTCATACGACCCCGAAGTGCCCGTCACGCTGAGGGCCGCACTAGATCCGCTATCCTCGAGTCTGCGCTGAAGCAACTGTTCGGCCACCTGATCGATGGCGCGTTCGATGGATGCGTCTTCTCTAAAGTCAGCCCGTGCCACTGTTTGCTCTAGACCGTCCGAACCATAGAGAGTGGCCCGGAGCGTGAATGCATTCCCGTCCTGAACGACAGAGCCAAGGATGAACTGATTGGCCTGAAACTCGCGCGCCACATCCATCCCGTCTTCCGCGAGCGCCTCGGAGCAGTCCGTAACGGCGCGAGCGTCCACTGAAACCGCCGCTTCTCATATCGAGAGCGGCGTTCTTGTGTGGTCAGCTCGGCTGCTTCGGTATGGGCAATTGCTCTAGGTCGTTCAGGTCCTTGAGACGCCCCGTGCTGGCCTTGTTCGTCCGTAGGCACGCTAATCCGATCATCTCTACCGGTACGCCGGCAAAGTCAGCGCCCACCCGATCGCGATAACAATCCGCAAACGTGACGCCAGGGATGCGCGTCATGAACTCTACCCTCATGGGCGGATAGCCCAGACGGACGACACGGTCGGGATGCGCGAAGTCGGAGGGGCCGAGGGACTCCATATCAAAACCGAACTCGACGACCGCCGCATGGGCCCGATCGGGGTTCGCGCCCTCGGCGTCTATCCAGATGTCGATGTCTCCGGTAGCCCGCGGAAATCCATGGAAGGCCACCGCGAATCCACCAATCACGAGATAGCGGACTTCATGCGCGTTCAGCAATCTCAAGATGTCGCTGAACGCTTGCGGTAGCTGGATCGTGTCCATAGTTCATCCGCCGAAGGAATTCGAGACTTAGGAGACGTTCTGCAGGAGACTTGGAAAACCAATAGCGACGGTCCTCTTCCTCCGCTTCCTTGAACGTAGTGACGGAGATCGATCCTTTTTCCACTGCCTCGAGGGTTGACTGCTGTGCCTGCAACGGCCCAAAGGGCAATGCGGTCCTGATAGACTGGAGATGGCGGTGCGGGCCAGACTCCGTATGGCTCGACTATGACCGAGCCGTCCACCTACCGCTTCTCAGACTTCTCGCGGCTAGATCGAAAGACCTTGACCGGTCCCGACTCCCACTTCCTTGGTTGTGAAAAACGGATCGAAGATGCGTTCCTTCAGGTGCTTCGGCATCCCGCTACCGGAATCCGAAAGCCGGATCTCGGCGAACTCCCCATCAACCGCACTCGATATCCCGATCCGGCCAAGATCCACTCCATCGGCTGGCTTGCCGATGGCACAAGCACAGCTCGCAATCAGAGTCAGAGACGACTAGAGTGCAACCTCCGAGAGGCTAGGTCGTAAGTTGACCTAGTGGTAAGTCCAGATCAGACATAGTGCGCGCTCATGGTCTCACGTAGAATGTTGGCAGCCTCCCTTTATCCTCTCATGCTTTCCCTCTTGGCCGATGGCCCGAAGTACGGATATCAGATCATTCAGAGGGCCAAGGCACTGTCAGGAGATGACATCAAGTTGTCAAACAGCAAGCTTTATCCACTCCTGCATCGGTTGGAGAA
Source organism: Rhodothermales bacterium (assembly GCA_047611125.1). GTDB lineage: Bacteria > Bacteroidota > Rhodothermia > Rhodothermales > UBA10348 > JABDJZ01. The sequence goes on from JBLFXH010000104.1 coordinate 9,898, forward strand.
CGAGGGATTGCTGGAGTCAGCCTGGAAGCCGTCGGAGGCAGGACCTGACCGCAAGTACTACCAGATCACCACGAAAGGGTGCCGATCACTGGAGACGGAAATTCAAGCCTGGAGATCGCTGAATACCATCTTTGACCAGTTGTGGGGACCACAAGTGTCGGTACTCACATCCAGCCGATAGCACCCGTGAGAGAACTTCGATTCAACCTAGAGACGGCCATCAGTGCCTGGCGGCGCCAGTTCCGGTCTATCCGTTCTATCTCAGATGCGGACCAGACGGAGTTGGAGCTTCATCTCCGGGACCATGTGACTCACCTAATTAGCATGGGCGCGTCCCATGCCGACGCATTCGCTGAGGCCATGAGGGAAATGGGCGTCATAGTCGAAGCAGAACCCGAATACGAAAAGGTCCATTGGGGAAAACTGCGCCGTGATAGAAAGCTCTGGCACGAAGTACAGTGGAAGGCGGCAATGCTGGCGAGCTATCTGAAGCTGGCCGTCCGCAGCCTGGCCAAGAACAAGGTCTCCTCTGCGGTCAATCTTGCGGGCCTGAGTATTGCCATCGCGACCAGTATTGTGGTCTACCTGTTTCTGCAGATAAATCTGACGATGGACTCGTTCCACGAGAATGCGGACACCACTTATCTGGTTGGGGTGGTTGCTGAGCGGAGTGGAGCAGAGCACAGATCGGATCGAGCACCAATGGCTCTGGGTCCCGCCATGGCAACAGATCTTCCGCAAATCGAGAGGGCGGTGCGGATCGAGAACGGAGGACTCGCAACCGTAGACCGAGGCCAGAATCCGCTCTCTCAGGTGGCCTGGTTTGCAGAGCCAGAGTTCTTTGACCTCTTCACGTTTCCTCTGACGTCCGGTACCACCGCTGCCCTGCAAGAGCTGGACTCCGTGTTTCTGAGCGCCGAAGCGGCCGAGCGTCACTTTGGAGATGAACCCGCGATCGGAGAGGTTCTCACCATCACCTTCGGTGACGATGTCCCACGTCCATACGTGGTTCGGGGAGTAGCGGAGTCCT
>JBLFXH010000105.1:0-10792 GCA_047611125.1 Rhodothermales bacterium
GGCGTCGCCCGTGTGGGACCAGGAAGTCCCCGTGGGAGCAAACGCCGCGTAGGTCCGGTCTTCGAATCGAAGCAGCGCTGTATCCCCATCGATGGAGATTTCTGGTTTCGCGGCGGCATCGACTATCCTGATCTGGGCCCTGCCACCCTCGATCCAGACGGTCGGAAGGCCTCGGCCCAGCGTAGCCGTCACCGGACGCGCGCCCGGCCACTGAGCGGTGACCGTCCAATCGCCATAGTCCACGACTCGCGTCTCAGAGGCCTGGAGGCTGTCCGCCCCAAGCAGCAGGTCATACCGGGGCTGCGCGAAGAAGAAGGTGTCCGTGACCTCGTACTGCGTAGGGTAACCGATGAGGAGCCCCTCAGCCTCGGCCTTTGCGACCAGGGGATGGACCCACATGTCTGAGGACCACGCATTCCCGTGGGGCCAGACCAGGCTCGCCCACCATTTATGGGTGGTGACGAGTTGATCCATGTCCGGGGATACGAGCGGGGTGGCAGCGGCCCCATCCCCATTCAAGGGAGGCGAAAGACCGGCTGGTCGAACTGTGGTGTAGGAGCCAGCACCCCGGAGCACGAGGCCCTCATCGGAGGAACCACAGCCTGGAATCGCAGCCACGCAAACGGTGGCGACGGCAGCGGTGAGAATAATTGAAAACCTTTTCGTCATGCTTGTCAAACCCTATTCTGAGAAGATAGCCTAACCGCTGATTCAACCTCTTCCCAATGGCCGAATTTCAACTTTCTGCGCTCGACCTCTACATGGTCGGCGCGTATACCATCCTCATCATCGCCATTGGCGTCTGGGTGGGGCGAAAGACCGAAACTTCAGAGGACTACTTCCTGGCCGGTCGATCTCTGATCTGGCCACTGGTGGGATTCTCTCTCTTCGCCTCCAACATCTCCTCGAGTACGTTGATTGGACTTTCCGGAGCAGCCTACTCCTCCGGAATCGCGGTGTACAACTACGAGTGGTTCGCAGTCGTGGTTTTGGTGCTGTTCATCTTCGTGTTCCTGCCCTTCTACCTGAAGAGCCAGGTCTACACGATGCCCGAGTTTCTGGAAAAGAGATTCGACGAGCGCTCGCGCTACTACATGGCCTCGGTAGTGATTATCGGGAATATCCTGCTCGAAACCGCCGGTGGTCTCTATGCCGCTGCTCTGGTTGTTCAGATGGCGTATCCCGCTATTGAGCTGTGGCAGTCCATCGTGATTTTCGCCGCCCTGGCCGGTGCTTACACAGCCGTGGGTGGCCTGAAGGCCGTTGTGTATACGGACGCGATTCAGGCTGTGTTGCTGCTGATCGGATCGGTGGTCATTTCGATTATTGCCTTCGACAAGGTTGGTTCCTGGGATGCCGTCCTGGCAGGCGTACCGGCCGAAAAGCTCAGCTTGATCAGGCCTCTGGATGACCCTACGCTTCCGTGGCTGGGCCTTGTGACGGGCCTTCCCTTGTTGGGGATTTACTTCTGGTGCAACAACCAGTTCATGGTTCAGCGAACGCTCGGGTCGAAGTCGCTCGATCACGGGCGATGGGGTTCGCTCTTTGCGGGTTTTCTGAAGATCCCGGTCCTCTTCATCATGGTGCTGCCCGGCACGTTCGCCATCCTGCTGTACCCGGACCTCACCAATCCGGACACAGTATTTCCCACGCTGCTTTTTGATCTCCTGCCGTCGGGTATTCGAGGGCTCATGCTGGTGGCTCTGGTGGCGGCCATCATGTCCAGTATCGATTCGACGTTGAACGCTGTCTCGACCATGGTCACCATGGACTTCGTCAAGAAGCTCCGGCCGGACACTCCGGACAGGAAACTGGTGACCATCGGCCGCTGGGCTACCATAATCGTGATGGTTCTGGGCGTTCTGTGGGCTCCCCAGATTGCCCGCTTCGAGAATCTGTGGGAATACCTGCAGGAGGTGCTGGCCTACATCAGTCCTCCGATCGTTGCCTGTTTTGTAGTCGGCATTTTCTGGAAACGGGCCAACGGCACGGGCGCGTTTGCCGGACTCATAGCTGGCTTCATCGTCACGGTTCCGGCGTTCGCGTTGCGCGTGATGACCAAGCTGGATATGAACCCGATCATCGAGTTCGACCTTCAGTTCCTCTATGTCGCGCCAATCCTGTTCGTGTTCTGTTCAGCTGTAATCATAATCGTGTCCCTGATGACGGACCCACCATCGGCAGAGGCGCAGGAGTTGGTCTGGACCCCGGCACTCTATCGTGAGGACACCATCCGGTTGAAGGACGTAGTCTGGTACAAGAACTACCGCGTTCTCTCCGTCCTCCTTCTCATCCTGACGTTCGCCGTGGTGGGCCTCTTTTGGTAGGCGCTGAGGGCCATTCCCGGATAGGGGGCCTTCTGGCACAAATGACCCTGCGGGAGAAGGCGGGGCAGATGACCCAGGTCACGCTGCACCCGCTTTGTGATCCGGGAATGGACCCGAAGGGGCCGGCTGTGCTGGATATGGACCTCCTTCGCCATGCGGTGGTGGAAGTCGGGGTCGGCAGCATATTCAACGTGGCTGGCCGGCCTCTAGATTTCGGCGAGTGGCGGGCGCTCCTTGAGGAGATTCAACGGGTGGCGGTCCATGAGTCCCGGCTCGGCATCCCCATAGTCTTTGGGCTTGACGCCGTTCACGGATCCGGCTACACGAAGGGCGCGACCCTCTTCCCGCAAAACCTGGCCCTTGCAGCGAGCTTCCGGCCCGAGTTGTCTCGGGCCGCGTCCAGAATCACGGCGCAGGAACTGGCAGCGTGCGGTGTGCCTTGGAATTTTTCTCCCGTCCTAGATGTTGGCCGGGAGCCCCTGTGGTCCCGCTTCGTGGAGACATTTGGGGAGGACGTTCACCTCACCAAGCGGATGGGCACCGCGGCGGTGCAGGGGCATCAGGATGTAAAGGGTGTGGCCGCCTGCGCCAAGCACTTCCTGGGATACTCTGCCCCCGCGACGGGTCGTGACCGGACCACAGCTTGGATTCCGGATGGCCTTCTTCGCGACATCTATTTGCCACCCTTCAAGGCGGCCGTAGACGCCGGTGTCGAGACGGTCATGGTGAATTCAGGCGATATCAATGGCGAGCCGGTACACGCCAGCCGGGCGCTTCTGACGGACCTGCTCAAAATTGAGCTGGGCTTTGACGGAGTCGTGGTCACGGATTGGGAGGATGTGATCAAGCTTCACCTGATTCATCGCGTGGCACCTTCGGTTCGGGACGCCGTCCGCATCTCAGTCATGGCCGGCATTGACATGAGCATGACGCCCTACGAGTTCGGGTTTGCCGATCACGTCGTTTCGTTGGTGGAAGCGGGGGAGTTGCCCGAAGCTCGCGTGGACGATGCAGTGGGGAGAATTCTCCTACTGAAGGAACGACTCGGGCTTTTCGAAGCGCCGCTACCCACCATCGAACTACCCCCGGCAAGAGAGCGCATTCAAGTAAGTCAGGAGGCCGCAGCAGCCAGTCTCGTGCTCCTGGAGAACCGGGATGCAGTTCTGCCGCTTGGGCCGGAGGCGTCCGTGGCCATCGTGGGGCCCGGGTGTGATTCTGCCCCTGTTTTGAGTGGACCCTGGTCCTACTCGTGGCAGGGGAGTGACCCGGCAGACTACCCGGAAGGTTCGGAGACTGTCGTTTCCGCATGGGACAGGACGGCCGGGGATCGCAAAGCGCCCGAATTAGCCGACGTGATTGTGCTGTGCCTTGCCGAGAAGCCAACGGTGGAGAAGCCCGGAGACATTAATGATCTCCGCCTGGACGACGAGCAGCAGGAGTTTGCCAGGGGAGTGCTGGCGCTGGGTAAGCCGGTCATTGCCGTGTTGCTGTTCGACCGGCCCCGCGTGTTGGGAGATTGGATTGACGACTGTGCGGCTGTGATCTGGGCAGGCAGGCCGGGTCCGTTTGGAGCTGAGGCGCTGGTAAAACTCCTTCAGGGCTCGGTCAATCCAAGCGGAAAGCTCCCGTTCACGTACCCGAGGTCCACCGCAGAGGTCATTACGTATGACCATCGGCTGGCTGATGAATTAGGGAAATCCTACGGGCTTCGCCCCGATTATGCGTTCGACGGCTGGACTCCGCGTTGGAGATTTGGTGCAGGCCTTTCCTATACTTCTTTCGGTGTCGAAGCGCTCTCGGTCCACCTTGGATCGGAAGGCGTGAAGGCACGCGTTGCGCTGTTCAACAAAGGAGATCGAGCGGGTCGTGAGGTAATTCAGGCCTATGTCCAAGACCACTTTGCGTCGGTCGCTCCCCGGGTCGAACGGTTGGCTGCGTTTCAGTCAGTCGAGTTGGAGCCTGGTCAACGGGTTGAAGTCGAGATGGACTTGGACGAGCGGATCATCGGATTTCACGGCAAAGACGGCTTCGTTCTGGAAAAGGGAATGTTCAGTGTCCGCATTGGAGATTCAACGGAGGATTTTGAGCTACCTCGAAACATGAAAAGCTTTTCATAATGGGTTGACCCATTCTCGTCCATTTCGTAAAGTAGATCTAATGAAAAGGTTTTCAAGATCGTTTCGGGAAAACCGGAACTAGGCTCAGGATCTGACCTTTCGCAAGCAAAGTGCAACACCCCTACAGCCGCCCGAAAACACGCGTTAGGACCCTAATAACGGCGTCTTTCGCTATTTCGCGAACAGACGTTTCGGAAAGCTGCCAAGCACCAACACCACCACCTCAGGAGGAAATCAGATGAGATTAACGGCTACTAGTCGCTGGCTCAGTCCGCTCGTAATGACTGCCATCATGGCTGTCTGGGCGGTTCCAGTCAGCGCCCAAGTCGATTTGGGAGAAGAATTCATCTTCTTTGTCGACGGCGTGAACGTTCTCGTTCCCGCAAATCAAGGCAGCGTTGTCGGAGACCCGGTTGACGGATCCAACGGCAACAAAGCACTGTCATTCCCTTACGGCGATTGGGCTTCGGTCTCCCTCGCATTCGAACCCATTGATGTGGGTGCCGACATGACCGGTATGGTCAGCGAGGATCCGGCGGCCACGAAAACACTCTACCTCAAGCTTCTGGTGGATCCGGCGCTTGCTGGCCGCGGCATGTGCACCGAGTTCGGTGACGCGTGTGCCTCCATCAGTTTCTTTGATGCCATCGGTGGCGAGCAGACCCGTGAGGCTCTTGAGTCTGGCGCGGGAGACCCGCAGATGCGCTTGAAGTGGTTCATCCCTGAGGATTTGAAGGACGGCCTGTGGCACGACCTGGCAATCCCACTGCCACCGACCACGCTCGCCGCTCTTGAGGATGCGCGTACCGCAGGAACTCTTGACGCTATGCAGGCTGGATGGCACTACACCGGTGCATGGGCTGGCGGATTCGGCGTCGGTTTCGGCGGCGAGACCACCAACGATCCCGCATGGCAGGAATTCCAGTGGGGCAATGTCTCCTGGTTCGGTATCCACTATGACTTCGCAGATGGTGGAGGCGGTGGCGTCTTCATGGATGACGTCTACATCGGCGATGCTAACACGGATCTCGCAGCTGGCGCAGGAGCACCTGCCGCTATGTCCGGCGCGACCTTCTCAGCCAATGGCGGCATGAACCGGGTTGAGTGGACACACAATCCCGACTTCGGTGGCTATAACATCTACGCAGACACCGAGGCCATCACAACGGCGCGCCTCGATGCCGGCGAGCTGAGTCCTCTCGGAACCGTCGCGTTCAATGCAGCAGAGTTCGGCCTCAATCACGCCTATGAGGTCCCTCACGGATCCATGGCGCCGATGGATCTCTACTACGCTGTTACGAGCACGAGCCAGTTCGGCGTTGAGAACACCGATGTCTCAGCCAGTAACGGTGTGGTTGCAAACAGCGAGCTGGCCGTGCAGCCCTTCATTGCCGAGATCCAGACCGGCGATGCCGACTTGATCTTCGACAACTTGCTAGCGAACGCAGTTGCTGCAGACGGATTCCCGGCCGGAGCTTCTCCGTTCGGCGTCAACGCTGCGCACTCTAAGGCTGGTGACGGCCCTCTGCCTGCCACCGACGAAGACATGTCGGCCAACGTCTGGGTGGCTTTCAACCGCGAGTACGAAGAGATCTACATGTACGCGGAGATCACGGACGACGTCCTGGCCCGCCACCCCGGAACCAGCACCTGTAATGGTTGCGAAACCTGGGGGTACGACAGCATGGAGTTCGGCTGGGGATCTTATGACGTCCGCGACGTCACTGGCGGTTCTGTGATCGCCGGTTCTCCCCATCAGGACTTCGGTCGCGGTGTCGAGGCTGACGTTCAGCTTCGTATCGGATGGTTGGGCACGGGTGAAGTCTCAACGTTTGTCTCCACCATCACTGGTGCAGAAGGCGAAGGTGAGATCACTGGCGCGAAAACGGTCTTTGTTGAGACCGCAACGGGATACAACTTCCTGACGCTCATGCCATGGAACAGCTTCGTGTTCGGATCGACGGGAGACTCTCCCTTCGTTCCGCCAGCTGTGGATGCTGTCAAGCTGATTCCCTTCAACATCGCTATCAACGATGGTGACGGCGAAGGCCAGAATCCGCGTGACGTCCAGATGCAGTGGTCAAACAAGCCCAACGCGGGCGGTGGCTGGTGGAATACGCCTTCCATGTGGATGACCGTCGCTGTAGCCGGAAGTGCTACGCCGACTGCAAACGAAGAAGGCTCTGATCTTCCGTCGACCTTCGCGCTGGGGCAGAACTACCCCAACCCGTTCAATCCGTCTACGACGATCGACTTCAACCTTGCCTCTTCCCAGAACGTGAACTTGTCTGTGTACAATGTTCTCGGACAGAAGGTGGCTACGCTGATTGACGGCGAGATGATGGCTTCAGGCCGTCATCAGGTCCAGTTCAACGCGATCAGCCTGACCACAGGAATGTATTTGGTCCGCCTGGATGCCGGTACGGCATTCACCCAGACCAAATCCATGATGCTTCTGAAGTAAGTGGTGCTTGGAAGTGCTCGCGGGCTGCGGGTTGGGCTATATGCCCAGCCCGCAGCCTTCGGGTGTTTTCGCTCTTCCCCCTGACCGCTCGTGCGGCAACCCGATACTGAGATGATGAGAAAAGGCTGGCTTCTCTTAGCTGTTTTTTGGGCAGGACTTGCAGCTCCCGCCGCCGCGGCCGAGGATGCGCCTCGCGACATCTACGGCAAGATTGCCGGGCGCGTTGTTGACGTGTTTGGGGAGACTCTGCCTGGAGTCAATGTTTCCCTTGCTGGGACCACCCAGGGCGCCGTTACGGACCTGGATGGCAACTATATCATCCTGCGCGTGAAGCCGGGTACCTACGGGGTCCGAGCCAGCTTCATCGGCTTCGCCTCGCAGACTATGGCCGGTGTTGAGGTTATTGTAGACAAGACCTCCCGGATAGACTTCACCCTAACCGAAGAGGTTTTCGAGGGTGAGGAAATCATCATTACCGCTGAGCGCGGCATCGTCCAGGTCGATAGAACGACGACGACAGCCGTGGTCAACTCTGAGCAGCTTGAAGCGCTGCCAGTTACCAGTATCGGCGATGCAGTGAACCTGCAGGCCGGTGTTGTGGATGGCCGCTTTCGCGGCGGCCGCTCCGGCGAGGTTGCCTACCTCGTGAATGGCGTTCCGATCAACAACGCCTTCAATAATCAGGCAGCGTTTGACGTTGAACAGAACATGGTTTCGAGCCTCGAGGTTATCTCGGGCGTGTTCAACGCGGAGTACGGCCAGGCCCAGTCTGGTATCGTAAACATTGTGACGAAAGACGTGCCGAAGGAATTTTCCGGCTCGGCCCTAGCCTACCTGGGCTCCTATGTGACCGACAGAGAAGCGGAGTTCATTACGCGGACTTCGCCGGCGGGGTCATTCCTCAGTGCGGACGACTTCGCATCTGAAACGGTTTCCATTGGAGATGCGCTGGACTTCAACAACCAGTCTGACGTCCAGCTTTCCGTTGGTGGCCCGATTTTCAAAGACAAAATCGGATTCCAGGCTACGGCCCGGTACATCAACGAGGATGGCTCGAACGTGATGCGGGACCTCTTCGTCCCGTCGGATTCCTCGCAGGGGCTCAACTCCGGACTGGATCGGTCGCAGTGGGTCATCCAATCAAACGGATCGGGCGAGTTCGTTACACGCGGCTATGAGCGCGTGTCTCTGAATACGACTGTGACAGCCAAGCTGACCAAAACGGCCAGGCTCGAATACAATCTCTTTCTGCAGGACGGCCAGTTCAACAACTACAGCCACGGCTCGAAGTACGTCCCAAGTGGGTTGAACACGGGCTACTTCGGCAGCCAAACACACATCCTGAGCTTCCGGTACACGGTCGGGCCGAAGTCCTTCGGTAACGTCTCCTACAGCTACCTGCGCGACAAATTCGACAGCTATCTCTACGACACGCCGACAGACTCGCGCTACGAGAGTCCGCGACTCAGCGGTCTGGCCGGCGCGAACGCGTTTACCGTCGGAGGCAACGACCTCTTCACAGTGAATGAGTTGACCGAAACTCACACGGTAGTGGCTGACTTCTCTAGTCAGTTGAACAACATTCACCTGATGAAGACGGGGGTTCTGGCCCGCTTCCATGGCCTTGACAACCGGTCATTCGGAATCGAGAAGTCCGCCAGAACACTCTTCCAACCGCAGCCGTCGCCGGACGTCTTCTCGGACAACAGCCTGAATGCGAAGCCGGTGGAACTCGCCGCCTATTTCCAGGACAAGATGGAGTTCACGGGCCTGATCGTGAACGCCGGCCTGCGGGTTGACTACTTCAACTCAAACTATGATATCCCCTTGGACTGGCGGCAGGCCCATCTGGAAGAAGTCCCTGAGACCGCGCTTGACGCCAACACCGGACTTCAGGTCCCGACTGGAAACGTCATCTCCAATAGGGAGGCTGCGGATCCTGAGTTTCAGATCAGCCCTCGTCTCGGAATCGCTTTCCCGATCTCGTCAACCGGCGTCATGCGGTTCTCGGCCGGTCTGTTCTTCCAGACTCCGGCGCTTAATCTGCTCTACACGAATCCGGAGTACGAGATCAACCCCCAGTCCAGTACGAACCAGTTTGGCAATGCCCAACTGGAGCCTGAGCGGACGCTCGCCTTCGAGGTCGGCCTCCAGCAGGGACTCACCGATGACCTGGGAGTGGAAGTGACGATTTTCTCCAAGGATGTCAGAAACCTGACGGGCCAGCAGATCCTTCGTACTCCTAATGGAGACTTCGCCATTCGTTGGATCAACCGCGATTTCGGAACCATCCGCGGATTGACGCTGTCGCTCTTCGATCAGTCGCAGGGAGCGATCAGCTGGACGCTGGACTACACGCTACAGTTCGCCGAGGGCACATCATCTGATCCGGGCGAGGCCTTTGGTCGCCAGCAGAGTGGGCTGGAAGCCATCCTGTCGCTGGTCCGCCTCAACTGGGATCGCCGCCACGTCCTGAACAACACTATTACGGTGAGGCCCTTTGACGGCACTACGGTGACCTTCATCAACCGGCTTCGCACTGGAGAGCCCTACACCACGCTGCGTGGGTTTGTCCGCTCTACACAGCCGAACAACTCTGATCGCCCGCTCCAGTATTCAACGGACGTTCGGGCGTACTTCAAGCCGCCGTTCGGTAGTCAGGACCTCCAGCTGTTCCTCCAGGTCCAGAACCTCTTCGATACACAGACGCCAAACGCCGTGTATGCCTCCTCAGGCAATGCAGAAGAGTCGCTGGACAAAGAGCTCTTCCGCTCCACAGGCAGCCGAGTGGGTGGTCTGAACTCTCTGGACGAGTGGTTCCAGCGTCCCGATTGGTACTCGTCGCCGCGCCGAGTCAGCCTCGGACTCAGCTATAAGTTTTAAGACGATATGCTTAGGACGTCCCATAGCCCCGCGTCGAGCCTGCTCCGCAACACCATTTTTAGTCTCGCACCCCTGATGCCCAAACGCGCTTTGAGACCTATCGCCGTAGCTTTGCTTCTTGCGGCAATGGCAGTCCCTGTCTCTGCCCAGAACAGCGACATACCGGTAGAATACAGAGGAAGCCAAGCCTCGATTGCCCGTGGCATCCTGGACGGTAACCTCATTGAGACTAACTTCCGAAACCACGGCGAGATCGCCCGTTGGAATGACGCGCCATGGGGCGTTTGGCCACGAGGAATCGGTGGTCGTCACATTGATGGTATTGGTATCATCGTCGCGGGCCGTGTGCCAGCCGAGCGCGCCAAGTGGCCCGCATTCGGTGGACGCGCAGACACGCTCGTTAACCCGGTCATCCTCACCTACCGCGACGCGGGTAAGAGACTGGGACCAGACGGAAGCCTCTGGGGTTGGTTGCCACTCAACGGATTCCACAATCCGACGCGTATCAACTCGCTGGGTCAGGTCGAGCCTACACCGGCCTTGAGCGACGACCCAGGGTCATGGCCCGGCTTCTGGCCAGACCGTCTGGACAATCCGGACGATCCCGGTTGGGCAGGGCAGTGGAACGGCGCCTTTGGCCGCGGTGTTTTCAACGCCGACCTGGAAAGCTATTACGTCATGGATGACTACTCCGACAAGGAGTACCAGGTCGATCCGGAGACGGGTCAGCCCTTCAGCCAGTACGGCGTCTTCTATGCCGACCCCGCCGACTCCACCAAGGGTGGTATGGGGCTGCAGAACAAGGTTCGCATCTTCCAGTGGGCAAACCTGCTGGCCGAGGACACGGCGTTCATCCTTTACCGGATGACGAACAACAGTCCCACCAACTACCGCTTCAACTTCGCTGGCGATCAGGGGATTTTCTTCGCGCAGGTCATGGACTACGGTCTCGGCAACGAGGAAGGGGATGAGAACGCCGCGTTTGACCCGCAGCAGGACGT
>JBLFXH010000106.1:0-10770 GCA_047611125.1 Rhodothermales bacterium
ATGGCTCCATCAGACCGGCTCGTCGGTGATGTAGAGTTTGATGCGCTCCCGCAGTTGCTCAGCCTCATCGAACTGGAGTCCCGGGAGAACCACCTGGCTGCCTCGCGTGCCCGCTGTGTAGACCACCAGGTTGCCCAGGCTGAACTCCCTTTCGATCACATCCTGTGAGACGTCCATGTGCTGCACCCGGCGCAGCGGCACGATGGTCGTGATCCGGTTGAAAATGCCGCGTTCGAGGAAGAGCTCTTCGTCGGACAGCGAAAATCGCCAGAAGCGGTAGCGGAATTTTGGCAGCAGCCAGGATGCGAGCCCGAAGACCACCAGGGCGCTGACGGTCGCCACGCCGAGTGGCAGGAAGCGCTCGTCGTCGAACAGTTTCAGGACATCGTAGGCAGCTCCCGCGACAGTGGCCACGGAGCCGGCAATCAGGATCCGGATCCTCCAGACCTTCTGAACGGCCGGGTCGAGTTCTCTAAGGGCTAGCTCGCCGATTATTGCGCAGGGTGCTGGAGGCCGTGAATGATCGCGGCTGCTGCGCCGGAAGTGTAGAGGAACGATACGCCCCGAGGCCGGTTTCGCGCTACCCTTTGTATTTCTCCAGGGCCAGCACCATGTCCGAGTAGCTATGATCAATCAGGTCATCTGCGGCGATGGCGAACAGCTCCATGAAGTCTCGGCACTGCTTGAGCAGGTGCTCCTCGCCAATGGTGCCGTCGCTGTCGATGGCCTCGATCTCGACGAATTGCCCTAGGCCTTCCACCCTGTCCAGATGGAGCTTGACGTTGTCGGCAAACCAGATTTCGCGGGTCTTGTCCACCACCACCAGAGGCTCCAGACCTGCTCTCAATACTGCACCCAAACCCGCGTCTGCCGGTACTCGGGCGAGCGTGACCTCAGATTTTTTCGGGCCCTCCTGATTCGGCCTATCGTAGTGGATTAGCGAGTTCTCGATGTTGCCTTCACGCAGCTTCAGGCGACCGGACTTCGCGGGGAAATAGGTGTCTATCTGGTGGTCAGTGCCGACGCATCGGGCACCGAGGCCTTCCAGGGCATCCCTCAGCGGAGCGTGATCGGCGCAGCGCGCCTTGATTTCAACGTTGAGAGGCATGCCCTGATTTGCGGTGGTTAGTCGCCCAACTCTCGCTCGATCACAGCCCGGATAAACGCGGTATTCCGATACTGGCTGGCCTTTCGTCCGTTGATGAAGATGGTCGGCGTCTGGTTCAGGCCGGTTTCCCACGCAGCTTCGACATCAGATACGACACGGGCTCGCGCCTCGGGGCTGGCGAGACAGGCATTGAATTCGGCCATCGGGAAGCCCATGTCTTCCGCCGTCTCGCGGAAGAGCGCCGGACCAAGCTGGACCTGCTGACGGAAGAGTTCGTCGTGGTACTCCCAGAAATCGCCGAACTCCTGCGAGCAGACCGATGCGATCGCCGCTGGGCCTGCCTGGCCGTGCAGCTGACTCTGCATCCGCTCGTTGATGTTCGCGTCCAGCGGGTAGTTCATGAACTTGAAGGACACCTGATCGCGGAACTCGAAGAGAACCGTTCGCAGGTGAAACGCCGACTCCCGACACGCTGGGCACTGAAAGTCTGCGAACTCCACGATCTCGATCGGTCCGTCCGGATTCCCCCAAACGGCAGCAGTCTCAGCCACGTCGATGTCGATGGGCGTCTGCCGGTAATGGGCGCTCATCGCCAGGTCCATGTTGAAGCCAGGGACAATTCCCGCGAGGGCCTCAGACTGGCGCTTCATTCCCAGCCATCCAATCCCGAACACAAGGATGAACAAGAAACCCCACTGCTTGATATTGGGGTCGAATTTAAGATCAGTGGACTCGCCTCTTAGGCCAGCAATCCAGCCGCTGATTAGGCTGCCCCACTTGCCGGGACTGCCGTATCCAAGCCCGGCCGGCAGTGCGAACAGCAGGCCGAGGTTCGCTACGTACATCCCGACGCAGACCAGGCAAAGCACACCCAGCTGGACAAGGTGGAATGCCTTGAGGAGCGAAAACAGCACCGAGCCAATCGCCAGAATGAAGGAAAGCGTGATCCATCCCCCGGCGGAGCGGCGATCCTTGGCCATCGTTCCCCAGAGGGCCGAGAGGCCGGCGAAGGCGTAGAAGAGGAAGCCCCACCAGGCTACTGGAATGCCAAGCAAGTCGGCGTAGCTGGACGAATGCGCCAGATCACAGTTAACAAAGTCATTGATCGAGCACCCGGAGGCCTCGACTATCCCTGCCGACTGAATCTTGAATGTCAGGTTGGTGGCGTAGGCCGCCAGAGCCAGTCCGAGGACTCCGAAGGCCACGGCGACCCAGAGAGCAGTGTTGTTGAAGACGGGTTGTTCAGCGCGTCCGCCGCGGCGGCGCGTTTGGGTCTTGGCCATTTCAGGTTGTTTCGATGAGGTGGCGGCGCATGGCTACCGCGCTCGAGGGGCAGAGCTTGGCGAACTGGTCGGAGGCTAGAACCTCCTTAGGGACATCGGCTCGATCAACGTTTTCGTAACCGAGAACGGCAAAGAATGCTTCTGCCGTTTCGGTCAGAAGGTACAGCGAAGCGATTCCGATAGTCCATGGTACGGGTCTTCGAGATGGTGACGGTGCTGGGTGACGGTGCCGGGTGACCTACAGGGTCATCACCGCTCGGGCCGTGCGGACCGAGCGGGTGGGCTGGGTGCCTGTCCACGCGAAGACCAGAGCGTCTCCGTCCCGAACCATGCGAGGGTAGCCGCTGGTGCGTGAAGAGGACGTCGGCACGACCGTGACGGCCTCACTCTGACGGCCGTCTGGTGCAACCCGCCTCGCGGTTATTCCCGCCTCGGAGCCGCCGGTGGCCGGGTCACCCTGAATCCAGGAGGCGATGGCAGTACCGTCATCCAGTAGGACAACGTCCACCCTTCCAATCGCTGCGCCCGTATCCATTCTGATTGGTGCGCCGAAGGTCTCGCCCGAATCGTTCGAGAACGCCACATTGACTTGTGGCTGATCGTTCGGTGCGGTGAACCAGGCGATGGCCACATTCCCGTGAGAAGCGTCCAGCGCCGGGCCGTTTACGGGGCAGGCGGCAATTTCCCAGCCGTCTTCGTGGACTGCCTTCGGCTCCTCCCAACTGCCGTCCACCATGCGGGCCACGTGGATGTCCCGAACCTCGGTTTCGGTGCGGTTGCGATAGGCCATTATCAGTCCCCCGTCGTCCAGAGCGGTCATCGCGTTGGGGCAGCAGTCACACGTAAGATCATCAATGAGAAATTCCGGGCCCGGAGTCTCGCCCAACGACCGGGTCCGGACTGTCATTTCCTGAACGCCCTCGGCCCATTTCCGGCCGTCTAGCCATACGGCGTGCACCTTCCCGCCCGAGGCCGCCATGGCGCCGAAGCCGTGCTCGACCGGCGACCTGTCGTCGTGTAGCCAGGTTGGGGTTTCCCAGGTCTGGCCAGCGTCTTGGGAGTGGCTTACTCGGACACCGTACGAATACCGGCCATCGCCGTTGTACTCCAGCCAGTGGGCCCACATTTCTGGGCCGTTGCTGACAATCGAGGGCACGTCGGCCCAGTTGACAAACCAGCGGTCGCCGGCGGCAATAGTGCTCTTGAGGCCCCAGGACGCGCCATCCATCCGTGCCAGTCGCATGGCTGCGCCCGTGCTTGTGCGATCCAGCCAGGAGAGATGGACCTGTCCGTCTGCCGAGATGAGGTAAGGCTCGCCGGAGAGCGTGTCGGCGGGGACCACCATTTCCTGGACGTCAAGGGCAAGTGACAGCGGACCGCCGGGGAGGATGGGGTCAGCTCCTTCTGCGGTACATCCCGCGAGCACCAGTGCTGCGATCATAAGTAGTGTCTTCATTCGCGTAAAATAGTGCATTCGCACTCGTCTGCGTATTCTCTCTGCCGAACCCCCTTAACAACTGCCGCGAACCTTCGCGGGCTGAGTGCGATGGACCAGCTGTGGTGGCAGACAGGCGTTGTTTACCAGATCTATCCGCGGAGTTTTCAGGACTCCACCGGAAATGGGATCGGTGACCTGCCCGGAATTATTTCCCGGCTGGATTATGTCGGCGAGCTCGGCGTGGATGCGATCTGGATATCGCCGTTTTTTACGTCTCCCATGAGGGATTTCGGGTACGATGTTGCGGACTACTGTGACGTTGACCCTCTGTTTGGGACGTTGGCGGATGCCGAGCGGCTTGTAGAAGAGGCTCACTCCCGCGGCTTGAAGGTGCTGGTGGACTTCGTGCCCAATCACTGCTCAAGCGAGCACCCGTGGTTTGTTGAGGCCGGGTCTTCGCGTTCTTCTTTGAGGAGGGACTGGTTCGTGTGGCGAGATCCTGCGCCTGGCGGAGGGCCTCCGAATAACTGGCTTTCGGTCTTTGGCGGTCCGGCGTGGACATTGGATGAGCGGACTGGGCAGTATTACCGGCATTCGTTTCTGAAGGACCAACCCGATCTCGATTGGCGCAATCCTGCGGTTGTTGAGGCGCTGCACGAGGTGCTACGGTTCTGGATGGATCGGGGTGTTGATGGGTTTAGGCTGGACGCGATTCTGTTCGGCGGGAAGGATCCGCTGGAGCATGTTTACGACCTGGGTGACCCGTTTGTGTTGGAGGTGTTTGCTGGCTTTCGACGGGTGGTTGATGGGTATGTAGCGAAGTCTGATTTCGCGGATCAGGTTGCGGCGGTGATTCCGCCGCAACGGGTGCTGATTGGGGAGGTGCACCAGTACGATCTGGAGGAGTGGGCGAAGTATTACGGCGGCGTTGGTGCGGCGGGGACGCCCCTTGGCGCGGCAGGGCTGCACATGCCGTTCAACTTCGGGTTGCTCAAGGCTCCCTGGACGGCTGGCGGCGTTCGGGCGCATGTGGAAGCCATCGAGCGGGTGACTCGTGACCTCGGGTGGCCCAACTACGTGCTCGGCAATCACGACGAAGCCCGACTGACCCAGCGCCTGGGCCAGGACTCCGACCGGCTAGCGGCCATGCTCCTGCTGACGCTCCGCGGCACGCCGACGTTGTACTACGGCGACGAAATCGGGATGGAGCAAGGCGACATTCCGCCCGAGAAGCAGCTAGATCCGTGGGGACTCAACGTGTCTGCCGAACTGGGCCGCGACGGGTGTCGAACGCCCATGCAGTGGAATTCAGGGCCAGCGGCTGGGTTTACGACCGGGACTCCGTGGCTTCCAGTTCACGACGACCGGGCCTTCCGGAACGTGGCCGTCCAGTTGGATGAACCGGACGCTCTTCTCAATCTGTACCGACGGCTTCTGGAACTGCGGAGGAAGCACCAGGCGCTCCACCGCGGGTCATTCCGGGCCGTGGACAGTGGATCTGACGATTGCTTCTCTTTCGTGAGGGAGGCGCCCGATGCTCCGGGGCACTTCAAGCGGATGTTTGTGGCGCTGAACTTTGGGGACGAAGACATCCATGTTGTTACGCCGGGGCCTTGCCGGGTATTGTTGTGGAGTCACGCGCCGGGCGAGGATCTGAATCTGGTGGAGATGGTGCGGCTCGGGCCGAAGGAAGGGGCGATTGCGGTGGTATTTGGGTAGCTTTGGCGAGCCGCTTGAAGTCTAACCCGTTACCACCACCGACCACCGCTGTCCGCCCGACACCACGAAGTACAGCCCCGGACTCACCAGCTGCCCGGCGCGCCCTTTCCCATTCCACGGACTCTCGCCGCGCCATACCTCGCGCCCCAGGACGTCCACGACGCGGGCCTGGGAAACCGGCAGCGTCAGGTGGACGCCCTGAGAAGGCGCGAAGGGGTTCGGGTATGGCCGGAGTTGCTGTGTGCGGGGCAACTCCAGTTGTGTGATGGGGATGCGTTCGCCCTCGAGACCGATGGCAACCCCCTGGATATCTACGGCGCCGTCTTCCAGCCGCGCGATGGGATGCACTCCGAGTGGCAGTTCTGAGCCATAAACGGGCACCCAGAGTACACGCAGCCGATTACCCCGTTGCGAGATGAGCGCCTGGCCGAGACGGGTGGCCCGGCCCTCAAACCGCAGGTCAGCCTGAACGCCCCGCACCGCGCGAGCGAGCTCCAATTGTAAGACGGAGTCGTCGATCAGAAAGCGAACCCCCGGAGCGGTAGTCGATGCCGCAGCCAGTTTCGAAACCACGACTGACTTCCCCGCCGGAAGCGCGACTGCATTGGGCCACTCCCCTCTCAGTACAGCCTGGGTCAGTACCGTCAAGTCGCGCACATCAATCGCCCCGTCGCCAAGCGGAAAGGGATACAGGTCTAGACTTGTCACAGCGGCCGCGGAGACCGAGACCCGACCCAGCGCGACATCCACGCCGAGTACCAAATCTCCGACGTCCACCACGCCGTCGTCCGTCGCATCACCCCAGGCTACCAGGCCCGTCGCTGTAAGAATGATTTGGGGCTGGCCGTCCACGAGCAGCTGGCCACTCTGGTAGCCGATGTCGTCAACACCGGGCGTAAAGCTCACCGTCACGGCCACCGAATCGCCGGGTTGGATATTCAAGCTGGATGGCGCTGCCGAGAATCCGGCCGGGCTGACGGTGACCTGAGCTGCCAGAGCCGCAGATCCCTCGTTGCCCAGCCAGACAGTCGATTCGCCAGCGCCACCCACGGGCACTTGGCCAATCGACACCGAGTCCGGAACGGTGAGGATCCCGACGCGAGGCAGGATCCTGACCGAAGCCGCAGAAGGGTCGGCCACCAACCCGGCATCCGATCCTTGGGGTACCGCCGCGGCTCCAACCACACCGGTCAGACTCAGTGTTACAAGTGTCGTGTCGGTGACGTCGGCCAGGTCCAGGACGGCGCTCAGGAAAGGCGCGTATTCGCCCGCCGGAAGGCCTTCGTTTCCGTTGGCGATCACTAGCGTCCGGGTGCCCTCAGTGGAGACCGTCCAGGCCGCGAGATCTGCCAGTGGAGCGCCTCGGAGAATGCCCGTCACCGACGCCTCGAGGCCGGAAGAGGTGAGCTCGAACTGCACGCCCTGGAGCGAGTCGGGGCCCGCCCAGATCAGATCCAGTGGCACCAGCAAGCCCACCGTCCCGGCCAGTGCGTCGATGTCTGTTTGTGCGAAACCGAGGGCATTGCTGGGCGGCGGGGCACCGCTAGTGGTGACCGCGATGTCATCAATGCGGGCATTGGCGCCGCTGGACGTGCCCCCGGAGGACTCGAACTGGAGGCTGACCCCGGCTTGGTCCAGGACACCTGCCGGAACGTCAAACGAAACGGACTCCCACGATCCAGAAGCGGAGGGCAACCCATCGCCGGCCACGGGAAAGTCCCCGCCAGCCGTCTGGAAAACTACCGACACAACCTCCGCCGGATAGCTGCTGGTCCGGCGCGCCAGATATGTCAACTGGGCGCTGGTCACCCCCGTCAAGTCGAACGACGCCGAGGTCGCCACGGCCGTCCCGGTGCCGGTATCCGCCAAGTTATTCCCCCCCGACCCCGACGATGCCGAAGCGGCAGAAGTCACCCAAGCGCCCGTCCAGCCTGCCGGTAAAGCGGGGGCAGTGACCGCGTCAAACTCAGCCTGAAGGCGAACTGTCTGCGCAGATACAGGAGCAAGGGCCGCGGCGGCCAAGAAGAGCAGCGCCGCCGAGCGGCCGGGGAATGAAAGACACATGGGACTCCGTGTTTTTCAATGGAGTCCCCAGCCGCTCAAGTTGTAACGGATCAGGCGCCGGGATTCCCTCGCTCAATCGCACCATCGATGTCCGGCGGAGTCCAATCTGGAGGCTTCAACCACTTGCCATCCTCTCGCATACGGCCACCCGGACCAAACTTGCGCAGGTTCGCCGAATCGACCTCTTCGAGGATCGGCTCATCGTCCACACCGAACGCAATTAGCGTCCCGATAGTCACCACGGATATGTCCGCGCAGCCGTCTACCACACCCTCGATATCCACTGGATTGCCGGCGGCATACTGCAGCTCGGCCTCCTCTATGAGAGGCCCGTTCTCGCCAGCACGCACCGTCACTCCCAGAGCCTCGACCGTTTCCAACGCCTCCTCCAGAATCAGCTTGGCGCGCAGAATGCGAATGTTGGCATCGGGGACATGGACCTGCGTGGGCGTGTCCTGTCCGACCTTTTGCATGAACGTGCGCACACGCTTGAAATGGGGTGTCGGCATGGAGTCTGATCGGTCGGCGAGCGGATTGCGATTCAAGGAAATTAGGTCAGGGGGACGACGCCGGACCGTGGAGTTATCCACTACTTTTCGTGCATGCAATTTCAGGCCGTCATTTTCGACATGGACGGAGTCATCATCGACTCCGAGCCCCTCTCCTTGCGTGCGCTCGAGGCCACCGCCGACGCGCTCGCCTACTCCATTCCTGCCGCATCCATGGCAGGCTATCCGGGCCAGGCGGCTCATATGGTCTTCGCCGACATTGAGCCGTTCGGGGACGGGCGATTCTCGATTACAGAATTCGAGACGCTCTACAAGGCCATCTATTCGAGCTGGCTTCCGCACGTGGCCACGATTCCGGGAGCGCTGGAGTTGATTCAGGCGGCGCAGGATAACGGGCCGATTGCTCTGGCAACATCTACTGCGCGGAATTGGGCGATGGACGTGGTACGTCAGCTGGACCTCTCGTTTGGGACCATCGTCGCCCAGGAAGACGTCGCCCAAAACAAGCCAGCACCCGACGCCTATATCAAGGCCTCCTCCGGTCTCGGCGTCGACCCCTCGCAATGCCTGGTTATCGAGGATTCGCTGTCTGGGGTAGCCGCCGGTGTCGCCGCGGGTTGTACCGTGTGGGCCTACGATGGCTCGTTTCCGCGCACCGATCTCGAGGCGCGGGGCGCCCATCGAGTTTTCTCCAGCCACTTCGACATCATTCGGGAATTGACATGAGCATCTCTGGCGTATGGGCGGCCTCCATCACTCCCCTTACCCTCTCGCTCGACATTGACCGCGCGCAGTTTGCGCGTCACATTGAGTGGCTGCTGGAACGCGGATGCGATGGTGTCGCAGTGTTTGGATCCACCGGCGAGGCGAACTCGTTTTCTGTGGCCGAGCGGACTGCTGCGGTGGACTCGCTGGCGGAAGCCGGAATCGAAATGCACCGGATCGTAGTAGGTGCCGGAGCCTGCGCCTTCCCGGATGCTGTTGAGATCTGTCGGAACGCGGTTGACAGAGGCTGCGCCGGAGTCCTCGTGACGCCCCCGTTCTACTACAAAGGCGTTTCGGACGATGGGATCTTTGCGTTCTTCGAGCGCCTGATGGCAGGCGTCGGGAGCGATGCACTGCGCGTGGTCTTGTACCACTTTCCTCGGCTGGTTGCTGTTGGTTACAGCGAGGACCTGATCGCCCGACTTGTTGAGCGCTGGCCCGTCCAGATTGCCGCGCTGAAGGACTCTTCCGGGGATCTTGATCGCATGATCCGCATCGTCGAAGAGCATCCCTCGCTAGCTGTGTTGGCCGGCGACGAGTCTTTGCTACTGGATATTCTGGATGCCGGTGGAGCTGGATGCCTGACGGCTTCGGCCAACGTGACTTCCCGCCTCTGCGCTGAGGTACTGGCGGATCGCGATCCGGACGCTCAGGATGAGTTGAGCGACTTTCGCGATGCCCTGTCCGAGGCACCATTCGTGCCCGGCCTGAAGCAGTTGCTGTCCGAGGAGACGGGGCGTGCCGAGTGGTTGACTATTCGACCTCCGCTCGAGGCATTGTCGTTCGATGACGCGGATGAGTTTCGGGAGATCGTGTCTGACATGGAGACGCTGCCGAACTTCGACTAGTTACCTCCTTCTGCGCCGGCGGGGCTTCCACGCGAATCGCCCCCGAATTGTTGAACTGGCCGTGGCTTGGCGGCCGGCAGCCGGTTGCGGCGGGTGTTTGAGGGTGACGGTCTTGGACATGGATATCAGCGCGCCACCTCCACCGGCGGCGTAACCTCTGATACCGGAACCGAAACTCCTGGCACAGAAAGGCTCGTAACCACCGCGTCCCGCCGGTGAATTGTACGAGTGCGGTAGTCTCCGTCTTGAGGATCGCGATAGACCTCCACGGTACGCCCCTCGATATCGACGATCCAGTACTCGGTTATGCCTCCGGCCCAGCGACCGAGAGATCGGGCACGAGTTGCGTGTCATCTCCAATATTGAGGCCGCTCTGAACGACAACCCGCCAAGGCTCGCGGATCTGGTCGTGTAGGAATCGACTCAGCCGCTCCACGGCCGCAGAATGCCAGTTGCCGATCGGACTCATCGAAACGACCTGCCCATGAGTGAGCTCGACGCGGTCTTCCGGGCTAAGAATGCCTGCCTCCCCCATGCGGAGGTAGTCCTCGATGGTGAATCGATGGGGGGTGATTCTCGAAGGGGCCACGGCTGTCTGCATAGTAATTGGGCTTCTGGCACGCGGGTTCTGGGATTGGGTTTCTAGACCCATAGAGCGCCCGCACCGCGTGAACGCAACAAGGCGGCGCAGCTAGCCCGTCACCCGCCCAAGCGGCGCGTTTCTGCTCCCCGGCCAAACCCGGATCATCCCGATGACCGCCCGAATCCCAACCCAGGCCGTGGTCAGCCACCAAACCCCGGCAAGCGAGAGAATCCCGGCGCCCTCGAGGGCCACCAGGACGAGCCCAGCCATCAGCGTGGCAATAACGGTCGCGTTCCGCAGGTAGGCAAAGTCCCCCGTCCCCCAGTGGATACCATCGGTCGCAAAGGTCAGACCCGAAAGCGGAAGCATCACAATCGCCACCCACCACGCGCTATCAAAGAGCCCGACCGCGTCCGGCGGAACCAGCAGCTCCCGAATCGGCCCGGTCGCCGC
>JBLFXH010000107.1:0-10628 GCA_047611125.1 Rhodothermales bacterium
CCATGAATTCCAGCAGTTCGTGAGCCCGCTTGAGCGCCTGCGACATACTCTTGCGACCGATCAGAGCCGGCATGGCCACATTTTCTGCCGCAGTGAACTCTGGCAAGAGGTGGTGGAACTGGAAGACGAATCCGATGGAGTCGTTCCGGAATTTCGCTAAGTCGGCGTCAGATCGGCTGAAGACTTCCCGTCCTTCGAACAGGACCTTGCCCTCGTCCGGACGATCCAGGGCACCAATAAGATGCAGAAGCGTCGATTTTCCGGTCCCGCTTTCGCCAACTATGGCGAGGACCTCCCCCTGCTCAATTTCGAGATCGACCCCACCGAGGACGGTCAGCTTGCCTCCCCCCACCGTGGGATAGGACTTGTGCAGGTTCTGTACCGATACGAGAGACACCTAGTCTTCGCTGCGCTGAATGTCGTACTTGTTCATCTTGTTGTATAGATGAGATCGCTGGATGCCGATGGCCTCGGCAGTCTTACTGATGTTCCAGTCGAACTGGGACAGCTTTTTTTCTATGAACAGCTTTTCGGCCTGATCCCGGAAATCGCTGAACTGCTCATAGCGGTCCATCAGGCCCGCGATAGGGTTGGTAGCTGAGCCTCCGGGACGAACATACCGGTCCACATCAGATGAGCCGATTTCGTCCCCATCAGCGAGGATGGTCAATCGTTCCACGACGTTGTAGAGTTCGCGGACATTGCCACGCCAGTCGAACCGGGATAGGGTCTCCAGGGCAGCCGATGTGAATGGGCGCGGCTCGAGTCCATTGCGCCGTGCGATCCGCTCGGCAATAGACTGCGTAATGATGGGCACGTCGCCGCGGCGCTCCCGGAGCGGCGGTACGTGTATCAGGATGACGCTGAGCCGGTGATAGAGGTCTTCCCTGAATGCGTGTTCGTCTATCTGGGTAAGGAGATCCTTGTTCGTGGCCGCGACCACGCGGACATCAACGGGAAGACTCCGATCGCCACCAACGCGCGTAATTCGGCTTTCCTGCAGCGCGCGAAGCACCTTGGCCTGCGCCGAAAGGCTCATGTCGCCAATCTCATCCAGGAATAGCGTCCCACCGTGAGCCTGCTCGAACTTTCCGATGCGCTGTTTGGTGGCTCCAGTGAAGGCTCCTTTTTCGTGACCAAAGAGCTCGCTCTCAATCAACTCACTCGGAATCGCGGCACAGTTGACTTCAACCAGAGGTCCATCCCGGCGGGAGGACAGGCGGTGAATCCAGTTGGCGACCAACTCCTTGCCCGTTCCGGCTTCTCCCGTGATCAGGACCCGCGCTTCTGTCGGGGCTACCCGCTCAAGAGTCTCCTTGATCAGGCCGATGGCCGTGGAGTCTCCGAGGATGGGCGTGATGCCCGTCTCGTGCCGCTCGACAATCGCCTGGCGCATGCGGCGATTATCGGTCTCTAGCTGCCCACGGTCCAGGCCGTTGCGAATGGTCAGCAGAAGCCTATTTAGATCCGGCGGTTTCTCGATGAAGTCGTAGGCGCCAAGCTTGGTGGCCTCAACCGCCGTCTCGACCGTCCCGTGCCCCGAAATCATGATGACGGGGACTTCTGGCTGGTCCTTGGAGAGCTCGCAGAGAACCTCCATGCCATCCATCTTCGGCATCTTGACATCCAGAAGGATGAGGTCGTAGCGGGACGCCTTGGCCTTCTCAAGCGCTTCTTTGCCGTCTACAGCCTCATCTACTGCAAAATCTTCGTACTCGAGAATCTCCCGAAGCGTGCGACGAATCGCAGCCTCGTCATCAACGACAAGAAGGGATGGTACGGCCACTGGCCGCCTACTGGCTTACGCGGGCCAGGTAGAACTCGATGTCCCGGGCGTCCTGAGAGGTGGGATACTCGTCACGGACTCGCTCATAGACGCGGCGGGCAGAGGCCGGCTCGCCGGCCGCCTCAAATGCACGGCCTGCTGACATGAAGTAGCCGGGCGACGTCGCGTCACTGGGGTACATGGTCGCAGCCCTGGAATACAGCCCTGCTGCATCCTCGCTCTCGCCCTGGCTTTCCAGAATAGCGGCCTCACCAGAGGTGGCGGAGGCTCCGACAATATTACCGTCGCGATCGTATGACCGGAAGAGCGTGAGAGCCTCCTCGTAGTTCCCCATCCGGAAAAAGGCGTCAGCGGCATAAAAGCGCGCCAGGTTGCCTGCGTCGGTGCCGCCATACTCATCGACAATGTCCAGCAGCCCGAGGCTGCTGCCAGTGCCGTCGAGCGCGGTCTGCCAAGAACCTGCCTCGTAGGCGGAAACAGCACCTGTCATGGCGTCCAGCGCTTCCTTCTGCTTGGCAGTCTGCATGAACGACCAGGCAATTGATGCCAAAATCAATACGACTATGGCGGCAATTGCCCCATAGAAATAGGTTCGGTAGCGATCCGTCAGGTTCAGCAGCCGGGCGTAAAAAGTCACGACCGTGTCCTCACGGAGCTCGTGGCGACGGGAAATCTTGCGGGTCGGGTTCAGGGTCGACATGGGGAACGGTGCAGGTTACCGGGTACGGTGCGCGATTCTATGCAAAGACATTTAAACTAGGACGGTGAATCAGCCAAAACAATGCCAGACAGCAGCAGTGACCGGGTTTGACACACTCTTCCCAGGCCAGGGTTTCGGTGGATTCGGTGCCTCTGAAGCGCAGACGCCCTGGGTAAGCCCGCCCGGGGCCCCTTCCGCCGGAAGCGCTACCCGCAGTTTGCTCAAAACTTTGCAGCACGAACCCGGCGTGCGACGGACATTACAGGTGATTTTCCATCCAAATCTGAATATTCCGCCATGGCTATCCGTCTGGGCATTAATGGTTTCGGCCGCATCGGCCGTCTGGTTTTTCGTTCCATCCTGGAGCGGGCTTCCGACGACTTCGACATCGTGGCTGTCAATGATTTGACTGACGCCGCTACGCTGGCGCACCTGTTTAAATACGACTCCGTACACGGCCGCTTCCCCGGCACCGTCGCCGCGTACGGCGAAGGCCTCGAAATCAACGGAGACCGCTTCAAGGTCTTCAGCGAACGCGATCCGTCCAAGCTTCCCTGGGGCGATCTTGACGTAGACGTCGTGATCGAATCAACAGGCTTCTTCCGGACCCGCGAAAAGGCTGCCATGCACCTGCAGGCCGGCGCAAAGAAGGTCGTGATTTCGGCTCCCGCCTCCGGCGCAGTGGATGCCACGATTGTCTTGGGTGTCAACGATCACCTGCTGACGGGCAAGGAGGAAGTGATTTCGAACGCTTCCTGCACCACCAACTGCCTGGCCCCGATGGTCAAAGTGTTGGACGACGCATTTGGTCTGAAGAAAGGCTTTATGACTACGGTCCACGGATACACCTCGGATCAGAACCTCCAGGACGGGCCCCACAAGGACCTTCGGCGCGCTCGTGCCGCTGCTGTATCTATTATCCCGACCACGACTGGAGCCGCCAAGGCGGTCGGCCTGGTACTTCCCCACCTGCAAGGCAAGCTGGACGGATTCGCGCTGCGCGTCCCGACGCCAGATGGCTCGCTGACAGACCTGACCGCTTTGCTGGAAAAGGAAGTCACGGCGGAGGAGGTCAACGCGGCCATGAAGGCGGCTGCCGATGGCCCGCTTAAGGGAATTATGGAGTACTCGGAGGAGCCGTTGGTTTCCATCGACATCGTCCACAATCCGCACTCCAACATCCTCGACTCGCTGTCCACGATGGCCTCCGGCAGTATGGTCAAGGTGGTCGGCTGGTACGACAACGAGTGGGGCTACGCCAACCGCACCGTAGACGTCACCAAGAAGCTGATGGACCTGGCCGGTTAATGGAAAAGCTCCGCCTGAAGGACCTGGATGTTGCCGGCAAGAAAGTTCTTGTCCGCGTTGATTTCAACGTACCGCTCGACGGCGATCGAGTAACGGACGATACGCGCATCCGCGCCGCCGTCCCGACGATCAACGACATCCTGAACCGCGGCGGATCTGCCATTCTCTGTGCCCACCTGGGTCGTCCCAAGGGGCAGCCCAACCCGAAGTACACCCTCGCCCCGGTCGCCCGCCATTTGGCGGGCGTCCTGGGCCGAGCGGTGCAGTTCGTGCCTAGCCTCACAGGTCCCAATGCTGTGATCTTCGCAGAGGACCTCGCCCCTGGCGAGGTCCTGTTGCTGGAGAACACGCGGTTCGACGCCCGTGAGAAGGCAAACGATGAGAGCCTGGCTCGCGAACTCGCGGGGCTGGCTGACCTGTACGTAAACGACGCGTTTGGCACCGCGCACCGCGCCCACGCAAGCACCCACGGCGTGGCCATCCTGATGAAGCAGTCCGCGATGGGCCTGCTCATGGAAAAGGAGGTCGACTACCTGGGCAGGCTTCTCGGTACCCCAGAGTCGCCCTTCGTGGCGGTGATAGGCGGCGCCAAGGTGTCTGACAAGATTGGTGTCATCGAACAGCTGTTGTCAAGGGTTGACTCGCTGATGATCGGTGGAGCCATGAGCTACACCTTTCTGAAAGCGCAGGGTCACACCGTCGGGACGTCGCTCGTCGAGGATGACAAGCTAGATATGGCGCTCGACGTTCTCAAACGCGCTGGCGATCGGCTTCTCTTGCCGACCGACCACGTGATCGCCGACCGCTTCGCCGCAGATGCCGACACCCGAGTCTGCCAGACCGACATCCCAGATGGATGGATGGGCCTGGACATAGGACCCGACACCATTGCACGGTATGCCGAGCACGTAGGCGGCGCTAAGACCGTGGTCTGGAATGGTCCGATGGGCGTATTTGAAATGAAGGCCTTCGCCAAGGGCACCAACGCCGTGGCCGACGCGCTGGCCGAGGCCACCGACGCCGGCTGCCTGTCCGTGGTGGGCGGTGGCGACTCCGTGGCCGCGGTCACGCAGGCAGGATACGAGGACCGCATTTCGCACGTCTCTACAGGCGGCGGCGCGATGCTCGAGTTTCTGGAAGGCAAGGAACTGCCGGGTGTTCAGGCTTTGACGGACTCCTAGGGACGGCAGGGCCGGGGCCAGCGCCCGCTTACGCAACCCAGCGCCCTAGCTTCCGTACTTTCGCGCCACTCCTCCCCCCTCTCGCGATGCATGACCCGGTCGTTCAGGCAATAGCCCTGGGCAAACAGTACAGCGGCGGCTTTCGCGGCAAGCCCGTACAGGCGCTCTCCGATTTTTCGATGACCGTTCATCGGGGTGAGGTCTTCGGCCTGCTCGGACCTAATGGCGCCGGCAAGACCACGTTCATCAAGGCACTCTTGGGGATTATCCGCCCGACCAGCGGATCCGCCACCTTGTTAGGTGAGCCGATTGGAACGCCTTCATCGCGATTCCGTGTGGGATACCTGCCCGAGCAGCATCGATTCCCGGGTTACCTGACCGCCGCTCAGGCACTGGACCTCTACGCCCGGCTTTCCGGACACGGCGCGGCCTCAAGAAAATCCGAATCGGTCCGCCTCCTGGGCCGAGTCGGCCTGGCGGAGTGGGCCGACACTAAGGTCAAGAAGTTCTCCAAGGGCATGATGCAGCGGCTGGGTCTGGCCCAGGCGCTGCTGGGGGATCCAGAGCTTGTGATTCTGGACGAACCCACCGATGGCGTAGACCCCATCGGACGCCGGGAAATCCGGGAAATAGTTTCGTGGCTGAGCCAGGCCGGTACGACCATCTTCCTAAACTCCCACCTCCTCTCCGAAGTCGAGATGGTCTGCACGCGTGCAGCGATCCTGAACGATGGAAAGCTGGTGGGCCAGGGCACGATTGCCGAACTGACAACGGCTCCGGCCGCCTACGAAGCCCAAGGCACGCCGGTGGACGCCGGCCTGCCCGACGGCGTCACCCACGACGGCGAGATGCCCTGGGCCACCTACCGGATTCACGCCGAGTCGCCCGAAGAACTGACTGTGATGCTGGGGCAGTTGATTGCAGCCGGCGTGACGCTTCGGCAGGTCACCTCTGGCAAGCGGACACTTGAACAGGCCTTCGTTCAGATTGTCGCCGACGCCGTCTTCGCAAACAAAGAGGTCGCCAAATGAGTGCCTCCCGTCCCATGATCCAGTTGTCGGGCTCTCTGCAGCTCACGTTTCGCGAACTGTGGTCCACTTACGTTACCCTAGGGCTCTTCGTGGTCAGCACCATCTGCTGGCTCTTCCTGACCTTCGCCATGAATCTGGACGTAGTCGAAGGCTCTGTGGCTGCGCTCCGCATTTTTGGCTTCGAGTCAACGCCAACCAACGCCATCCAGAACCCTGAGACCGGCGAGTGGGTCTCGGAGGGCCTTGGCCTCGACCAGTTTGTAATCGGGATTCAGTCCTTTGTGATCGGTGCTGCCTATTTCCTCGGCACACTTCTGGGCATCTTCGCCGCCGCGCCGCTGACCGCCAGTCTTGTTACCGAATCTCGCATCGGGCTACTGCTATCCAAACCGCTCTCGCGGAATCGCTTTCTGGCCGGACACGTGCTGGGTGTGTTTGCCACAGTCTTGCTGCTCTCCACTTATCTCGTCCTGGCCGTCTGGCTAGTCCTCTCGTTCAAGACTGGCATCTGGATCCCGTCCTTTCTCTTGGCCATTCCCATCATTACGCTGATGTTTGGCGTGATGTACGGCGTGGTGCTCCTCGTGATCGTTCTGACGGGCAGTTCTGGCTTCGCGCTGGTGACAGCCTATGGCCTGATCTTCCTGAGTTTCATCCTTGCCGCCCACGAGCAGATCGTGACGCAACTGGTCTCTCCGGGCAAGGAAATCTTCCTGGCCTTCTACTACCTGTTGCCCAACTTCATCGAGGTGGTCCCCTTCGCCGTGCAACTCGTCGAGGGAGATCCCGTTAACACTTGGGTCCCCATTACATCATCGATCGTGTTTGGTGCGATCGCTTATTTCGGTGCATTTCAATGGTTCTCAAGAAAGGACTTCTAACGCTCGGACTCGCCCTAGCCCTCACAGGCTGCGTGCTGGAGGCCAATTCTCCGATCTCTTCGCGAGCGTCGGAGGCTCAGGATCTCGTTCCTGAAACGGCCGCTGTGGTGGCCTTTGCGGACGCCCGCGCGGTCATGGACAACATGAGCAGCATCGTGGCGCTAGATGACTCTGGCGAGGCGGCCGCGGCCTGGGACCAGGTGCGGGCGGCACTAGGAGCGATCAACATGGACGTGGAGCGCGATCTTGATTTCGTCGTGGGGTATGCAGACGGGGGTGCCTCGCCCGTAGTCTCGGCGGTCGGCTCGTTTGACCTTGAGGCCATCGGTGATTACCTGTCCGAGAAGCTGCCCCAGGCCAAGCGAACAGATCTGGACGGACTCACGGTCTGGACCATGACGGAGGGGTCCAACCAAGGAGCCTTCGGCATCACCGAGGATGGCTCCCGGCTGGTCGCAGCCAAGGACACCGATACCATTCGGCGCGCCTTGGATGTCCGAGGAGGAGCTAACTTAGCCGAGATCGCGGGTCCAGCCATGGACAACGATACTTGGGTGGTAGCCCGAGATGTGGGCTCATTCCTGGACAAAATGGGCTACGACGGTTCTCAGCAAGAACTGATGATTCGCTCTGTGGCCCGCGTGGCCGCTGGAGGCTCCCTGACTTCAGAGCAGGCCGCCGGTACGATTGTGCTCCATCCCAAGGAAGGTGTTGAAGCAGACGACCTCGCTGCACTCATGCGCGGACTCGTCGGCGCCATGCGTCTTCAAGAACTCCCCGCGGAAGCACGCGCTGAATTAGAAAAGATTGACGTAGAATCAGTTGACGGTTCTGTCGTGGTGACGGGCGCCGTCAATCGCGACCTTATTGAGTCAATGATTCGCTAATGATCTATAAGAGTGCGTCAGACATCGACTTTTCGGTGTCTGACCTCCCCGCTGTGGCGGGGCCCCGCCGGGTTCTCATGACCGCCCCGACCCATTTTCAGGTGGAGTATGTGATCAACCCGCATATGGCGGGACACATCGGCTCGGTCGATACGACCGTGGCGCATGATCAATGGGCCAAGCTCAAGACCACCTACGACCAGCTTGGGATTGAGACGCACGTCCTGCACGGTGCTGAAGGGCTCCCGGACATGGTGTTCTGCGCGAATCAGACGCTTCCCGTCCCTCCTGCCCCAGGCTTGCCCCCGCAGGTGATCCTGAGTCGGATGCACTCCAAGCACCGGAGGGCGGAGGTCCCAGCATTCCGGCATTTTTTTGGCTCGCAGGGCTATGATGTCCACACCTTGCAGGAAGGCCAGGGTTGGTTCGAGGGTATGGGTGATGCCATTTGGCATCCCGACCGCCTGCTCCTGTGGGGCGGCTTCGGATTTCGCACGGATCCTGAGATTTACATCAGACTCAGCGGAGCCCTAGAAATCCGCATCGTTCGACTTCTGCTTGATGATTCAGACTTCTATCATCTGGACACCTGCTTTTCGGTACTCGATGAGGACACTGTTCTCATCTACCCGGGCGCGTTCGGCGAAAATGGCCTCGCCATGATCCGGGCGCTCTTCCCCCGAGTTCTTGAGGCACCTGAGGACGAGTCCCGAACGCTTTTCGCCTGCAATGCCCACTGCCCGGACCAGCGGCACGTGATCATTCAGAAGGGCTGTACCCAGACTGTCGCCATCTTGCGTGAGGCCGGGTTTGAGCCCATCGAAGTGGACACCAGCGAGTTCCTCAAGGCCGGTGGCTCGGTCTTCTGTATGAAGCAGATGTTCTGGTAGAAGCTGCTACTGCAGCATATACCGGATTCCCAGATAGGCGTGGCGCGTGGCGGCCGGAAAAAACTGTGGCGCCCCAAAGCCCGGGTTGCCGAACATCAGCACCTTCTCGTCAAGGACGTTGTTGAGGTCCAGGACCGCTTGGAGCCCCTTCAGCTTGCCGCCAGTCGGGAAGTCGTAGCGCAGCGACAGGTTCACCATCCGGTAGGCGTCCGTCTCCAGGTCACTGTTCGAACTCCCATCGGGATTGGTCCCGTTTGAGTTGTCCACGAACTGATTGCCAACAAACTGGGCGAACACCGAGGCCGTGAGGCCAGAGCGCGTTGCGGTCAGTGCGAGATTGGCCAATCGAGACGGAAAACCGGCAATCGTGTTATCGGCCCGGTTGACGGGCGCTGACGAGAAATCCTCCAGCGTGACGTACTCGATGAAGTCCACAAAACGATTGCGCGACAGCGTGACATTCCCGGACAGGTCCAGGCCGGGAGCCAGCCGGATGCCGCCATCCACCTCAAGCCCCACGTGGCGCGTGCGCTCTGCGTTCCCTGTTCTGGGGACGCCGTATTGGTCTAGTTTGCCACTGGCGACGATCTCGTCGTGAAAGGCCATGTAGAAAATGTTGGCGTTGACATAGGCGCCTTCGGAACGCAAGGTCCCGCCTGCCTCCATATCCAGTAGACGCTCTGGACTGACGAAGGGACTGGACGTGTCGACGGACCCATCGACATTCACTCCGAACTGAGGTAGAAAACCGGCTCCAGCCTCTTCCCCATCGTAGAGCGTCTTCATGCGAGGCTCCCTGCTGGCCAGCGCCAGACTGACGTAGGCCGATCGGGCTTGCTCCGGGTTGAGAGTAAAGCCAATCCGCGGATTAAAAAAGACGTAGGACTTCGAGAACTCGGTCCCAAAGAAATCCTCGTCGAAGATCCGGTACCGGCGATGGGTCACCTGCAGGTCTGCCTGAAAGGCCAATCGCTCGGAAGGCCTTGCCAAGTGGGAGCCCCAGACTGACTGGATGGACTTCTCACCTCGAACGCTGTAGACCCGATAGTCGGCGTCTCCGGTGAACTCGGCTGGGATTGCGCTAGACGCTTGGGTGCGGCCCCAGCGGAGTGATCGGTGTAGGCGTGCTTCCGCTCCGACCCTGGTCTGGCCCGCGCCGTGATCAATCGTCAGACTCGGCTGCCAGCCAATCTGCCACTGGTCCAGATAAGCCCGAAACAAGACGCTCGCCTCAGGCCGTGATACGAAAAGCGGTTCGGCCTCTTGCCCCGCCGCCACGAATCCCGCCGGCAGCCTTAGGTAGTCCGCCGAGCGGAACGACCCGTCGAAGTCAAAAAAACCTTCTCCCTTGATCCAAAATAGTGTTTGATCGAAATCGAGCCCGTCACGAACCGCCAGATTGTGGTGCAGCTCCACATGCGGCTGGTGGAAGTCCTCGACCTCGCTATTGAACGCTGAGTAGTTGTACTCCCTGTCTATCGTGCCGCCAAATCCGTCATCCACTTCGCCCTCATTGGCGGCCTTGGGAATCCCTACGTAGGCCAAACCGTCCTTCTGCGGACCGCCGTAGGCCTGCAGGGTCAGCGTTGAACGCTCCCCGTAACGGGTCACGCCAGCGAAGAACCGCCAGAACTCCGTCCAGGACCAATCGCGATACCCGTCTGACTCAAGCCTGCTCAGGCGCCCAAAGGCTACCCAGCGATTCGCCAGCAGACCGGAATTGACCGACACGCTCGCTCGGCGGGTGTTGAACGCGCCTCCACCCAACTCCAGTCGGGCGTAAGGATTGGGGCGATAGGGCATGGAGCGGATGTTGATCGCGCCGCCGATGGCCGCGGGGCCGTAGAAGGAGGACCCCGCTCCCCGCTGGACCTGCACGTCATCGATCACCCCTTGGATGTCGAAGAAGTTGATCCAGAAAACGTTGAATTCCTCTGGGTCATTTTGCGGGATCCCGTTGATGG
>JBLFXH010000108.1:0-10444 GCA_047611125.1 Rhodothermales bacterium
TGAACGGCATGGTCAGGAAACGCAGTGACGATGGTTCTTCGTGTAGAGGTGAGGCAGAGAAAATGGAAGGCAGAGAGCATCTCGCCAACACATTTGCCGCTGCTGCCCCGTACCGACCCACATGAAGACAAAGACCGCGCTGGGCAAGTCGGACTACTTAAAACTGGCAGTGTGGTTTTCCCCAGCCGCGGTGGTTATCTGGGGCATCCACGAATTCGCCCACTGGGGGACCGGCGGCCTACCTGATGGCATCGCTCGTGACGACCGTCATCGTGTTCGCTGACCAGCTGGTGTTCTAACGGCTTCGGTTGGCTGCGGCTTCCTTTAGGTCAGGTCCGCCGGGTGAGCCACACTAGACCGAGAAAGAGGCCAAGCCAAATGGCGGTCCTAAAGGTCATAGCATACAGGCTATCCACCGCGACACCTCCGCCAGTCAGGTACACCAACACGATCCCAACCAGGACAAGGCAATTGAGAATGAACACGATTCCAGCGGCCTTCTTTCCGGCGGCCAATTCACGCCAGATGGTCAGCCCAGAAAGGACATAGGCGACCCCCATCACTGAATTGAAAACGAGCAGGGCCTTAAACACCGCTTATCCGGGATCGCCACCTAGGAGGACACGCCCTCCGGCAAAAACGGTGACCACTCCGAATAGAATTGCGATAACGGAAATAGGCGACTGAACTCTGCGAATACGC
The DNA here is from genome assembly GCA_047611125.1 of Rhodothermales bacterium. Taxonomy (GTDB): domain Bacteria; phylum Bacteroidota; class Rhodothermia; order Rhodothermales; family UBA10348; genus JABDJZ01. The sequence continues at coordinate 703 of JBLFXH010000108.1, forward strand.
TGTTCTGAGATCATGTGCTGCTCTTGTTCAGAGTGGGGGCAGCCAATTCGGTCACGCGCTCCATCAGAGTGATCTTCGAAGGAGCAGAATGCCAAGGAGCCCAGTCCAGACCGCATGCGCCCCGTAGGCGATGAAAGCACCGTCGACATCGAGCGCTATGGCACCTGCATAGAGTGCCGTCGCAGGCCCCAAAGCCACCAGAAGCCCCAAGCCTCCCAGCAGTCGACGGCTTGACGTCTTGCTACGCAGCAGAAAGACCGACCAGAACAGGAAGGCAGCGCTGGCCGCATAGATCCCGAGTGCCGCCGAAGCCTGATTGGCTTGCCAGAGCATCTGGAAGACATCTCTGGACAGCGTAGGATCAACCTGTGCGGCGACTGCTGGTACGACAAAACCGTTGATCATGGCGGCTACCAAATGCCCGAGAAAACCGATCCCGTAGGTAAGCAGACCCGCCAGAATCCAGGGGTCTCTACCCTGTCGTAACGAAAAAACAGTCAGACCCCATAGGTTGGCGCACAGAATGACAATCATCGTTCCGTGAATGAAGGCTCCCAGCGTCATGCCGAGACCCTCGGCAGGCGATTCGGGCCCAGACGGGTGATGCCCCATTGCAACAACTGTCAGGATGGCCGCCGTCAAGAGTGCGGCGCCGGCAGCGCGTCCTGTGTTGGGGCCGGGGATTCCGTCGGATTCGGGGGTGGCATGCATGGTCATCTTTCGGTTGGTTCAGAAGGAGCGCCTCAGTCTTCGGCGTCTTTTTTCGTTTTGCGGTCATACAGGACGCCAAAGACGATCCCCAGTGCAATCCCGACCGCGATGTTGTCCAGCGCCACGCCGATTGCCACTCCAAGTGCGAGTCCGATGGCGATGCCTTTGTTGTCTTGAATCATTGTCTCTTTCGATTATATGATGATTCCCCTTGGGGAGTCAATCGTATTTCCACTTCAGAAACCACGGATCCCAGGTGCGGATTTGGTGGCCTTTGAGCTTCCGGACGTACGTCTCGACCACGTCTGCGTGGTCCGGCGAGTAGGCCAGATTCGTTGATTCGAATGGATCGCCCCGCATGTCGTACAACTCGAACTCCGGACGTTGGATGTACTCATCAACGGATCTGGGCCCGAATAGGGCATCAGGTCCGTCCGTGCAGGCCGGGTTCGTAGACCGTCGTCTTGGCGCCCGGAAATGCGATTCCGTGATCAGAGGTGTAGATGATGAGGGTGTTCTCCAGCTGGCCAGTCTCTTGCAGTGCCTCTAGCAAACGTCCGACACCTTGGTCTACCCGGATGGCCCTCCGGCCGGTTTCCGAATCGATCCGGCGAGTGAGGCAGATCTGTCGCAAACCCAGATCCGCGATGAGGATCTGAGGTTGCGTAGTAGAGAAAGAATGGGTCTTCCCCTCGACATAGCCGTCAACGTCGTGGCGGAATTCTGCAGCCAGTCGATGTTTCAATGCGCTGTATTCCCGCGCAGCAGTCGGATGGGAACGGAGGTAGTTCCTAATCCCAAGGTGGTTTGCCAGGGCGGTACTGCCTGTCGGGCACAGATACAGATGGTGGGCCCCGGCGCTTTGATAGCCGAACGCCTCGCGCTCGGGAATTCCTAGGTCACCCCGGTGCGTGTAGCCCAGAGTCTCAAGTCGCGTGATGCCCTCCTGAACGGCATCGGGCCGCACCACCACATCAATATCAATGACGGGCTTGGCTGAGAGTCCCGGAACTGCGGTGCTTCCAACGTGCTCTATCGAGAGTGCGATATCCGAAACCCGAGGTCGCGCGCTCTACCAGGGCATGCTCGGTGGCATGTGATTCGAGGTTGGCAAGTACGGAGTCCATGGCGTTTCTGGGGCGTCGAGTAGGGCGGTCTTGGTCAGGTAGGCATGGGCCTACTCGCCCTTATTGTCCGGCCGATCTGTGTACTCTGAAAAGGCTAACTCAGCGTTCTCCACAAAACTGCTGGAGACGGGGCGCCAGCCTGTCGACACTGCCCTCTGGTTTGACGTCAATACTGAGGATTTAAGCAGGCCTTGTATGTAGTCGCGAGACTCAGTGCTTGAGATGCCGCGAGACTCGTAGACCGCGCGCGCAGATTCAATAATCTGTGCGGCCTGCACAGGTACACCGTCAAAGGCGTGGAAGACGCCTGTTTCATTCGATTCAAGAACGGATGCGTAGAGACGGGCAACGTCTTTGACGTGAACCATGGGCCACATCACGTCGGGTACCGGTTCGGTTTCGAACTGGGCAAGGGTGCCCGGGGACAGAATCTCCCAGAAGTACCCGCCGCTGCCACCGTATACGAAGCCGAGTCGGATCACCGAAGTCTGTTGTGAAGCGCCGATAACGGCTTCCTCGGCTTGGTATCTCCAGTGCTCGCTGGATGTCTGGAGTGATTCCTCGAGTGGTCCGTCTGTTCGTTCGGAAAACAGGTTTCCGGTGTACAGGAATCGGCCACTAAACTCGGCCACTCGGGTTACGAACTCTCGATCCAGGTCTGAATTCTCAGATCCGTCTGAATAGTCCATCGCACAGTGAACAACTGCGTCTGAGCCTGCTAGATCACCCCAGTAAGCATCGAAGTCAGAGAGGTCGGCGAAGCGCCAATCGACGCCTGTCGAGTACGTGGTGCGCTCGGAAGGCTTCCGAGCTAGGCCGACCACCTGGTGCCCACGGGACAGTAATTCCAGCGCCACATGCTTGCCGATATATCCGGACGCCCCGGTTATAAATACCCTCATAAAGGTCGGTCCCCGCTCGATTGATTCATCTGATCCCGTCTGTCTTGTACTCAAGAATTTCGTCTCCATTCTCTAGCCGCTCACCGGTTGGCTGCCATCCAAGCCACCGGTAAAAGCCATTCGCACGAATGCTAGGATGTGGCGATGCGGCAAGCCAGAGCCTGCTGCAGCCAGCAGACTGGAGGCCTTCGACGACCTCCGTCAAGAGTCTCTTGCCGATCCCGTTGCCTTCGTAGTCCGGAAGTACCGCCACAACCAGCACCTCGCCTGTTTCTGAATCGCCGCTGCAGAAACCGATGACGCCTGAGTGGCCCACGCACACCCACCCGATGAGGCTCCGATCCACCATGCTCGCGGCAATCGACTCCGGGGTGATTCCGAGCGCGGCCAGGCCCTCTTGCGAGATTGGGTTCTGGCGAGTGCGCGCGCGAACCGAGAAAAGCTCCAGGATGTCTCCCAGTTCGGTCTGACGAAATTCAAGTTCCATGCCGCGGGCCATGCTGAGCCTTCTCTAGGCAGTCGGCAGGCGATTGTCCTTGATGCTCCTAGCTGCATGCCATCGTTCGTAGCCCAAGACAGCACCGATGATTGTCCAGACAAACAGGTAGCCCAATGGGTTGCCAACTTGATCCACCGGGTTGTGGAGAGCAATTGGAAAGAGGCTGACCGTGGCGAAGAACGCAGCCAGCGGCAATCCTTTGAGTAGTACTCCCCGGATCAGGAATGGCATCGGGGACAGATCACTCGCGGCGCTGGTGCGGCCGCTGTCCGTCTGGAGAAGAGGTTCGGTCATTTCTGAATCGTCATTGCGGTGGGCAAGTCTGTGGCGGGCAGGCTTTCAACATAGCCGAATATCTCCGCTCGGAGCAAAACGTGTACAATGGGGAGGAAGCTCGAGGATAGACATCCTACGCGACCGCGAGAACAATCGAGCCTACTCGCTCCTCGCTTTCGACTCGGCGATGCCCCTCTGACACCTCGTCCATTGGGATGGTCTGGTCAACCGCCGCCGTGATCTTCCCTTGCTCAATCATCTCTGTCAGGTCGCTCAGTTCACCCTTTGACTCCCCGGCGAAGGCGAAGTAGGCCTTCTTCCCGGACCGGTTCACCGGCAAGACTGATCGCAACATGTCCGACATCTTCGGATTGGCCGTCAGGTATCGACCGCCCGGCTTCAGCGCCGCCATGCATGACGAAAACGACCTGCCTGCTACCATGTTGAAGACCACGTCGTAGGCTCGATCACCTGCTGCGAAATCCTCGGTTGCGTAGTCGATGAAGTGATCTGCGCCCAGACGGCGCAACATCTCCTCTTTGTGCAAGCCATCGACGGCGGTTACCAAAGCGCCCATCGTCTTGGCAATCTGGACGGCAAAGATTCCGATGCTTCCGCCCGCGCCGTTGACGAGTACCGCATCGCCAGCCTGGATATCGGCCATACGCATGAAGTGAAGCGCGTTCAACCCGCCCAACGGAACGGCGGCGGCTTCTTCGAACGTCATGTTGGTCGGCTTGGGACCGATTGTGTTGCTGGCCGGCACGCATAGCAGTTCGCTGTAGGCCCCCGTTCCCCTTCCAGTGGAGCCGTAGACCGCGTCGCCCGGCTTGAATTGCGTCACTGCACTTCCGACCTCCTCAACCTCGCCGGCGAAGTAGCCGCCGAGGACCGGTTTCCTGGGCCTAAACACCCCCCAAGCCAGCCTTAGTGGCAGCCAAAACCACTTCACCGCGAATCGGAAACTACGCAGCTCGCAGTCCGCCTTGGTGATCTCAGCCGCGCGAACACGGATCAGGATCTCGTCGTCCTTGGGCTTTGGGTCATCGACCTCCGCAAGCTGGAGGACATCGGGTGCGCCATACTCTCTGTAGACAATCGCCTTCATGTTATTCTTATTCTCGGCCTGCTTAGGCGGTTTCTGTGTAAAGCCGGTCGACCCTCTGAAGCTGTTCGAGGATGGCTCGGACTGTCTCGGCCTGCTGCTCGCTTCGTGTAACCCGGGCGCGACCATCCCCCAGTTGCCACCCGTACCACCCGAACTGAGCGTGGTTTGCTCCTTCGATCCGCGCCCAATGTGTCGTCTCGCGCAAACTGGGCGGCCAGCGCACCTCCTTTGGAGTGCCCTCCGATCATCCATCGGCGCCCACCTTCGGAAAGAGTGAAGGCACGAGTCCGCTGAACAACCTGTTCTCGGTGGCGCTTCAAAGGAGCTGTCCGGAAAGGCAGCTCAATGACAATGACCTCGTACCCGGCCTCTGCAACGGCTCGAGCCATTGGGGCATACGCTTTTGGGTCAGCGAGTGCGCCCGGATAAAACAGCAGGCCGACACGTGCCGTGTCAATTGCGGGCGTGAACGCGAGAGTCGTCGCGGTGACGGACACATGGACGCTGTCGTCACTCTGTAACACAGCTGGGTCTATGCCGCGCGCCTGCATGTTGAGGAGCAGCCACGCCACCGCTGAAAGCCAGAAGACGGCCAGGCCTATGCGGATGTGTTTGCGCCGTCTTGAGGTAGCCATAGTTTCGGGCGCTTGCGTGTCTCGGCGGTGGGTCTAGCCCGCCTACGCGCGCTCCTCCTCGCTGTTACGGCCCGACAGTACTTCTGAACATGCGCTTAGCGTTCTCCTCAGACATGAAGGACGTATACGCGCCGTCGGGATCGACCACGAAATACAAGGGCAATGCATTGATCCCCAGTCGGCGTCTGGTCTCATCGGCGTCCCGCGCGATCAGTTGGATACCCCCGGCGAGTGCTCAGCTACAAAGCTTGCCCACTGCTCTCGATCCTCAACGATGGAAAGATCCACAAAAACGACCGCCGCGTTGTCCCGATAGTCCCGCTTTATTTCTCCAGCTGAGGCTTCTTTTCGAGGCAAGGCCCCCACCAAGTGGCCCAGTTCGTTCCTCCCAAAAGCCTCGTGTTCGAGAATTAGAGGCTGGGCCAGCAGGAAGTACACGAAGATGCCGGTGACTGCTAGGCCGGCCTCCGACTTGACTCGCCTTTCCAGGTCGGGCCGAGTAAGGACAATCACCAGAACTTCGACCACCAATAGCACGACCGAGGGGTTGGGAAATAGGAACAGGTAAAAGAGTCCTGCCATTATCACCACAGAGACCACGATGCCCACCGAGGTCCTGAGTAGATGCGTCTAAGTCATTGGTTGTTTTGGTTTGGGCTCGGCAAAATGACTCACGCGCATCGCAAGAATTGCGATTGGCGGTCCGGTACGGCGGGGGGTATTTTTCGGGACGTCTTTCCAGTTAATCCGAAGATCCTGACATGCCCATCTCAATCGTAATCATCATCCTGGCAGGCATCACCGGGACTTTCTCGTTCATTTCTTTTGCGTCATGGCTCGGTTCCAAAGAGAAGCAGGCCAAGATCGGCTCATCAACGGGCGAGTTAGGGCAGACTGTTGCCGCACAGCAGAAGGCGCTAGAGGTGGCTGAGCGGCGCATTCAGAATCTCGAAGCCATCGTCACGAGCCTGGAGTGGGATGCGGTTGCGGGCGGAGCGTTGCCAGAGGTGGAGACGAACCGCGCCCTCGGGCAGGCCCGCGTTGAGCTCGACGAACCGGAAGAGGAGCCCTCGGACACCGAACGGGCCGCCCAGATCGCTGGCCGACTCAAAACCTGAGTTCAGATTAGGCGGCCATTTCCCGCAAGGCCGAAACCAGCTTCTCCAGGTCGGGCGGCAAATTGTAGAGTGCGGGCGTCACCCGGACACAATCGCCGCCAGTGATCCCAGTCCTGGCCACGGTAAAGACGCCGAAATCGTTGAGCAGTGTCTCGACAATTTGGCGACTGGACGCCCCGTCAGTCCTGCCAGGCAGTCTGAAGCCGGTGATTGCACCGACCAAATCCGGATCATCTGGCGTCAGGATCTCCACTCCGTCGATCTCGCGCGCCTCAGTCACCCAAAGGTCACGCAGATAACGAATGCGCGCGTACTTCCGATCAAGGCCGACCGACTCCTGAAAGTCCAGGGCATCCGGGACGGTTAGGATGGTGGCGAAGTTCATCGTGCCTGTGTGCAGCCTGCTATCGATTCGGTCGATGCTGCCTTGGTCGCCGTGAGCCCGGTCAATCCCGCTCAGGCCAGACTCCCTGATGTACATGGCTCCCACTCCAAGGGGGGCTCCCATCCACTTGTGAAGGTTAATGCCGACGTAGTCCGCGCCGAGGCCGGCCAGATCGAAGGCTACGTGGCCCCACGAGTGGGCTGCATCAACGACCACATCCACTCCGCGAGATCGCGCCAACGCCGTGATTTCCTTGACCGGGTGGATGAGCCCTGTCTTGTTATTGGCGTGTGTCAGGAGCAGCAGCCGCGTGTTGGTGTGCGCATCCAGAGCCTCGGTGTATGCATCGAGAATCCCTTGGCGAGTGGCCGGCTCTGGGATCGTGAAGGTCGCGACCTGTGCGCCTCGCCTTCCGGCAAGGGCGTCCATGGCCTGCTGCATCGCGGGGTAGTCCAGGTCCGCGTACATCACCGCCTCGCCCTGGCGAAGGCGGTTGTACTGCCCGATGAGCGCCTGCAGGGCCTCTGTGGCGTTTCGGGAGAAGGCTATCTCGCCGGGCGCCACACCTAGGGCACGGGCCACTCTGCTCCTGATCTCACCCGACAACCGGGGGAACGCGGTACGTGCGAAATACGAACTCTCCTGATTCACCCGGTCGGTGTGTCGGCGGAAGGCCTCAAGCACGGGCGTTGCCATCATGCCGTAGTAGCCCCCTTCCAGGTTAGTCACCTCGTCGGTAACCACGTATTGGGCCGCGACATCTTCCCAGTAGGCCTCGTTCCTCGCAATGTCCGTGGGCGACCCCGCCGGCGGCTGAGGCAGTGCCGGCCGTGTTGCTGCGGAGCCAAAGCCGGTGGAGCTCGCCAGCGTGGCGGCTGAGGCCAGACCGGCCTTTCGAAGGAAATCTCGGCGATTGGTCATAGCGGGGGGCCGCGGGGCCTTGAGCATTCTGCGTTCGGAGGGAGTCCTGCAATCTACTGGATTTCCTGCAAGAACCGCCGCCGGGCCGAATCAGGAGTCATTTCCAGCGAACCCGAATCTGCTGGAAGCCAGCTACCGTTATCCGGAAATGTAATTCTAATCGCCTATACCGCGGAATGGCAGGGTCATGCCAATGGAGTTCACTACGCCATGCGCGAGGACCAGTGGCAGGATGTTCTTCCGACCAAACCACAGGTAGAGCATCGCAAACGCCAACCCGGCGGCCCCAGTTGTGAGTGCGCCATGCATACCCTGATAGTAGTAGTGGCTATAACCAAAGAAGACTGCTGAAAATAGCGCAGCGGCCAAGTCCGCCCTCATTCCGCCGCCGAGAAAGCTGCTTCCTTTGGTTATCACAAACGCCCGAAATAGCAGCTCCTCGAAGAATGAGGCGTGTGTCCAAGTTAAGAGCATGACTATCAAGTAGGCTCCAATATTCCCCTCGACATGATCGAAGCGACGAGCGTTCTTACCGCTTCGGACAAACGGTCAAACTCCTCCAATACCTCTGACCGGACTTCATCCGGAGAAGCCGTTCGTTTCAAGAGGGGGAGGCCTACCTACGGAGTCCGCTCTCTGGACTGTTGTGGATGTCGCACATCCTGACTCTCCTCGTTCAGGCGGCTTTCCAAATCAGCAATCCTGCTCTCTAGCGGTGCCCTCGCTGCTGACTCACGCTCTTCGATGAGAGCGTTGAATTCCGATACGGTCATCTCATTCTCGATCTCCTGCATCGGTGCCGATTCCACATGTCGCTCGTTCAGTTGACCCAGACGATTCAGGATCCAAAAACTCAATCCGAGTGCGGCACTTACCGTTATCGTCAGAATGATTGCTAAAGACATCAACTATTTCCTTTGAATACGAAGAGCAGCCAGGACCGGGCTATCTGGGTGTTGCCTTCTACGGTGATCCAGAAATGTACTCCAGTTCTTGGTTGACCGCTGATAGCCGCGCTCAGGCCGCCGAAGACAGATAGGTAGCTCACCATGCCGACCTGTTGAGTGAGAGCCAGCGCGTCGTCATTAACGATCATGGTCAGGAGGCCGGTTTCAGCTCTGTTTCCCGCAGACCAGCTAGTGAAATTCCATGTTCCAAGCGGCTGCACCAGACGGCCAGGTGCTCTCGCGAGAAACTGGGCACCAGCGCGACTACGGGCGCAACCCCTATCCGGGTTACGACAATGTGTCCGATCGCCCCTGGATGTTTCGCGGTCCCATCGATGATCGGCTACCCCCGATGGAAAAGGTGGTCGGCGTGCAGATCGGTAAAGAAGCGAAAGCCTATTCTCACGCCATCACCCGCAAGCGTGGCGTGATCGAGGATCGAATCGATGGCACAGACGTCGTGATCTTTCACACGGCCGATGGTGCCACCTCGGCGCTGGACGGAGAGCGCATTGCCACATCCAGAGTATCGGGCTCCACCGGAGTTTTCCGGCGCTCGTCGGATGGGCAGACGTTGAGTTTTGTGGTGACAGGCGGGACGTTCACGGACAAGCAGACCGGCAGCACATGGGATGTAACTGGGCAGGCTGTGGCTGGACCGCTCGAGGGCACCCGTCTAAGTCCTGTGCCGCACGTGGATGCTTTCGCATTCGCCTGGCTAGCGATGACTCCCCAAACGAAGATCTACCGGTAATGCGGGGGACTGGTCAGCGGGATTTTCGGGCGGCCTGTACCCTCTCGGCATTCTCATTTCCTCCTGCAAGGCCGTCCGCCAAAAGAGCGTGGACCTCAGCACACGAGAAGTCCGCAGTAGCCAAACAGACGTCTACGAGAGAGCTATGAACGGCCTGGCTCTGAGGGTAATATTCAGCCGACAGTCCAAGCACAGCGCGAGCCTTGTCGGGCTGTCCGGCATCCAGTGACATGAAGGCCAACATATCTAGGAGCCCTTCTTCCATGGGTAGTGGATAGCCCATATTGGCCGCTCTTGCTTCGGATTGGGACCGAATCATGGAGAGCAATTGCTCTGTGGGCGTGTCCGGGTCATTGTAG
>JBLFXH010000109.1:0-10391 GCA_047611125.1 Rhodothermales bacterium
ATCTCATTTCCGGGACCGCAATCCTGAAGCGCCGGCACTGGGGGCGGGTGCTCTTGCTGGTCAGCATCCCTGTTTCGGCTCTTGTGGTCGCGTTCGTGAACCCCGGAATACTGGGATTCGTCATTGCCGCCAACGCCGTGAGCTTTGCCATCTTGGGCTTCTTTCTGACCCGGCCGGCTGCGACCGGGTACTTCGACGGCACTACGATCGACGTGCCCGAGGAGCTGGTCCTCGTGCATCGCTTGAGGCGTGGCGAGCGCACCCAGAGCGACGTCGCCAGGGTATTCGGAATCCTGTTTGCCTTTCCCGCCTGGTGGATCCTCACGACTATTGTGGTAGTGGTAATCGCCATTGCCACGTCCAGTGTCCAAGGAACAGGGATGTGGAGCAGCCGGGGATTCCCCTCCTTCGTGATGATCGCAGTGGTGGTGGGGGCAGCCCTGCTCGTTACCGGCCTACTTCTGTGGGGCCGACTTCGCTGGAAGGGATACATCGGCTGGGGACTACTGGCCCTCGGCGCACTGGCGTTGTCAGTGGCTCCGTGGGGCTTCTTTCCCTTCGATCTGGCCCAGTTTCTCCCACCGGACGGGCTCGACAATTTTGACCCAGAGGAATTCGCCGCAATAATGCGGATGGCCGGCCGCTACGCCGCCATTGCGGCTGCCGGCCTGCTTTCAACCGGCGGACTCCTCGTCTTCGCCCAACGAAAGCACGACTACGCAGCCGCAGCCTTTATGCACGAGGAGCCACCCCTACCTGAGTGATCCCGGGCCTGCGCCCGCCCAGCAATCAGATCAGGAATCCACCTTCCGGAATCGCACGAGGAACAGACCCTCTGAGCCACTGGATACCGCAATCACTCCGCTCTTGAAGTACGGGTAGTTGCTCCATGAACCACCGAAACCGGGGGCATCCTCGGCATACGGCGACGTATCAAAGTTGCCCACCTCGACGGGGTTGACCGGGTCGGTGATATCCAAGATGCGCAGACCAGCCTGGTAGTTGGACTGGTACATGTAATTCCCACGGGTGTACAGATTGTGGTCACTCGCGGCTGAGTCCAGGTAAAACTGGTTGACCAACTGCGGATCGTCCAGGTCTTGGACATCCCAAATGAGGGTTCGTGTGTTCTCGACGGCGCCGTTCATTTCGTCGAGTTCGTCATTCATGTAGAAGTACGAGTGGCTCTCATCCAACCAACCCTGATGCGTGTAGTGCGTCAGGGGATAGGTGGCGTACGCCACGGTTGACGGGTTTTCCTTGTCGGTCACATCTGAGATGACAAAGGAATTACCGTTGGAGGAGAGGCAGATCTCGGAGCCGGAATAGTCTGCGTCTGGTCCGTGATAAAGGACACACTGCGCATCGTGCGTCCCGCCGGATTGCGGCTCTGAAAAACAGCCGGCGAACTTGGGGTTGACGGGATCGCGGATGTCGATCATGTGGCTCTGCCCATTGCAGGTTTCGCCACCCGCACGATTGCCCACGGCGTAGGCGAATCCTGTGTCCTCATTGATCACCATGTTGTGCGTGGAGGCGGTTCCTGAGTAGTGGGCCGTCTCTTCGAATGTCACGGGCATGTCTGCCGGGTCCACATCGCGAAGCTGGGTCAGATCAAAGATCTGTGTGCCGTGCTCGCCGGAGCCGTCAGCTACAATGAACGCGTGGTTCTTATAAACCTTCACGTCTCTCCAGGCTGCTCCCGGCGATCCTTCGGTCCGAAGCAATTCGCCCACGTAGACCGGGTTAGCAGGGTCGGCAATGTTGACAAAGACAGTTCCATCGGTTCGTCCCATGAGCACCCACTCGTGGCCCGTTTCCGGGTCTTCCCATCCCCAGATGTCGGTCATCTTCACGCCCCTCTCAGAGGCGAGCTCCTCGGCTGAGACGAGTGAGATCAGATCCACGTTGTCGCAACCGAAAAGGCCTGCAGAGCCTTCCTCGCAGTCCGTCTCGTTGCCTCTGATGGACTCCAGAAAGAAGACGTCGGGGGCCAGCGTGCCGGTGGACATCCATCCCTCGTCGGATGGTTCAAACACCGAAACAATTCCTTCTCCATAGTCGGCACTCGGAGACGCCACGGCCACCGCGCCGTCTGCCATTGCGAGTCCGGTCCCGAATCCGCGCTCGGCTCGCGGCGATGGTGCGCTGATCTGCGCGAACGTACCGCCCTGAAATAGCCAAGCTGATCGGCGGTCTCCGGCCAGCACCATGTCTCCTTGCACTGCGACGCCAGAACCCAACCCGGCCGACTCGCCCTCCGGTCCGGTGAGACGCTCCAATTCCGCCCACTCGCCGGCGTCGGTCTTCTGGAACCGAAGCACAGCGTTTAGTCCGGGCACGCCCGCGTAGAGCACGCCATCCTGCCAAGCGAGCGCCCGGCCAAGGCCGCTGCGCGGTGTGAGGTCTTCGGCCGTCAGACGGCCTTCCGGCACCAGCATCCCGTCACGGTGCACATACACGTCTACGGCTCCCTTGTCACCGTCGGCACCGGGCACGCCGATGAAAATCGGGTCTTGCGTATTACCGACGATGGCGTACCCGAATCCCTCTCCCTCCGCGCCGCGAATAACCGTTTCGGTGCCATCCTGCCCAAAGAAATGGACCGCTCCAGTGCTGGTCTCAGAGTTGAATGAGGTGGCTGCAAAGTGGCCTGCAGCAAAGGCCAAGGTCTGTGTCCGGAATCCGGCCCGCGCGTAGGCGCCGGCGAATTCGAAGCCCTCTGGCAAGTCTGCGGGCGTGACCATGGTTAGCATGGGAAAGTCGCCCGCCTCGTTCCGCTCGAAGATGTATGCGGTGGCCTGACCGGGAGCGCCGATTGCGATGTGCGGACCGTGAGAAAGCACGGAGCGGCCGAAATCGTCACCGACTTCCGGGTTTGGCGACTGCATCGTAGCATAGATCGACCACTCGCCCTCAGCATTCTTCCGGTACCTATAAACCGTTCCCGGCGGTTCATCTCCGCTCTGCCAGCCGATGGGTGCCGAGCCGATCACGAACTCGGGGCCCATCCCCGCGATGGCACCGCCAAATCCGGCGCCCATCGAGGAGCCTGCGGGCGTTGATTGTGCCAGCACCAGCATGGGTGCGAGCAGAAAGGCAGATAGTAGGGCGACGCGTTTCATGGCCTAAGAGTTTGACTATCCACAAAGATAGACATATCAGCCGGCGCCATTCCAATTGTCCTCATTCTTCGCGCACACCTTCGCTTCCTTTTTCCGCGGCAGAGATCACCGTATTGTTGACTCACCAGCTCCTACCCGTCAGATTCTGGTTAACAACCCCACCTCCATGCGCTCCCTTCTACTAGTTCTGGCCGTTCTCACGCTCTCCGCTTGCTCAGGTGAAGTTGAGCGAGTTGCGGAAGGCACCCGCCATGATCAACTCGTCTCGTTCTACTCGCAGTGGCGCGTTTTCCACGCTCCACCGCTGAACGACGGCGTCTACGACTATTCCGCCACGGCGATGACTGCCCGCCATGCCGCCTTGCCCGAGTGGCAGGCTCGACTGGCCTCATTCGATACCACGGCCTGGAGCGTGGCCGAGCAGGTGGACTGGCACCTGATCCGTGCCGAGATGAATGGCCTCGATTTTGACCACCGGGTCATGAAGCCATGGGCCGATAACCCGGCTTGGTACGTACAGGTCTGGATGTCTCAGAGCGACACCCCTGAGCACGAAGGCCCATTGCCCCGCGGGTTCATTGACATCTGGAAGTATGACTTCCCGCTTTCGCCAGCAGACGGCGCGGAGCTAGAGGCACAGATCAGGACCATCCCTGGCACCCTCGCACAGGCTTCGACCAACCTGACCGGCAACAAACGCGATCTGTGGCGAATGGGCATCGAGGTGATCCGTGCCCAGATCGACGACCTGGAGCAGGTTAGACAGATGGCTGCCGGGGTTTCGCCCATTCTGTCTGAGGCTATCTCGGATGCTCAGGATGCCGGTCTTGAGCTAGTTGAATGGCTGGAATCAGAGCTCCCGTCAAAGGACGGGCCGTCCGGAATTGGCAAAGAGGATTACACCTGGTATCTCAAGAATGTCCACCTGAGTCCCTTCAGCTGGGAAGACGAACTCCAGGTGATGGAGCGCGAACTGGCCCGGAGCTACACGGCGCTTCGCCTGGAAGAAAACAACAACCGTCTGCTTCCCCCGCAACTCCCGATTGACAATGCGGCGGACTTCGAGCGCCTGCAGAATCAGGCCGTCACCGACTTTCTGGACTTCTTTCGGAGTCGGAATATTGTAGAGATGAAGCCCTACATGGACCCGGCCCTGCGCGCCCGAGTCAGCAGTTTCAGCCCGGATGGTCCTGGGCAATTCTTTGCCCAGGTGGTCTACCGCGATCCGATCATCATGCAGACGCACTGGTACCACTGGATCGATCTGGCGCGGACGCGTGATGAGCCCAATGCCAGCCCCATCCGCTCCAATCCGCTTCTCTACAACATCTGGGACAGCCGTTCGGAAGGTCTCGCGACCGCGATGGAAGAGATGATGATGCACGGCGGGTTTATTGACGGCAGGCCCCGCTCGCGTGAATTGGTCTGGATCCTGGTGGCCCAGCGAGCAGCCAGGGCCATTGCCGGCCTCCAGATGCACGCCAACACCTCTACCCTGCAGGAGGCCTCGGATTTCGCGGTCAAATGGACGCCGCGCGGGTGGATGACACAGAATGGTCAACTGGTGGGCTTCGAGCAGCATCTGTATCTCCAGCAGCCCGGGTACGGGAGCAGTTACCTGGCTGGAAAGGCCCAGATCGAGCGCCTGCTTTCCGAGTATCAGCACGTCCAGGGAGCCTCTTTTACGGTCCGCAATTTCTTCGATAGACTGAATGCGGCAGGCCAGATTCCCGTGTCCCTCATTCAGTGGGAAATGACCGGCCAACGCCCGGCGCACCTCGAGTAGCCGTGAGTCGTGCGTTTGTCAAAGATGATGCGCCCGATGGGCCTGTTGTCATCCCCTCGCGGCCCGCTCTCCCGGATGGCGTCGCGAATTATGTAACGCCCCGCGGACTTCGACTCTTGAAGGAGGAGTTGGTGGAGCTGGAGGCTGAACGCGGCCACCTAGCCTCGGCCAAGAATCGAGGCAGTTCCGACCAAGCCCGCGACCTCGCGTTCACGCGTGGCCGCATCGCTCAGCTGGAGTCACGCATCGGCAGCGCGAAGCTGGTTACACCGGCAGACCAAGCCCCGGATGTTGTGAGATTTGGCGCTGCCGTCGAGCTACAGTCAGCCGATGGCGAAACCACGCGAACAATCACCATCGTAGGCGTGGACGAATCCGATGCCGGCGAGGGGCGCATCACTTTTCTGGCTCCGGTCGCCAAGCGTATGACCGGGAAAAAGGTGGGCGATTCGGTTCCGATGCCTACCCTGCGCGGGGATCAACAATTTCGGATAACCGCGATTAGCTACTGACGGCCTCGGCTTCCGCGATGTGCATGACGGCTTCTTTGAGGATGCCAAGCCCTTGGTCGAGGTCCTGATCCGTGATGACTAGCGGCACCAGTATCCGGATCACGTTTCCGTGCGCTCCGGAGGGCAGCACGATCAGGCCTTGGTCCCGGCAAGCTGATGTGATTAGACGACAAGCCTCGGTTGCCGGTCTTTCCTGGTCTTCATCGTGGCAGAGTTCCATGGCGAGCATGGCGCCCAGTCCCCGAATGTCCGCAACGAGGTTCGTCCCCTGCCGGAGCTCCTCGAAGACGGCTCGGATCTTTCGTCCGATCTCGTTGGCGCGTTGGTTCAGGTTCTCCCGCTCCATGATTCCGATGGCCGCAAGCGCAGCCGCACAGCAAACAGGGTTGCCGCCGTACGTACCGCCGACGGTGCTCGGAGCCGCGGCATCCATCACCGATGCCTTGCCGATAACCGCTGAAATAGGCATTCCACCGCCCATGGACTTGGCCCAGGTGGAGAGGTCAGGGACGATGCCCGCGTGCTCGTAGGCGCCCCACTTGCCGGTCCGACAGAATCCGGACTGGACCTCATCGAGGATGAGCATGATCCCGTGCCGGTCACAGATCTCCCGAAGCCCGCGGAGGTAGGCCGCCGGCGCGACAGCGAATCCTCCTTCACCCTGCACCGGCTCTAGAATGACCGCAGCCACCTGTTCGGCGGGCACAACGTTCAGAAAGGCGGCCTCCATGCGCTCCAACTCGCGCTCGATGAAAGCTTCTTCGGAGAGGCCATCGCCGTACTTGAAGTGACTTGGGTAGGGCAACCGGTAGACTTCCGGAGCCAGTGGGCCACACCCCGTTTTGTACTTGGTCTTGGACGTCAGCGCAAGCGCCATGAGGGTCCTACCGTGGAACGCCTCAGTATAACAGATCACTGCCGCTCGGCCGGTGGCCTGTCGCGCCAGCTTGATAGCATTCTCGACCGCTTCCGCACCGGAGTTGATCAGGATGACCTTGGTCGAATCCCCGTGCGGTAGCAGCTCGATAAGCTTCTCACACAACTCCACGTAGCGCTCGTACGTGGCCACGTGGATCGAAACGTGGATCAGCTTCTCAGCCTGCTCCTGAATGGCGCGCACCACTTCGGGCGCTGAGTGCCCCACGTTCATCACGCCAATCCCTCCGGCGAAGTCAATGAACTCATGCCCCTCGGCATCAGTCACGCGGGCTCCGGAAGCCGACACTGCGGTGAGTTGGCCGGCGAACTGCCCGACTGCCCTGGGGACAATCGCTTCCCGCCGCTCGATAAGATTTCGGTTACTAGCCACTGATGTTTTGACTGCTGATGGTTTTCCTATTGTACGGCAACCGAACGCCGGAGGCGAAAATCGCGTGATGTCCGAACCAGGCACGCCGCCAGTCCGTTTGGCCCGAAAACTCAGAAGAACTCATGGCGCTCAAGGCACACGACACGATCAACGTAGAAGGCGAAGGCGACCTCTTCGTTCGCTTCAACACCTCTCGCGGAACCATCACGGCCCGCCTCTTCGAAAAGGAGGCTCCGAAGACGGTTGCCAACTTTGTCGGACTGGCTACCGGTCAGGCCGAGTGGAAGGAGCCGCAGACCAAGGAGATTGTGTCCCGCCCGTTTTATGATGGCCTGTCCTTCCACCGCGTGATCCCTGAGTTCATGATCCAGTTCGGATGCCCGCTTGGTACCGGCACCAGTGGACCCGGTTACCAGTTCAAGGACGAGTTTGCTGAGGGGCTGATCCACGACAAGCCTGGCATGCTCTCGATGGCGAATGCTGGACCCAACACCAATGGATCGCAGTTCTTCGTCACCGAGGTGCCTACTCCCTGGTTGGACGGTCGCCACGCCATCTTCGGCGAGGTCACCGAGGGCCTTGATCTCATCGTAGAAATCTCCGGCGCCGGCAACAATGCCACCAGCATGGAGACCGTCGAGGTTTTCCGGGCCTAGTGGGCCTTGACGGTCCTGAGCAGTTGATTTCGATCCTCCGGCGACTCCGGCGTGCCGAGTTGGTCCGAGATCTTGACGTAGTTGCGGATCGTCGCCAGATCCTCTTCCGGTGACTGACTCAAGGCCGGCAGGGCCAGGCAGAAGACTAGCGCCAAGCTGAGAACGAATCGCAGGATTTCATGGGGTCGGGAAGACCGTCTAGTCTGGATAACAGAGGCTGGGGTCCAAATTTACGCGGAAGAGCGGCCTGGGATGCGTCCGCACGGTGCCCTGTAAAACTGAACCTTTCCCGGGAGACTCTCGTCTCGTTGCCAAAACCCCGTCGATTTCCCATGCCCCGACTGCTTCCCTGCCTTTTGCTCATGGCCTTCCTGGCCATCCCCGCCACAGCTCAAGACAACCAGGAATACACGTGGACCGCCACCTTTGTGGAGTCTCCTCCGCGCGTTGATGGTCACCTGGACGATGCAGCCTGGGAGGGCATCGAGGCCATCACGGAGTTCATCCAAGTCTGGCCGGAGGACGGAGCCGCGGCCACCGAACGCAGTGAAGTCCGCATCGCCTATGACCGGGACAATCTGTATTTCGCCTTCAAGTTTTACGATTCTGAGCCCGATCTGATACGCGCCAAGAACCTGGAACGAGGCGGTCGAAATGATCGGGATGACCACGCCTACATCTCGCTCGATACCTATATGGACGGCCGCAATGCCTACCTATTCGAGATGAACGCGCTCGGCACGCAGGACGACGCGACCATCACGGACGAGGGAATGACACTCGACAGCTTCTCCTGGGACGCGGTTTTCCTGAGTGAGACCGTGATCGATGACGAGGGATGGTCCATGGAGGTATCCATTCCCTTCCGCCAACTTCGCTTTCCCAAGGGCGAGCAGGTCGAATTTGGGCTGATGCTTTCGCGCACTGTCAACCGAAAGAATGAACGGAGCCTCTGGCCGCCCATCGGGCTTGAGTACGGCTCGAGCTTCGGTGTCCTTTCGGCCGTTTCCCAGTATGGGCGGCTGACTGGAATCGAAAACGTTCGCCGGGGCAAGAACATTGAGATCAAGCCCTATGTGATCACCGGTGCGCAAACGTCGCGGCCAGATCTGGCTCAGGAGGCCACCGAAGACGACTTCACCAAGGACTTCGGTGTGGACCTCAAGTGGGGAATCCGCTCTGACCTCACCCTGGACCTGACGGTCAACACGGACTTTGCTCAGGTGGAGAGTGACAATGTTCAGCTCAACCTGGGCCGGTTCAGTCTGTTTTTTCCTGAGAAGCGCGAGTTTTTTCTGGAGCGGTCAGGCCTGTTCGAACATGGAAATTCCAGATCTACCCAGACCTTCTTCTCGCGCCGCATTGGACTCTCAGACCGGATCCTCTCGGGAGCGCGGATGACAGGACAAATTGGTCGATTCGCTGTTGGCGTCCTGAATATCGAGACGGGGGACGGCATGAAGGATCTCTTCGGCTCGGGATCGGCAAACAACACAGTGATACGCGCCCGTACCACCCTCACTTCACGCTCCACCGCTGGTGCGATCCTGACGAATCTGGAGCGTGCCGACGGCTCCTTCAACCGGGCTGCGGGGATTGACGGGCAGTTCCGTTTCTGGAGTTCGAGCCGCCTCACCGGCTGGTTCACCGACGTCACCGACACAGATCCAGGGCAGGAAGGTCGGGCTGGTCACATCTCTCTTCGTCTCCAGAATGACCTCTACGGAGTTCAGGTCCAGCACACGAATGTCGGCGAGAACTATAGGCCCGCTTTGGGCTTCGTCCGTCGGAGGGATCAGGTCCGCTACGCATTGCAGACCTCCTACAGTCCTGTGGTGGAATTGGCCGCCGTTCCTTTCGTTCGACGGTTTGCTTTCCTGGGCAACTACGAATACATCGAAGGGCAGGCCGGTGACAAACAATCCACTGAGATACAGGTCCAGGCGCGAGCCGATTTCAATCGACGAGACAAGATAGAGATCGAATTCCAGCGCCACTTCGAGCGGCTGGTGAGTCCATTCTCCCTGCGCGACGCAGAGATTCGCGCGGGCGATTACACATTCGCTCAGCTAAGGGTATCCGGCGGGACGGACCAGAGTCGACGAGCCTTTGCCTCTGCGCGAGTCTCTGCGGGCGGTTTCTGGGACGGCAACAGGACCGACCTGGGCGGAACGATCGGGTTTCGCCACTCGCAGTTCCTGACCATCGAAGGCGGTCTCAACCACTCGATCATCGACCTTCCGAGCGCGGACGAGTTTTCGGCAACGACGATTTCGTCATCGATTCTGGCCGCCGTGAACCGCAACCTCTTCGCCAAGGGGCTGATTCAGTACGACAATTTTTCCAGGGACATCCAGGCCAACATTCGGATTGACTGGATCCATACCCCGGGGAGCGACTTGTTCTTCGTTTTCAACACGTCTTATCACCTGACGGCAGACAACGACATCCTGTTTGACCCTCGACGGGATGCAATCATGAACAACGTTGTTGGCGTGGCCAAACTGACCTACCTGATTCTGCTCTAATGCTAGCGACGGACCGCCTACTCATCCGACGACTGACCGAGGACGACGCGCCGTTTATTCTCGGGCACGTTAACGAGCCGACCTTCATTGACAACATCCGCGACTCGGGCGTCCGCACGCTGGATGACGCGCGCCAATACCTGCGCGAGGGAGCGATCCTGAGCTATCAGAAGCACGGTTTCGGCCTCTACCTGGTATTGATCGAGGAGTCCTCGCAGCCTATCGGGATGTGCGGCCTCCTGCAGCGGCCTGACCTTCCTGCGCCGGACATCGGCTTTGCCCTTGACCCGCCCTTCTGGGGCAAGGGCTATGCGCTGGAAGCGGCACGGGCCGTCATGAATTACGGTTTCCAAAGCCTGGGCATGACCGAGATTCTGGCGATTACGTCACCGGGCAATGAGCGGTCCGCACAACTCCTTCAACGTCTTGAAATGGAGGACCGCGGTTTGGCCGAGCGCGACAACGGGACCGTGCG
>JBLFXH010000110.1:0-10350 GCA_047611125.1 Rhodothermales bacterium
AGCGGGCCATCCAGCGTGGCAAACCTAGCCGCGCGAGCGAACGGGTTCACGCAACTGATCCGCGGGCCCGATAGCTTTGGCGAGCTACTCGAGCGTCAAGGCGTGGCTGCCACCCCCTCCCTATCGGACCCGGCACCCAGGTCCGGCGAATCGTTCTTCTCCGGAGGCTACATCACAGCCAGACATGGGTCTCGTGATGGAGGGGCCATTGATGCCATCCAACTGGAGGCATATTACCGTGGGGCGAGGGACTCCAACACCAATGTGGTTCTTCTGGCGAGGGATGTGGCCCGGGCTGTGGTTGGGTACATGGACCGTTGGTACGGGGCAGCTGTCGGTACGGCATTGGAAGAGCCAACCAGAGTCCGCGAGACGGATTGCCTGACTGCCTCCGCACTCCCGGATGGTATCTGGATTGAGGTTGCCTCCGCGTGTGAACTCGGCTCCGTTCAAGTGCGCCTGTCGGACCTACTGGGACGCACGGTCGCCCGCACCGTGGTCACTCGAAGCGGTCGTTTAGACGCGCGAGCTCTTGCAGCGGGCGTGTACTTCGCGATTGCCGATGGACTGCAGGCGGCTGTCCCGGTTGTGGTCTACTAGGATCATCGAGAAGGAAACGCTCAGCACCGGGCCAACGGCCTGCGCCACCTCGGAAACTGACCCCTCATGACCATCCAGTAGCTGCTTGGCCCTCTCCATTCGAAGTTGCCTGATCAACTGAGCCGAGCCTCCATCGAGGGTGTGTCCTATCCTCCGATACGCTATCCCGAGCAGCCATGACAGAGAACGCGAAAACTTCCCTCCCTTGGCTGCTGGTAGCGGCGCTCCTCATACACGTCGGCGAGGAGGTCTGGTGGTTTCCCGAGTGGGCTACCCGGCACTTTGGAACCACGACCACAGCCTTCTTTCTGGTGTCGCACATTCCGATCTTCGCGATCGCGATATGGACGGCCTGGCGTGCTTCGCGCAACCCTAACAACCGTGCTGCGGCCTGGTTGATTGTCCTTTGGGTCTCGGCACTTGTGACCAACGTCCTTTTCCACGTCGTAACCACCCTGTGGCTGGGGGAATACTCTCCGGGCCTCGCAACGGCGGTCCTGTGCTTCTTGCCCCTGGCCTGGGTTCTCGGCCCTCCCTCTGCGAAGGTGATCGGCGGTCGGAGCACGGGTTTGGCTGTTGTTGCGGGCTTTGCAGCGTCGGTCTTGTTAGCGTGGTCACTTACCACCGGTGCTCCCGGACCCGCTACTCCCTTCCCATCCGTGTCAGACGGGGCATATCTGACCTCAGACCTCTGGAATGACGGGCAGGCGGAAGTTGCCTTCTATCAAGTAACCCGAAGTCAGGATCAGTACGGCCGAGATCGGGATCAGAGCTTTCTGGCCGGTACCTACCTGGTCAAACACGACTTCGATCGAGAGGCCGGCAGCAAGGCAACCGCCTCCTCCACGGACCCCGTGCCCGCGTTCAAGTACGCGCTGTTCTACGAGTTTGAGAGTCGGTCCTACGAGTACAAGCGGAGCTGGGGACCCTCCAGGCCACGGCATCGCTTGATGGCCCGGAGTCATACCCGTTTCTAAGCGAGGACATCTCAGCGGAGCGCATCCGCCTCACTTACTCGGGTCCCGTGGAGTCACTGATAGGCGAAATAGCCGGTGACGAGGAAATCTGGTGGCGTGCTACCGGAGGCGACAGGCGGCTACTTGCCATGGAGGCCTCAGACGGACGGTATCGAATGGAGCTCGTCGAGCTGATTCGGTCCCCGTACTGGGCGGAGAATGTCTACGATCGTCTGCAGACGGTGACTGAGCGGCCGTGATGCTAGCGTTCGACCCGGCCCGAACCATCGCCTTCGACAAGCTTGTCCACCTCAGCCGTCGTTACCAGGTTGAAGTCGCCCGGAATGGTCTGCTTCAGGCACGAAGCACCGACGGCAAACTCTAGGGCATCTCGGGTGGAGTCCTTCTGGAGCAATCCCGCGATCAGCCCGCTGGCGAAGGCATCCCCCCCTCCCACGCGGTCCACAATCTCAATTTCGTAGCGAGTCGATCGCGTGGGCTTGCTGCAGTCCGCATCATCCAGGAGGATAGCGCTCCATCCGTTGCGGGAAGCGGAGAAGCTCTCCCGCAAAGAGATGGCGACAGCCTGAAAGCCATAGGTCTCCTTCAGCTTGCGGGCTACCCAGGCGTATCCCTCCGTATCAAGGTGTCCCGCCTCGATGTCCGTCTTTGGCGCTGAGATGCCGAGGCATTTGTCCGCGTCTTCCTCATTCGCGATGCAGACGTCCACATACTCCATGAGCGGCTTCATCACGGACTGAGCCTCCGCTTCGCTCCAAAGTTTGCCGCGGAAGTTCAGGTCGCAACTCACGGTAATGCCCTGTGCACGTGCCGCTCTGCAGGCAGCAATCAGGGTCTCGGTCGGTCCCTTGCCGAGGGCCGGCGTGATTCCCGTCCAGTGAAACCAACGGGCGCCATGCATGACGGCGTCCCAGTCCACCTCCTCAGGACGGATGGTCGAGACCGAAGACCCAGCCCGATCATAAATTACCTTCGATGCCCGCTGACTGGCACCGGTCTCCAGGAAGTAGATGCCCACCCGATCACCGCCCCGAATAATCTGGGATGTATCCACGCCGAACGCCCGGAGCGCGTTAACGGCTGCCTGCCCGATCTCATGCTCCGGAAGCTTCGTCACGAAGCAGGCTTCTAGACCGTAGTTAGCCAGCGCGACCGCGACATTGGCCTCGCCCCCTCCGTAGTTGACGTCCAGGCTGGAGGCCTGAACGAAGCGACCATTCCCCGGAGTGGAGAGACGCATCATGATCTCTCCGAACGTGACCACCTTCATTGCCGTGCCTCGCGAATGCTTTCCACCAGCTGGCGAGCGTTGGATGTGAGCTGATCCCAGTTGCCGCCCGCGATAGCAGCCTTGTCCAGCAACGCGCTGCCAACGCCAACCGCGCAGGCTCCGGCACGCAGCCAATCGCCGGCATTGGAGAGGGTAACGCCGCCTGTCGGCATCAAGCGCAGGTGCGGCATGGGTGCGAGGACTCCTTTGAAGAAGGGCATGCCGAGGACATCGGCCGGGAAGACCTTGACGATGTCGGCTCCCATTTCGAAGGCGGTCTGGATTTCCGTGGGGGTGAATGCGCCGGGTAGCGCTGGTACGCCCTTGCTATGGGCCGCCTGGACTACAGATCGGTTCGTGACGGGACTGACCACATAGCGGGCTCCTGCGTTGACCGCTTTCTCAGCGGTTTCGGCATCAAGGACAGAACCCACGCCCAGCAGAATTTCCGAGCCGTAATCACTATGGAGCCGGGCGATTTGCTCAATGGCGCCTGGTACGCTCATGGTTATCTCTATACCGCGGACGCCGCCTTTGACGATCGCGTCCACAACCTGCGAGAGTCGATCCGGGTCTGCCACCCGAACTACCGCTACTGCGCCGGCGGAGAGAATCTGGTCAACGATTGCGGAGCGATCTTCTGCCATATTCCAGTTGGGGTGTAACTGACCCGAAGTTATGACACCCGACCGTGCCAGCGAAAGCTTACCTCGCTCCGCCAGTCTACGACCGGGGGTAGTCCATATACCGGGCGGTTTCGTCCGCGACCGCCTTCCCCATCAGCGATTCAACCACAGAGAAGGCCATATCGATACCGGCCGATACTCCAGCCGAAGAGACAATGCCGTCATCCACTACGCGCAGGTCTGACTCGACTGTGATCGACGGGTCAACCTCCGCCAAGAGTGCCAAGGCACCCCAGTGTGTCGTCGCCCGGCGTCCCGCCAGGAGACCCGCCTGGGCCAGGAGCAAGGAACCGGTGCAGACCGATGTGACCCTGGTCGCAATCCCCGCCGCCTTCCTGATCCAATCGAGAGTACCGGCGTCACCCAGCAGAGCCCTTGTACCAAACCCACCAGGCACGACCAATAGTTCTATCGCAGGAGCCGTAGCAAAGTCGAAGTCCGGAATTACCCGCAACCCGCCCGTCGCCGCCACTGGATCCAGGCTTGCCGCAACCGTGAATACCCGGAAGGGGGCGGACTCCTCGGTCCGACGAGACTGGATTCCCGGCTCAATACGCGTTCGCGAAAACACCTCATAGGGCCCTGCGAAATCGAGGACCTCGACCTCCTCGAAAAGAAGAATTCCGACGTTGATCTTTTTCATGCTCAAGCCCGGGCAAGAGGGCGACGAGTGGGAGGTCCTGGGTGGCAGAAAAGCAGCCTGAAAATATTGAGGGCAGACCCGCAATGGGCCCGCCCTCAATATCAATCAAGTCGGAACTGATCGACTACTGCATGGCAGCCAAGCCATCCACAACGCCGGCCAGCTTGTGAACCTTGCCTGAGTCGCGCTGCGAATCAGCGGTCTCATGTAGCTCGCCCGCAAGCTTGCTCATCGCTGCACGACGCGCCGCGCCCGAGGCCCGCGATCCGCTCTCCAGAGCCGCACGTGCAGACGTAATCTGTCCAGACTCGAGACCTCTCGACCGCTCGAGCTGGTCCAAGTAGGCGCCCGCAAGCGCAAACGTATTCGGCCAGGTGTACTGGGGCTGTCCCTGAGCATTGAGGTAGTCGAGGTGGACCGAGTTCGCGGCGGCAATTTCATTTGCCGTCATCGCCGCACTCGGCTCCAACTGGAAGATGTCCAATCCTCGTGAGATCTCAGAACTCACGAGGGCACCGTTGTACCAGTAGACAGACCAACTGCCACCAGCGCCCATGCGAGTGCCATCGGAGGGACCACGATCATGGAAGGCTATCTCGATTGGATTCGAAATGTCCGTCCAGTCAACAACAGAAATGCCACCCTGGTACCAGGACTGCACCATGACCTCGCGGTCTGGGATCGGGATAAGCGAACCATTGTGGGCGACACAGTTCTCGAATGAGGTCTGCGGAGCCGGGAGCTTCCAATAGCTCTTGAACTCCATGCGACCGTCCTTCAGGTCGAAGTAGGCGTTGGCTCCCCACTCCTTCGGATCAGTCTCGCGACACTTGGGGCCACCGCCTCCTCCCCACTCATCGGTGAAGAGCATCTTCGATCCGTCGTTGCTGAAGGTCGCTGAGTGCCAGTACGAGAAGTTCGAATCGGCCACGGCGTCCATTCGCACCGGGTTTGCCGGATCTGTGATGTCCAGTAGGAGTCCGTAGCCGCCACATGCGCCGCCTGCGCGTCCAATTGCCGGATAGAGCGTAATGTCGTGACACTGGGTGGGACCGGGACGCGGACCAGTCTGCTGCGGTCTGGGCGGGAAACGCTCTTCGAGAATCCCGGGGAGTGCCGCCCGGAATGCGTCGGTGTCCGCTTTCGTGGCCTCGCCGCCGCCGCGACCTTCCATGAATGCTTCCAGCATGGGGGTGATCATGCGCTGGGACAGAACACGCTCACGGCCTCTGAAAACTCCTACGTACGCACCACTCGCGATGGCTTCCTCCCTTGCAACGATGTCAGCTGGAGACTCGCCGTGCACAGGAGGCGCCACCAGGTCGTTGAAGATTCTCGGCGAACTGACGATCGCGGCCTGCTCGGGATGGGCCAGAGGCACCTTGATGACCTCAATCCGGAACAGCGCTGAATTTGGATCATCGCTTGGCGCTAGGCCAGAACATCCCGCAAGCTCCGCCTCGGGACGCACGGATGAGGAGCCCGAGACGTAGATGTAGACATTGTCGTCATCGTTCGGGTCCTTCAGCACGGAGTGCGTGTGGGATCCGCGGCACGTCTGGACATTACTGATGTACTCTGGGTTGCGAATATCGCTGATATTGAAGATCCGGATTCCCCTGAGACGCTCCTCGCTCACGGCCTCCTCAACGCCCTGGTCTCCGCAATCGAGTCGGCCGCTTGTGCCTTCGCCCGAAACGAACATCAGATCACCGTAAACGGATACGTCACTCTGCGATGCAGGGCAGACATACTCGGTCACGAGCACAGGGGCCCGCGGGTTTGAAATGTCAAAAACCTGGACTCCGTTGTAATTGCCCTGGATGGCGTAGTTGCCAGTAAAGGCCAGATCGGAGTTGGTTATGCCAACGAACGCCTCGGACGGCCGGGTCTGCGACAGCACGGAGAGATTCCAGATGGCCTCTTCGGCGTCAAATAGACCTGCGCCCAGGCCGACGCGGGGATCAGGGCTTGGCGCCTGAATCGCAGAAACCGGTTGCAGCGTCGACATGCCGCTGTCCCGCATCATGTCTTTGGGAGCGCACGCGGATAGTGCGAAAACGCCCACCAGGAGCAGAGACGAGAGAAGTTGTACAGCGGACCGATTGACCGGACCACGAACAAAGGCATTGCCTTTCATTGCAGGTTCTGGGTTTGAGTTGAGAGAATATCAGGCGTGCGCAAGCACTCACAGATCAGTTAGTAGACTCATCGATTGCCTCAATCATAAGCCTCATCCGGGCGATCTCCGTAATCTGATCAACGTTGATGTCCGAGGCGACCTTGAATGTTGCCTCGTCCTGCCCTCCGCCACCGGCCGCAAAGAGGACTTCTACCATGGTCACGGCGCCCGTGTGATGCTGAATCATGTAGGTCAGAAAGAGCCGATCAAAATCCTCACCCTGCGCCTCGCTGAGTTCGTTCAGCTGATCCTGGGAGAGCATCCCGGGCATCATTTCGTGGTCGCCGGCACCATGGAGCATCAGGTTCAGGCCATCGATGTGCACCTCCGGGACCGGCTGACCGCGATCGCGAAGCCAGGTCTGCATGAGAGATATTTCGTCCTGCTGGGCGTTGATGATCCTCGACGTGAGGATCCTCACCTGTCCGCTCGCTCCATTCTCCGGAGCCAGTCGCGACATGATTAGAGCCTGAGCGTGGTGCCCGATCATGCCCGTCATGAACTCGACATCGGCGTCTGTGAAGGACATCTTGGCTGCCTGACGCCGGGCGTTGTACAGTTCCTCAAGATTGGCGAGGGCGTCGTCGCCTGCGTCCGAGGTCGCCCCGTTGGTGACCGCACCGGCTCCACCACACGCGGCGGTTGTCAGCGCGATCAGGAACGTGATGGCTATGGTGTTGATGTTGTTTGCTTTCATCCTACCGTTCAGGATCTACTTGTTGGACTGCATACACACCCCAAAGGGTGCGTGACCAACAATGTATACGCCCGCAACGCTTGACTCGATGGACTTTTCCTCTTCACATCAAGTTCGAGCCATGCATGATGGAGGTCCCGTCACTTCCAAATCCGCTTCGCCAGCCGCATCAGATTACCCCCCGCAATCGCCGCGATACTCTCGTCCGAGTACCCGTTCTTCCCCATCAGCTCCAGCAGCGCGGGAAAGTCCTCCGGAGCAAACATCTCGGAAACCTTGCCAGCAACCCCGAGGAGCGGGTTCGCGGCAAAGGTCGTCAGTTCCTCGATGTCGAATACGTAGTCGGTGGCGAGAGCCACGTGCTCCGGACCAACGAGTTGAACGGCATAGTCGATGGCGCGGAAGTAATTGGCGGGCGATGCATCACCGTTCTCCAGAAAAAGACCGTAGCCCGTGACTCCTACTGTGCCACCTGTGGCTGCGCAGGCTTTCATCACTTCGTCTGTCACGCAGCGGGGGTGATCGACGAGGGCCTTGGGATTTGAATGAGTCAGCATTACGGGCTGGTTTGAGAACTCAAATGCCTCCAAACAGGATCGTGCACCCGTGTGGCTGCAGCACAGCGTCATCCCCACGCGCTCCATTTCGCGAATCACGGACCGTCCATAATCTGTGAGGCCACCATCGTCATCCATGCATCCTCCGCCTGCTTCGTTGTTGCGGTTGTAGGCGATGAGCATCCAGCGCACACCAAGCTCGTAGTAGGTCTGAACCATTGAAAGCTGTCCGCCCAATCCCATCATGCCTTCGATGTCGAAAGCCACGGCCAGCTTGCCCTCCTTCCGCGCTTCCAGAATGTCCTCAGGACGCCTGACGAGTCGGTAGTGCTCCGGGTGTTGAAGCAACCACGAACGCATGAAGGACAATACCCGGACTCCTTCCTCCCAGGGCACAGCGTGGTCGAACATCACGTTCAAGACCACCATGTTGACGCCGCTCTGGCGATGGCGCTGCAGTTGCGGCAGGAAGCTTGCATCCGGTCTCAGGGGCATGCAGGCGTGATTGTCCCAGATCAGAGGTTCAGGCATTTTGAGCTTTATGGCGCTGCGGGGTGACTCGTGTTCCATGTCAAGGTACTGACGGTTCTGCATGCGACCGGGGCGGAAATGGCGACCCGACTCCCCATGATGTACTCTGGTGGTTCACTTCACCACTCCCCTCCCATGAAGCGGATTACCCAGTACCTGGTCGCGCTACTCCTTCTTGCCGCGCCGGACGTCCACGCACAGGTCACCGCCATTCAAGCCGGCGCTCTCCTCGATGTGAATACCGGGAGGGTTGAGCGTAATGTTGTTCTTCTCGTCAGGGACGGCCGGATTGAGGCGGTTGGAAGCGATGTGGTCGTGCCGCCGGGAGCACAGGTCATTGATCTGTCAGACCAGTTCGTGCTCCCGGGCCTCATGGATGCACACACCCACTTGCTCATCCAGCCCGATTATCCCACCAACAATCCGATTCTGAACAAATCGATTCCGTACCGGACCATCGAGGGCGTTCAGGCGGCCCGGGCTACCCTACTGGCGGGGTTCACGTCGGCTCGCGATATGGACTCGGAGGGCGCTGACTGGGGCGACACCGCCGTGCGAGATGCCATTAATGACGGCATCATCCCCGGACCTCGCCTCCAAGTTGCCACCCGTGCGCTTTCCATAACGGGAGGCTACATGAATCAGAACGGCCTCGCCCCGCAGATTGACGTTCCGCAGTTTGGCGTGCTGGCCGACTCGGACGACGCCATCGTGAAGGAAATCAGGACCGAGGTCAAATACGGCACAGACTGGATCAAACTGTACGCCACAGGCACGACCAGGCATATCAACCTGGAGGACATGACCCCACTCCCCCAGTTCGACCGCGAACAGATCGCGCTTGTGATGAACGAGGCGGCACGGTTTAGGATACCCGTCGCTGCGCACGCCTACGGTGGTCGTGGGGCCTATGACGCCGTCGACCTCGGTGCCCGCTCCATCGAGCACGGCATGCTCCTTGATGATCGGACGCTCGATCTAATGGTGGAGAGGGGCACGTTCTGGGTGCCCACCATTTCCGTGTATATGGGCGAAGGGCCGCGAACCGAATGGAGCGAACGAACCGCGGCCATCGTGAACGCGCACAAGGCCACCTTTGCGAAAGCCGTTGAGAAAGGCGTGCGGATTGCCTACGGAACTGACGTTGGGGCCATCCCCCACGGGGACAACGCCCGCGACTTTGCCGTCATGGTGGACTACGGCATGACGCCGCTCAATGCCATTCGGTCCGCGACCGTGGTGACGGCCGCACTCATGGACATCGATCACGAGACAGGAGCGCTTCAGCCCGGAATGGCCGCAGACATTATTGCGGTCCATGGCAATCCGCTGGAGGACATTACGCGGCTGGGAGCGGTGACGTTTGTGATGAAGGGCGGCCAGATCTATAAGCGGGAGCACAACTGAGTAGAACCCCCAAATCGCAACTTGTCTAGAACTTCTATGCATGCCGCTACAATAGAACTTCTAGGTATAGCACGTGATTCCCAAGGAACTAGTCGGAGCATCGGCCCGCCCCATCCTCCTCTCCATCCTCTCGCGGGGTGAGTCGTACGGATACGCCATCCTTCAGAGGGTGCACGACCTCTCCGACGGTGACCTGGAATGGAGGGACGGCATGCTCCACCCCGTCCTCCCCCGTCTCCAGGATGAGCAGCTCATCACATCCAACTGGCGAAAGTCCGAGGGCTGCAGACGCAGGAAGTACTACCGGATCACTCCCCTTGGCGCCCAGGCGCTGGCTACAGAAAAACGAAACTGGCTTTGCGTAAACGCCATCCTGTCGGCGCTGTGGAATTCCGAGCCTGGCCTTATCCCAGCCATCTAAGGAGCCTGCCATGGACCACTTTGATCTGGATCGGGCCATCGCTGCGTGGCGTCGAGGTCTGAAGCGCAACCGAACCCTTCTTGCCGATGACCTCGAGGAGTTGGAAGAACACCTCCGGGATCACATCGCGGAATTGCTGGGCGATGGCCTATTGCCCAAGGACGCACACGACCTGGCCATGCGGCGCCTGGGCGGCCAGGGCGGCGCGGGCGGATCCAGTGCAGGCGTTGCGGTGGGACTAGCGCGTGACCACTAGCACAGCCGCCCAGTCTGCTTCCGGCATCGCTTGGATTCCTTCTGCGACCCGGATCATCGTGAGGTAAGAGTCCGCCCTCTCCGGGCTGGGGGCGTAAATAGTGTGCTTCCAGTACCGCCAGCA
>JBLFXH010000111.1:0-10324 GCA_047611125.1 Rhodothermales bacterium
CATCTCCTGGCCGATTTCCTGAAAACCTTCGTGACGGGAGAGGCCTAGCCTAGCCCTCGGTCCGCTCAGAAAAGGCTGAGGAGCACCTCTTGGACTGGTCTCCGTAGGCGCCCGTGCTTGAATGCATGGCTGACGGCCTCTTGCGCGATGCGGTAGAGGTTAATCGCCACGGTGCCGTCCTCAAGGTTCAGCTCGTCAGTGATTTCCAGGCTGCACCGGCCGCCGAATAGACGCTCGGCCTGACCACAAAGGCGCTCCAGCGCCGAGGCTAGCCCGTTTCGGTCCAACTCGACCGGAACCAGACTTCGAGAAAGGGCCCTAGCCTGTTCGTCGGCGTCATGAACCAGGTCTGCAATTTCGCTCACGTCTCCTGCTGCGCGGTGGTCCTCCTGGAGGAGCGAACGAGCAACATTTCTTGCAATCAGGCCGATTCCGGTCAGCATCTGCCCCAATCCGTCATGCATGTCCTGGCCAATGCGCCTGCGTTCCTCCTCGCTAATCCGCAGCACAGCAGTCTCCAGGTGGCGCCGCTCGGATATGTCCCTCACCACTCCCGCAAACAGGCTCTTCCCTTCTAGCTTTGCCTCGGAGACGGCCAGGTTGAGCGGAAAGACGCTTCCATCCTTGCGTCGGCCCACCACCTCCCGGCCGATTCCGATGATGCGACGCTCCCCAGTCTTGAGATACCGAGACAAGTACTGGTCGTGCCGGTCCCTATCTGGCGAAGGCATCAGCATCGCCACGTTTTGACCGACAACCTCGCCCGGAGTGTACTGGAATATTCGCTGGACGGCCTTGTTGACTGATTGCACTACGCCCCGGGAATCGATTACCAGAATGCCGTCTACGGTGTTTTCCAGGATGCCTACCAGCATCGTGATCACCCCATACTCTTTCCGCACGCGTTTCACGCATGCAACAGGGTCATCGCACGACCGGAAGAACAGCAGGGCTACGGGCCACTCTGATTGGGGTCCCTCGTCTTCCTCTACACTAACGGTTACCGTGCCTCCCAAGGCCGCCATGGTCTGAGCCAGATCCTCTGGCGTGGCGTTTACGAGAATGATCTGAAGCAATGGACCATCCGGTCGAGTGGGTCAGGCACGCTACCGCCATCCGACCAGGCGCGTTTGTGAAATCCCGCAACCCCTGTAATGATCTTACGTTAGCCGCTACTGAACACCGTTAAGGCCAGGCGCACCCCATGACAAACTTGACTACCGCGGAATTCCCTTTTCAGCAGAGACTCAGTCTCCGGCCGCTCATTTCCTTTTGGCAGGAAAAGGCGGAGGCGGGTGACGCGTCCTCGCAGTCCTTTGTCCGAGACTTGCTCGCGGAAGTCTCGGAGCACGCGATTGTCGGCTCAGAGGACCTCGCAATATCTGATTTGGCCGCGGAATCCTCGGTTGTGGACAAACTGATGAGCGCCGTATTTCCTTGGGCAACAATCGATCGGCACATTGCCGCGGCCATTGTCCCCTTCGAACTCACGCCCTTTTACGCGACGCCTCTGTTCGAGGAACTGGACCTGCTAAGCTTCTTCGATCCCCGCTTCAATAAGGAATGCGCGCTGCAGCCGGGTGAGATGACGCATGCCCGGACCATGAAGGCCTATCACCTGATTATTCAGAGGTTGTACGGCGCCAAGAAGGGCTTCGACATTCCTTTCGTCGTCAGCAAGAAGGCAGCGGAGACTGGGCTCGAGCGCTTCTTCCAGATTGACATAGACCCGCGCTTTGTTCAGGTCAAGGTTCGCGCCCAGAAGCCGAGGTTGAAAGAATCCGATCTCGAACAGCTGGAAAATGACCCGATGAACCTGGAATTATGGCGCCAGCATCTGCCCGCCGAGCGATTCGCGTTCGAGGGATTCGGACTGATCCGGGCCGTTGAAGTCACCTATCAGCAGGTGCTGTCACTGATCAAGAACGACCTTCTGGATCATCGGGACTTCTCAGAGCACGCCCGTCTGGAGGAGGTCCAGGGACACCTCCGGTCACTGCTGGGCAAGCCGGACCTGGAGATTGGTGTCATTGCGCTTGAGACCGCCAAAATTTCCGAGCTCTCCTCCAGTCGTGTCGTTGGCCGCAGTCTCTTGCTTGCCGACAACGCCATCCCGGAATGCCCGCGACTCAAGGTGTCTTCCTACGCACGGGCCATCGAGGAGCGGAAGCCGGTCTTCATGAGCGACCTGGGCACCTCCGAGGAAGTGACAGGACTAGAGTGGAAGGTCTTCGAGATGGGATACGGCAGCATGGCCGTCATCCCACTGATTACAGAATCCCGTCTGGTCGGCCTGCTGGAATTGGCCTCTCGAGATGCAAAGGGATTGACCCGCCGCGATGAGTTTCAAATGACCGAAGTCGTGCAGTTGTTGGCCACGGCCCTGTCCCGCGTGATCGAAGAGAGGGAGCACCGCATTCAGGCGCTGATCAAGAGGCGCTTTACCTCTATCCACCCCGTCGTCGAGTGGCGATTCCGGGAAGCCGCCCTGAGGCAGATGGAGGAACCTGGTAGTCCGACGACGCCCATCGTCTTTGACAAGGTATTCCCTCTTTATGGCCTCTCGGATGTCCGGAACTCATCTGTCTTTAGGGCCACTTCCATCCGTGAAGACCTTAGCGAGCAACTTGGGTTGGCGCTTGCGGTCATTATCCAAGCCTCAAGCCATTCTCCCCAGCCTGCGCTGGACGAATTGGGCTTTCAGCTGGGTCGCCACATTGACCAGCTCACTGACGGCGAATCCATCAGCGACGAGTCAGAGCCGCTCGATCTGCTCAAGCATGAAGTCGAACCGCTCCTCGATAAGCTGGGCGCCATAGATCATTCCATACAGAAGGCCGTGGCTGAGTATCGCGAGGCCATCGACCCCGAACTGGGCGTCATTTACCGGAAGCGCAAAGACTTTGAAGTCTCGATGACCATGGTCAACGAGCGTATTTCCGAGTATCTGGAAGAGCGTGAGGAACAGGCTCAACAGCTCGTTCCACACTATTTCGAAAAATACCGTACCGACGGGGTGGACTATAACATCTACGTCGGGGCCTCCCTTCGGAAGAACCAGAGGTTTGATCAACTAGACCTAAGAAATCTGAGACTCTGGCAGTTAGTCACCATGGCGGGCTGTGCGCTGGAGGCCGCGAACTTGAAGGCCGAGCTTCCGCTGGCTCTTGAAGTG
The DNA here is from genome assembly GCA_047611125.1 of Rhodothermales bacterium. Taxonomy (GTDB): domain Bacteria; phylum Bacteroidota; class Rhodothermia; order Rhodothermales; family UBA10348; genus JABDJZ01. Next base: position 3,176 of record JBLFXH010000111.1, read on the forward strand.
ACCCACCTAATCCTTGTTCAGTCCAGCCCTCTGGCCATTCGATTCCGCCCCGACGAGAAGAAGTTCGACGTGGATGGAGCCTACAACATTCGCTACGAGATCGTCAAGAAGCGCATCGACAAGGCCACCATTATGGGTACCGGCGAACGTCTGACCCAACCCGGTCAGATTGCGATCGCGTATTCCCTGACCAGCGAACGAAGAGAGTACCTGCGGTACATCGATTTCTTGACCAAAGCTGGATACCTGAAGCCGGGCGCTGAGCAACTCGCCCTAGAACCCCTCCAGGGGGTGACTGGACTGCGGGCCTTACGCGTTACCGTGGCCGACAAAATGCCAGAGACGGACTTTGTGGTCAAATTCCTATCCGCCGAGCTGACCCTCTCGGAGGACTAGTCCAGGTACTTGGGCGGTATCAGGTGGATCAGCGTCCCGTGACCCTCTTTTACCCGGTCCCATTTGTCTTCTCCAAAGGTGATGCGGGCCAGGCAGGCCGTGGGAAACTCCACGGCGCCTCCCCCAGTCAACGCCACAACCGCGTGTCCCCAGCCAGGCTGGTGACCCACAAACAGGGCGGACTGAATGGAGTCGTCCAACTCCCGGGCAATGGACAGGATGGTGCGCACCGTGGCTCCATAGAGCTCAGGTCTCAGGTTGATCGGCGTGCCCCAGTCCCCTTCTTTCGCTGCCAGCTCAGCGGTGGTGCAGGCCCGGACCGCGGTCGAACTGTAGATGGCGTCTGGGACCCGGCCGGTCTGACCGATCAGACGGCCAATACGCTTTGCCGCTTTGATTCCCCGCCCGGAAAGAGGGCGCTCATGGTCCGCGCCGTAATCGGCGTCCCAATCCGACTTCGCGTGACGAAGAAGCAGAATCTCTTTCACAGCAACGTTCCGTTCATCTCGAACACCACCCAGGCCAGTACACCAATGAAGGTGAGAATGCCAATCGTCAGTCCGATCATGAACACCGTGTAGGCCACGCGAAGGAGTTCGAATTTCCGAATGAGTACAGAACCCAGCCCATAGATATCCCGGGTCATCTGGCTGTAGAGCACATCGGGGCGCTGCAAAATTTCCATCATCCCGGTGAGATAGTCGTCCTGGGACAAGTTCACGAAGTGTCCGAAGAACAGGATATTGGCGCGATTCTCCCGAATGTCATCTAGGGTCAAGAGCGTACTGGATACTCGAGGTCTTGCCGCGCGCACGGCATAGATGATCGAGACGAGACAGGTGAGGAGAAGAATCGAGGTCGGGATCAGAAGCCACGGATTGCTGTCGATCTTCGGCGAGATCGACGCAATAATGATCGAGATGATGATCCCGTTAATGCTGATCAGAATGTTGGCCTTGGCATCCGCGAGGGAACTTAGGTCCATGTGCACCCTGTAGGATGTCTTAAACATGGTCTCGACGCCTTTTGCCAGTTTCTTTGGCAGGTTGGCGGCCTCGTCCTTCCACTGGGGGGTCTCGGCCACTGTATCCTGCCCGGCGTCCTTTTCGTTTTTCTCCTTATCCGGTTTGGCCATTTCCTTTTTGTTCGAGTTCACTCAGAAGGTAGCCACACAGCGCGACATTAGGGCGTTGCTCTCAGTCGGCACAATTCTGCTCTGCTGTTTTGGTACAGGTTGTAGAAACGCCGAGCCTGGCCGGTCGACTTCAGTTGACACCGTGCTGGTTTCACTCCAGCAGAATGACGTGCTGGTGCCCGATCGTGTCCTGAGCCTGCCGCGGGCTCTCAGGGAGATCTCCGGCCTCGTCGTGACCGCCGAAGGATCGCTTCTGGCACTTCAGGACGAGGCGGGTGACGTGTTCGAAATCGATTCCGAATCCGGGGCAATCGTTCGCCGGATCCGCTTCGCGGGCGATGGAGACTTCGAAGCCCTCACGCTTGACTCCAGCCGGGCCCTGCTCTTCCGGAGTGATGGCAGGGTCTACTCCGGGCTTCTCCCCCAATCCGACGAGGAGGTGGATGGGAAGCGCCACAACGTGGACCTCCACGGTTCATGTGATGTCGAGTCTGCCGACGTCCGGCCAGACTCAGACGAACTCTGGATCGGCTGCAAGGAATCGCCCGGGAAACGAATGGGGCGCACTCGCGCCTTCTACGCCGTAACGCTTTCGGAACTCAGGGACACCAAGGGAAAGGTTGCCCCGCGCCTAACCGCGCGCCTGGAACCACCAACGGACCCACGGACCGGCAGTCCGATGCGACTTGGCTTGTTTAAACCGTCAGGAATGGCCTTTCTGGATCATGATCGTTTCCTAGTGTTGTCTTCGGTTTACCCCACGATGTTTGAGTTTCATACGGACGGTCGACTACTCAACTCCTGGGGGCTGCCCAGAGATGTGCTGCCGCAGCCAGAAGGCATTGCGGTTGACGGTGAGGGGCGCGTGTACATTGCCTCCGAGGGTTTTCCTGGGCGCATCGCCGTGTTTAACCATCTAAGCCTTTGAGACTGCCATTGGCGCGTCTAGCCTTGCTTTTGCTGCTGGGTGCCGCGCATCTGGGCCCGCCGCTTACTGCGCACGGCCAGCCTACCGATCTCTTGCCAGCTGCGGTGGACTCGGTGTCTGTCGATACGCTGCGGACCGTGCACCGCGTCTTCCTGATCGGAGATACGGGAGGCTTCGACCCGCTCGTTGAGGAGCCCGTCCTGACCGCTCTAAACTCGAAGCTTCGCGCCTTCGGTGCACAGGCCAGCGTGGTCTTCTTGGGAGACAACATCTACCAAAGGGGCCTTCCCGATTCTGCTGCGGCAGGTCGCGCACTGGCCGAGGCGCGTCTGGTCCAGCAACTGGATGCCGTCAAAGGTACTGGGGCCCGCGTCTTTTTCATCCCCGGCAACCACGACTGGGACCATTCCGGGCCTCTAGGCCCCAGAAACCTGAAGAACCAGGAGCGCTTTGTCGAGGCCTACCTGGACCAGGGCAATACCTTTCTACCCGATGACGGGCAGCCAGGCCCAGACACCGAGACCCTCACTGAAGGTCTGGAGTTGGTTGTTCTGGACACCGAGTGGTGGTTGCGTGTCTTGGACAAACCGTTCGGCGACGCGGGTCGCTATGAAACCCGTGAGGAGGGTGACCTGCTCGCGAACCTGGCCGATGTTCTTCGGCGAAAGGACGACAGTCGGCTCTTGGTGGTCGGTCATCACCCTATGATGAGCAACGGCCCGCACGGAGGGCGCCTGTCTCTGAAAGAACACCTGTTTCCACTCACCGAGTTGTGGGACAACGCGTACATACCCTTCCCGCTTGTGGGCAGTCTATATCCGCTCATTCGGAGTTGGTCGGGCGGTCGGCAGGATCTGTCCCACAGTCGCTACCGATCATTCCGAAGGGCTCTCACAGGCCTGTTCGAGCGATTCGAGAATCACCTGGTCTACGCGTCCGGACATGATCATTCCCTTCAGCATTTCCCCGTCGGAAGCGTCGATTACTTGGTTTCCGGCTCGGCTTCACGCCCGGAATTCGTGTCTGATGGCCGAGGAGCGGCCTTTACCTCCCGAGAGCCCGGATTCCTGGAGATCGAATACCTGAGCGACGGTTCGTCTGTGCTTCGAGCCCACTCGGCCACAGAGATCCTCCACGAGGCTGAGCTGCACCCGGCCAGGACAACGGGCACTGACCTTCGGCGACTTGACCCGGATGTTGCGCCAGACCCTGCAGACACGCTGTTTATCGGGGCTGCTGCTCCCGAACTGGAGGCCGGCGCGATCAAGGAGTTTTTCCTCGGTAAAGCCCACCGGGACATCTGGACCGCTTCGGTCACCGTTCCGGTCCTGGACGTGGGTTCAGTTCACGGCGGCCTGAAGCCCATTCAGCGAGGCGGAGGCCAGCAGACCGTGTCCGTCCGGCTGGAAGACCAGGACGGGCGCCAGTACGTGCTCCGGTCCCTGGCCAAGGATCCCACAAGGACCCTCCCAGGTGAACTTCGCGAGGGCATCGCACGCGACATCGTCCGCGATCAGGTGGCCATTCTGCATCCGTACGGAGCTTTGCTTGTCCCCCCGCTCGCTCGCGCCATCGGCGTCTACTACGCAACCCCAGAGGTTTTCTACGTTCCGGATGATCCGCGCCTGGAACCGTACGCCGACATCGTGGGCGGCCGTGTCATGATGCTGGAAGAGCGTCCCGATGATGACATGTCTCACGCTCCACAGTTTGGCAATTCCGACAACGTGGTGGGGTTCGCGAAGATGTACAGTGAACTGGCCGAAGACAACGACCACCGGGTCGATGCTCGATTCCTCGCCAGGAACAGAATCCTGGACATGTTCATCAGTGACTGGGACCGCCACGAAGACCAGTGGCGCTGGGCAACGCTGGAGCCGGCCGACGGAAAGGGAAAGTGGTTCAGAGCCATCCCGCGAGACCGAGACTGGGCGTTCAACCGCATGGACGGCCTATTCCCGAACATCGTCCAATCCCGCTATGTCCTCCCCAAATTCCAAGAGTTCAATCGTGATTTCGGCTTCATCCGTGGCCTCAATGGAAGCGGAATCCCTCAGGATCGACGACTGCTGGCCTCCCTCACCCCTTCGGACTGGTCCGAAATCGGCGACAGCGTAGCCGCGGCACTTACCGACTCGGTGCTCTCGGAGTCTATCGGACGGTGGCCAGAAGGAATACAGGCGCGTCAGGGCGAGGAGTTTCTGGAGATCTTCCGGGAACGACGGTCAGGGCTACTTGACGCCGCAGAAGAGTATTCCGAGCTACTCGACCGATCGGTTGACATAGTCATGTCCGACAAGCACGAAGAGTTTGTCGTCTCAGCCGTCGCTCCCGATTCCAGCCGGGTTGTGGTCTACAAGACGACGAAGGAAGGAGAACGCCGTAAGGTGCTGTACGATCGCACATTCAGCCGCGATCGCACCCGAGAACTTCGGCTCTACGGCATGGGCGGCAATGACCGCTTTTCGATACCCGAGACGGGCTCGAAGATCTACCTCCATGTGGTTGGTGGTGCGGGGGAGGACCGGTTCGAGGGGTCCGCGCGAACGCCCGGCCGAGTCTACTTCTACGACACCACGGGCGGAATGACGGTCGAGGATCCGGGTGATGCGCAGAGTCGCCTGAGCCAAGATCCGCTGGTGAATCGCTACGACAAGCATGATTCCAAGTACAACAGCATACTTGCCACGCTGCTGATTGGGGCCAACAAGGACGACGGGTTTTACATCGGTGGCGGCCCCATCATGACCCGCCATTCGTTTCGAAAGGCCCCCTACGCGATGGTCAACCGAATTCGCGCCGCTTCTTCGGCCCGGTTTCAGGCTTACACAGTGCTCTACGACGGCCACATGGTGGACGTCACGGGGCTTTGGGACCTGGATATCGAGGCTGAGGTCCGGTCGCCCAACAGCATCAGGAATTACTTCGGCTTGGGCAACGAAACGTCAAACATCAAGCTAAATCGAGAATTCTATCAGGCACGCCTGGCCCAGTTTGGCTTATTCGCGGGGCTTCGCAGGGGGCTGAACCCCGTTTCTTTCGCCTCGATAGGTGCGTTCGTCCAGGCCCACGAAGTCCGAGAAGACAACGGCCGGTTCATCACGCAGGCCGGAGTCTCGGCATCGGCCTTCGAAGACCAGGTGCACGCGGGGGCGCGGGCCGAGCTGACCTTGGATTCCAGAGACAGCTCGGTGCTACCGGCGCGCGGTCTCCGGTGGAGCAATCGAGCCACAGTCCACGCCGGAGTGACGGCCAACTCCCGCACGTACGGGCGTTTTGAGTCCCGCGTCTCCACATACTTCACCTCTTCGCTCCGCTCTCCTCTCGTGCTGGCCTTGCGGGTGGGCTTGGACCACGTTGTGGGCGAGTTTCCGTTTTGGGATTCGGCCGCGCTGGGTGGAACCAGCAACCTGCGTGGATGGAGCAGCACCCGATTTGCAGGGCGTACGTCTGTGTTCCATAATCTCGAGGCGCGCGTGCGCCTCACCCGGTTCGCAGGCTACCTGGCCGAAGGTGACTTCGGCGTAGTCGGCTTCCTGGATCACGGCCGCGTCTGGACCGACGGAGAGTCCTCCGACCAGTGGCATCGCGGCTACGGCGGCGGGGTTTGGGCCAGCTTGTTTGGTGCGGCCGTCCTGAGAGCCTCGATGGGGTTCTCGCATGAGCAGCGCCACTTCATCCTCGGAACCGGCTTTCTCTTTTGACGAGAAAAGGCGCTCCCCCGGGTTGGGAGAGCGCCTTTTGCGTCGAGTCTGTTAACTGCCAGGTCAGATTGCCTGCGTCGATTCCGACGGCAACGCGCGCACTTCTTCCACCATGCGCTCAATGAAGCTCTCATTCACGCCGAGGAATGCCAGCACACTATCGCCGAACTCAGTCCACTCCTTCGTGACTGGTAGGCCGTCCAGGACACGGCAGACGTATAGCGCGGTGTGCAGTACGGCCTGAATCTGGACAGAAGGCTGCGCATCCAAACCCGCACCATGAAAATGTTCGATCGGATCGTGGTGCTGCAGAATGCCCTGAGCCAGGACATCGGGAAGCATCCAACCGTGCGCCATCATGTAGCCTACCACCGCATGGTTGGTGCCGATTTCCTCCTCCTCATACTCGGTAAAGGTGAAGTCAGTTACGATCTGTGCCTGGGCATAAAGTTCGCTATAATTGGCGAACCGCCGACGCAGCACAGGGACTCCGCAATCAGCGAACAGGCCCGCAGCGTAGGCATCCTCAACGGTACCCACCCGCGTTTCGCGGGTGACCATGGTGGCAACCACGGCGTGACGGGCCGACTGCTTCCAGAAGGTGTCCATGAAAGGGCCACGCTGATCGGCGAACGCCGCTTTCAGCATGAGGCCCGAGGCGATGTTTACCACGTTCCCAATTCCGAGGAGCCGAACCGCGTGGTGAATAGAGCCAATCTTGCGCCTGAGGCCGAAGAACGGAGAGTTCACGACTTTCAGCATGGATGCGGCCAAGGCCACATCAGAAGAGATAATGTCACCGATGCGCTCCAGATCGGGATCCGGCTTCGAGCGCTCGTTGAGAACATTTACAAGGATAGTTGGCTGCGGGGGGATCATTACTCCCTTGAGCAACTCCTCTGCGCGCTTAACGCTTAGCTCAAGGCCTGGGCGGACATCCTGGGCAGTGTTTTCGGATTCGGTCATTAGCTTCGGCGGTCAATACT
>JBLFXH010000112.1:0-10321 GCA_047611125.1 Rhodothermales bacterium
CGTGCGCTGGCAGAGGCCTCCCCGCGTGTACGGGTACGGTCTATCGGCTCTACCGAAGAGGGCCGTGACCAGATTGAAGTGATCATTGCCGACCAGGTCACGATGCAGAACCTGCAATCGTACCATGATTACCTCAACGCCCTCGCGGACCCGCGAAAGACCAGTGAGGACGAGGCCGGCGAGATCATCGCCAAGGCCAAGCCGGTCTACTACCTGACGGCCGGCCTGCATTCTCCCGAAACCGGCAGCCCTGAGATGGTGATGGAGTTGGCTTACCGATTGGCGGTTTCTGAGGCTCCGATGATCCAGGACATCCGCAACAACATCATCACCGTCTTTACGCCCGTTGCAGAGCCTGACGGTCGCGACCGGGTGGTCGATATCTACAAGTATCGAGCAGACAATGAGGGAGTCGGCCCGAGCCTGACGTACTGGGGCGCGTACGCTGCGCACGACAACAACCGCGACGGTTACGGGCTGGCGCTGGACCTGACCCGCAATATCTTGGGCACCTTCAACCATTGGAAGCCGACCCTGATGCACGATCTGCATGAGTCAGTCTCCTACCTGTACACGTCAACCGGCCTAGGGCCTTACAACCAGTGGATTGACCCGATTACGGTGGACGAGTGGCACAACCTGGCGTATGAGGAGGTCAGCGAACTGACGCGTCGGAATATGCCGGGCGTCTGGACCCACGCATTCTACAATGGGTGGTCAGCCAACTACTTGATCTGGATGGCGAACACGCGAAATTCGGCCGGCAAGTTCTACGAGACGTTCGGCAACTCGGTGCCTGGGACCTTCGAACGTAAGCTGACCAGTCGCCAAACCAGCCGCGAGTGGTACCGACCTAACCCGCCGCTCGAGAAGACCATGTGGTCCCTTCGCAATAACACCAACTACATGCAGAGTGGTGTGCTGGTCGGCCTGCGTTACATGGCTGATAACGCCACGGAGTTCGTCGAGAACTTCTGGATCAAGTCCAACAATTCGCTGAAGCGGGGGCGCACTGAGGCTCCGTTCGCGTGGGTGATTCCAAAGGACCAACTTCGCCACTCGGGTGTGGCGGACCTGGTCAATCTTTTGATGGACCAAGGCCTGGAGATCCACATGGCGGACGATTCGCTTTCAGTGGGCGAAGACTCTTCGGCAGCCCCGGGCGACTACGTTATCCGCGCGGATCAGCCGTACAACACGCTGGCGCGCATCCTGCTCGAGAGGCAGGACTTCCCCTCCGGAGCGAATGCACCCTACGACGACACAGGCTGGACGCTCTCATTGGCGCACAATGTGACGGTTCACGCTGTCGAGGATTCTACCGTCCTTCTGGCGCCGATGACTTCGGTCGAACGGCACGTTACCGCAGATGGCGGGATCTCGGGTCGTGGTCGCTGGCTGGTGGCCAATCACACCACTGATGACAACTTCGCTCTTCTGCGCTTCGAACTCGGGAGCGGCGTGGAGGTGGAGGCTGCCGAGAAGGCTTTCGAGCACGGGGACATGGCCTTCAATGCAGGGTCATACATCATCAACGGTCCCGTTGACGGCCTCGACGCTCTGGCCACCCGCCTCGAGGTCCCGGTCCATGCGTTTCGCGATCAACCTGACGTGCCGACGCACGGTGTCGAAGTACCGCGGGTCGGTCTGATTCACACCTGGACTTCTACCCCGCAGGACGCCGGCTGGTGGCACTTCGCCTTCGACGAGGTCGGGATTCCGTACACCTACCTGTCCGAGCAGGATCTGGCGGGAGACCTCAGTCAATTCGATGTGCTGATTCTGCCACGAGCCCGGTCATCCAGTCAGGCGCTGGTGGTCGGCAACAGCCGGGTCGGTCCCGCCCTCCCCTGGATGCCATCGGAAGAGTACCCGCACATCGGCAAGATCGATCAGACGGAGGACCAGCGGCTCGGCATGGGATATGACGGCCTCGGCAACCTTGCGGGATGGATCGAGGACGGTGGTGTCTTCATCACGACAGGCAGCTCTGCGGCATTTCCCATCGACATGGGAATCACACGGCGAATCTCCATTCGCCAGACCAAGGATCTGCAGGCCCGCGGCTCCATTGTCCGCACCACCGTGGAAGGCGACAGCCCAATCACCTACGGGTACACCGGTGACATTCCGATGTACTTCAGCGCAGGACCAGTCTTCAGCGTGAACAAGGGCATGGGCGATGCCCGCACGCCCGACTGGTACAAGGATGCCGCATGGATGGCAGAGGTGCCCCGCACGGTGGTTTCGTTCGGGAAAAAGGACATCGCGATGTCGGGGATGCTGTCCGGCGAAGCTGAATTGACAGGCACGCCTGCTGTCGTGGATGTACCGGTCGGGATGGGACACGTTGTGCTTTTCGCAGGTCGTCCGGTACGCCGGTGGAATACCCAGGGCAATCACGCGCTAGTGTTCAACACCATCCTGCATTGGAATGACCTTCGCACCGGCTGGCCAGAGCGGGCCAGTGCCGATAAGGACGATGAGACGGGCGGCCTCCTGGAGTGGGCCACTCAGCATTGAGACCCGAATCGACGCAGCCGCGTACAAACACCTAATCAACCCAACCGGAGGGCCAGTGGCCAGACCAAATTTCTCCTACCAGAAGCGACAGAAGGAACTAGCTAAGAAGAAGAAGAAGGAGGAGAAGAAGGCCAAGAAGGCGGCCCGCGCTGCAGCCGGCATTTCAGGTGCCCCGATTGCCCCGTTGGAGTCCACCGAGCCAACCGAGCCCACCGAGCCGACCGAGCCCACCAAGACCACCGAGTAGAGGGTTCCCCCTGCCATGATTGCCCGCACTTGGCACGGATGGACTTTGCCCCAGAACGCGGACGCCTACGAATCGCTCTTGAAGGGCGACATCATGCCCGGCATCGAAGCACTTGGAATGGCGGGCTTTCGGGGTATTGAACTTTGGCGGCTCGACCATTCCGATGATGTCGAGTTTGTGACAACTATGTGGTTCGATTCCATCGATGCGATCCGCGCGTTCGCCGTAGAGCCCTTCGAGACGGCGGTGGTGCCCGCACGAGCGCGCGCACTCCTCTCGCGTTTCGAGAGCCAGTCCCGCCACTACACGGTTGAGAAGACCCGCTAAGGGGAGGCCTTCAGGGATTGTAAATACCCCTTCGGCACGGCCGGCTGGTGCCTACATTTACGCCATCCAACGCCGAGTCGAGTGAAGTCTGTCCTCTGCACATTGTTGCTGGCCGTGATCCTGGTGTCCTGCGACACGGGCACCTTTGACCCGTTCGACAACGGGGAGCGGTACTTCACGGTCTATGGATTCCTGGATGAACGGGAATCGGTCCACACGCTGCGGGTCATTCCCATCTCGCGATTCGCCGCTGAGATCGAGGACCTGTCTGTCCCCCAGGCCTCCATCGACGGAGTGGTTACCTCAACCGACGTCCGCACGGGAGCGGTGACTCGATGGAACCACCGCCTGGACCGGATGGCAGATGGTACCTATGGGCACGTCTTTCGGAGTCAATTCGGGGTGCGGGCTGGACGTACCTACCGGCTAGAGATTACCCGCAACGACGGCACGGTCACGGCAGCCGAGACCACGATTCCCCGTTTCCCGATCACAAGGCCCGATCCGGACACGCTCTTTTTCCCCTACAACGTCAGTCCCGACTCCGCGCTGACTCAAGAGGTCCACTTGCCTGGTATCGTGTCCCCGTGGGAGATCTACCTGGACTACGACCTTCAAGGACGGTGGGTTCGGGTTCCATACGGCAGATCCGGCCAGCGTACTGCTGACGGCTGGAAGTTCACCGTCAACCTGCAAGATGACGCCGTCCAGATGCGGCGAGTCATGGGTCTTGATGCCGGCGACGCCCTGCCCCTCGTGCATGCAATAACGGTCTCGATTCGGGCGCTGGATGAGGCCTGGGATCCGCCGGAGGGCAACTTTGACCCCGAGGCATTGGCCCAGCCGGGCGTGCTGTCGAATGTCGAGCAGGGCTATGGGTTCTGGGGAGGAATCGGAACCTATATCTATACTTGGACCGTTCCGCCAGCCCGGTAGGTCTTCAGCCTCAATTCCCTTCCAAACACCTTGCTGCGATTCGTCTTCGTTTTCTTTTCCGCGACGCTCGTCGGATGCAGCGGCACCAGACCCGTCGACATCGGCATGGTTGATCGCCAGCTGACAAACTGTCCCGAGACGCCCAACTGTGTTTCAAGCGATGGGGACCCGCTAGACGAGCAGCATTATGTGGCTGCACTTTCGGCCTCCGGCGATCCGGCTATGGTCTGGGCCGCAGTCCGGGCAGCCGTTGAGGACCTGCCCAGAACAACCATTGTCCGCGAGACAGAAAACTACCTGTACGCGGAGTCTGTGAGTCGAATCTTTCGGTTCGTGGACGACATCGAGGTTCACTGGCGACCCTCCGAAGGCGTTGTCGCCGTGCGCTCAGCCTCCCGAATTGGACGGAAGGACTTCGGCGTGAATCGCAAGCGGATCGAGCGACTGCGAGAGCTGCTTCAAGTGCGCCTCGATTCGTGAGTGACGGACGTTGGTATATCCAGTCCGACATGGACAACTCGAACCAACGCTGAGATATGCCCATTTCCCTTCCCGACGACAAGCGCACCGAGGCCATCGCCTCCATCAAGCAATACGCGCTAGAAAATTTTGACGAACCGCTCGGAGATCTCGGGTCAGGTTTCCTCTTGGACTATTTCCTGACGGAGATTGGACCGGCCGTCTACAACAAGGGCGTCACGGATACCCAGGAGCTAGTTCAGGGCAAGGTGATGGACGTAGATGTAGAGCTGCAGGAAGCAGAATTCACCTTTTGGAAGGCCCGGCGTAAGAAGTGACGTCGCTTCGTGGCTCAGCCGGTGGTAGCGCCGCAAGAGGGGACATCACGGGAAGCCCGAGGGAAGCGGTGCTCCAAAATCTCCCGTCCTCCTCGTGCGCGTTGTCTTCGACCCTGAGATATCCGCCGAGTTTGCGTTCGGCTATTTCGCGGGCCGGGCCGAGTTGACCGCCGACTTCTTCGTCGGAATGGGTCGTGATGACGGCAATCAGAACCGACAGGATCAACAGCATTGTGTTAAGTCAGGACACCGAGTATTACCTCAGCCGGACCTGCGCCGAAGCGTTTCCGCCCTTCTTGCTGGAGTAGCCCACCGTCACGTCACCGGACCCACGAACCAGATACTCGACCGTCCGCGTGGTGTGGCCTGGATGCCCATTCCGGATCAGGATGCGTGACAGATCATGCTGATCAATCAGGTCCGTGGCCCCAGGCATGTGCTTGCTCGCCACCCAACCGGCGGATATGACATCAACATTGCGGCCTGTAAGTGTCAACAGATCCGGATCCACCACCTGATTCTCAGCAGCACGGGCCGTGATGGTGGGCGTCAGCTTGGTGTTCTCTATATCCACGCGCACTCGGTAGACATCCCCGCCCATTTTCTCGACGCTAGTCTCGCCGGTCTTCATCATCGGCATCTCATCTGCCTGGTAGAGGCTGAAGGCCATGTTTCGGTGGCTGAGTTCCTCGTTCATGAACCGCGGCGGTATACGTCCCCGCATCTTCTTCCAGCCACCCATTTCCACGGTGCCGAACTGCGGGTGCTCAAAGCTCTCCCACTCCACGTACTGGTCTCCGAACTCCAGGAAATCGTTGAAGAAGTAGGTCCCTTTCTGCCCGGCGATGGGGCTATCTGGATCTTGCCGCTGCGTTTTGAGATCGGGGCTGTTGTAGTACTGGCCGCCGGCCCATAGTTCGTTCGAAAAGGAGACGATTCCGAGTCCATCGTTGGTCCAGTCGATGAACCCGCCGTGGACCGTGTAGAGCCCGCTCCATATCACGATGTAGTCGTAGTAGGGAAGCATGCGCTCCCCGTTCTTGCCGAGCGTGTCGTACAGCTGGATGTCTTCGCGCGGATAGCGCCCTTGCCACTCTGCACCCGGACCGCGCAAGATCATGCCGCCCGAATTGTGGTAGGACTGTACGCCCGCGATGTTCGGGTGGCTGACCAGGAAGTCATTCACCGCGCGAGCCGTCGGCAGCTGGAACGGGTAGTCCATCGCGCCGCCCTGGATGTAGTTGGGCTGCCAGTCGGATGCCCAGTTCCGGTTCGGGTCGTAACCGCCCGGTCCGTCCTCGTTGACACGGCCATCGCCGTCATTATCGATTCCCTCGCGACCCAGGATTACCCAGTCGCCCTTCTCACCAGCCGGAACGGCCTCCAGCATGCGAGGATCATCGTGACTGATGCGAAGGTTGCCCTCACCCGGGACGTACTTCCGGATGGTATCGACAATGCCGTTTCCGTTCAGGTCATCCGGGCCGTCCTCGTCGTAGAGACCGTCGTTGTCGCTGTCTACAGGAACGTGACCGGTTCGTGCGCCGGATCCCGTGTCATCAAAGAAGTACTGGCGGCCGTCGGGATTAACCGTCGGCACTATGTAGAACACGCGCTCGTCCACCAGGCGGGTGATCATGTCGATCTTGCCGTAGTTCTCCATCAGATACCAGATGGTGTAGAGGCTGACCTCCGCTCCCTGGATCTCGTTTCCGTGGACGTTCGCTTCGACGTACATCGCCGCTTTGCCCATCTCGTCGCCGGTGTTCGGGTTGTTGATGGTCATCAGCATGATGTCCCGTCCCCCATAGCTCTGGCCGAGTGTGGAGTAGGTCAGAAACTCTGGATACGCCTCCTCGAGACGCAGCATGTCCACTTTCAACTCGTCGTAGTCATGCCAACGGTTGAAGTCCATCTGGACCTTGTGCTGGGGGTCGGAGGCCTTCTGGGCTGTTGCCGAGGGGGCGAGGGCCAGAGGGGCGAGGAAAAGCGCCGCCAGGGCGAAGAGAGAAGCGTGCTTCATAGCTATTGGGAATCTGAAGGTGACGGTTTCGACGGACGCGGGCATCATTGCAGCCTCAGTGTCCTGGTGTCACTTCCTCCTTTTTGCGAAACCACCCGAAGCTCCACGCTCTGTCCGCGTGTGCCCTTGATGATCCACTCGAAACTCTGTCGTTTTCCCGAACCGTCTGTGGCCTGGAAGAAACTGGTCTTGGCCGAGCCTGAGAGCAACGCCTCAGGCTCGATGTCCAGTTGTACCATGGTGGGCCGCACTGATCGAGACCGGACGCCCTGAGCGCTTGATGTCGGCAGGAATCCGGCGTTCTCGATCTGAGCCTTAACGCGGAAGATGCCTCCACCTTCGCTAATCACTTCGGTCTCGGCTATCTGGACATCCGCATACAGCGTGGCGAGGTGCGCGATGAATCCGCCCTGCTTGGGTCCCATCTCTGCGATCATTGCGGCCGGGGGATTGAGCGACTGGTAGGGCTTGAATCCCCCGATTTCTACGGCTCCCAACTCGGGGTGGTCGTAGGCAGACCACGCGGCGAAACCGTCGATCTCGTTGGCATCCATCCACTTCAGCAGAGCTGCATCGGCTGAATCGCCACCAGCTGAACTACCGCTACCGCCAGGAGCGCCCGCGCTGCGTCCTCCCCCACCACGACCGCCGGTCGCGGCGGCGGCGCCTTCGACTTCAGTCTCGGAGGAATCTGCGGCTACGCTCGGAGCCCAACCTGGCGTGCTGAAGGAGGGCACACCGTACTGGAAGTATCCATACTGAAATAGAGCACCTTCCGGCTTCCGGATGGGTGGCACGGCGTCAAGGCCTGTCACTTCCCGGTATTCTTCGCTCACCGACTTGTAGTAGGCAACGTCGTCACGGCTGACTGTGGTTGCCGGCCGCGTTCCGCCGCCCCCACTGCTGCCACCTTGATTCCCCTGCTGGCGAAATCCGCCAAATTGACCGAACCCACGTGTCTGGGTTTCGAATACTCCCACATCGCGAGCTCCGGCAATCGAGGCATCAGCGAATGACCACAGGTCCAACCCCTTCGCCTCCCCCAGTTCGCCCTTGTCGTTCGGGGCAGTCACGAGATTGTCGCTGGCGCCGTAAACCAGCATCATGGCGACGTTGCGATTGGCGATCACGAAGTCCAGGACCGCGCGAGACTCACGCTCGCTGACCATATGAATGCCGGCTCCGGCTGCGTAGTAGGGATACTCGTGCTGGAAATTTCGATTCATGTCCACGCCACCGGGACCGTCATCGTTGTAGAACCCATCGCCGTCCGAGTCGCGCCCCTCCCAGTAGATCGAGTGGGTACCAGACTCGCCTTCTGACGCGTCCGCTTTCTTCATCAGGCGAGGCTCATCGGGGTCGATCATGTAGTCGCCCTTGGGGTCGGCCACTCTCATGACCGTGATCAACCCGTCTCCGTTGAGGTCTTCCGGCCCGTCCTCGTTCATGCGAGCATCGTTGTCGTCATCATAGTCCGAGGTGTTAAACGGACTTCCCGTCTGCACCGCGGCGAACGCACGCTCTGCCCCGTCCGGATTGACGCGGGGCATGAAGTAGAAGACTGTCTCATCCAGTCTTGCCTTGACCTCTGCGTCTGTGTCGTATGACTCAAGCAGGTAGCGCATGGCCTCTAAGCTCAGCTCACTTCCAACAAGTTGGTTGCCTTCCAGGTTGGCGGCCACCAGTACTGCAGGGCGTTCCGAGAGGGGTGTTCCCTGTCGATTGGCGATGGTCACGAGCCAGACCTCTCGTCCTTCGAGAGTCGTGCCAATGGACTCAGCAGATGCCAGTCCAGAATGACTCGTCACCAGGGAGTTCACCTGCCTGGTAAGCGCGTCGTAGGTGTGGTAGCCCTCAAGAGTCTGGGCCGATAGCGTGATGGGCAGGGCCAGAAGGCCCAGCAGGAGAAGGAGGCGAGTGGACATGCCGCAGGGAGAATTGCGTTGGGCTCTGGAAGGGTTTCCGAAGGTCAAAGATAGATGCGCTCCGGGTGCGCAATTGTGGCATTTCTGTCACCGCCGCCTATGGTTGCGGGTCTATCTTTGGGCACCAGTTGTCACGTAACCTCCGTTTTTCGCTTGAAACCACCTTCTCTTCGCCGATTCGGCGTTGTAGCGCTTGGCCTACTGTTTATCGCTGCCGGGCTGAATCACTTTATCAGCTTGGACTTTTACCTCCCGATGATGCCGCCGTATTTGCCGGCTCACCGGGAGTTGATCTGGCTGAGCGGCGGCCTTGAGGTTATTGGGGGCCTGGCGGTGTTGGTCCCTGCGTGGCGAAGTGCCGCAGGCTGGGGAATGGTGGCGTTGATGGTGGCGGTCTTTCCGGCCAACCTCCACATGGCACTCAACCCGGCTGATTTTTCGGACGTACCTGCCTGGTTTCTATATATCCGCTTGCCGCTGCAGGGACTGTTGATCTGGTGGGCCTTTGCTGTGACGCGCCCCATGAGCCGCCCAGCCACGCCGCAGGATTCCGAATGAAGCGAGCATCTCTTCTGGCCGTCATGGCGGCTTCAGCAGTCCTAGCAACCCAGCCCACCCTGGCGCTGGGTCAGGCCTTTTCGCCCGCCGGCGAATTCGAAGATGACTACGGCATTCGCTATTCCATCTCGCCGCAAGAGTGGGTTCACCGGGATTACGCCCGGTACCGGGTTGAGCGCTGGGATGCCCGAGCGCAGTACCTCATCGCCCAAAACCACGCCGGCAACCCTACTGACCCAGGGCTTTGGACGCGGATCGACTGGATGCAGCTTGAGGGCATGGCTCCGTTCGAGTGGGCGTTCTGCCTGACGGAATACCGGGCTGCCACCGCCGAAGCTGCCGCTGCAACAGCGCCCCCCGACCGAGCCACTCCCCGAACGGGCTGCAATGGCTATCCGTTCTCCCGAATGCGTTCCCAGCGGCCGGAACTCGAACTGCGATTCAACGAGTCGGCCGAAACACTCGAGGAGGCCCTGGTTCTGGGCAATGGCCGGGTTGGAGTGACGCAGTATGGTGGCATTGCCGAAGAGAGGCTCCACCTGAATGATGCCACGCTGTGGTCCGGGAGGCCGGTTGATCCACGGATGAACCCGAATGCCTACGAGCACCTTCCCGAAGTCCGCGAGGCCTTAGCCCGTCAGGATTGGCAGGCCGCCGACAGCCTGAATCGCAAACTGCAGGGCGCGTTTTCCCAGTCCTTTGCGCCGCTAGGAGACCTGCATATCCGAATGGATCACGGCCAACGGGCAGACGATTACTCTAGATCGCTGAGCCTACGCGACGGGGCCACCCGCGTCCGATATCGAATTGGCAACAGGTGGTTCGAGCGAGAGACCTTCGTGTCCCATCCGGACAGCGTCGTGGTCATCCGGTTCGAGGCCTCGGAGGCGGGGTCGCTGAGCTTCCGGCTCCAGTTCGCAAGCCAACTCATGCACGGCGTGCGGACGGAAGACGAGATCCTGATTGCCACGGGAGAGGCGCCTGT
>JBLFXH010000113.1:0-10281 GCA_047611125.1 Rhodothermales bacterium
GAAGCCGTCCGGGTCTCGTTGCGACGGCCGCCGAACTTGGAGACCAGTACCGTGCCGACGGAGTAACGCTGCTACACGGCGACTTCTATCCAGGCAGTTGGCTGCGGACAGCCGACGGCATCAAGGTGATCGACCCCGAGTTTGGCTATCTGGGTGCCTGCGAGTTCGACCTAGGGGTATTCCTTGCGCACCTGCATGTCTCCGGCTACAGCGCAGAGGACTGTTCTCAGGCCCTTAACGCCTATGCGCGGCCCTTCGATACGACCGCTACCGACCGGT
Source organism: Rhodothermales bacterium (assembly GCA_047611125.1). Taxonomy (GTDB): domain Bacteria; phylum Bacteroidota; class Rhodothermia; order Rhodothermales; family UBA10348; genus JABDJZ01. Next base: position 280 of record JBLFXH010000113.1, read on the forward strand.
TCGCCGGCGTCGAGATTATGCGCAGGCTAATTGGAGTCGGTCAGCTACCCTTGGACAGGTCGCTTGCCCAGAAGGAAGCGCTGTTGTCCCTCGCAGAACGGCTGATGAGATCCTGACTCTGCCTGGCTAATTAGCGACCACAAAGTTGGAGTATTTCTCGGTCACCACCATCTGGTCCCCCGGGAAAGGAACCACTTGACGCCGCTCCACTGGGAGCCCGTCCACGATGGCCAGCACGACCCCCGAAGTGCGGTCCCCTTCGACAAAAACGTCAAACGCCACGCCGGAATATTCCCCGACCTCGCCCGTCTCGAAGTTGCTAACCGTGACCCACTCCAGAATTCCGCCATCTCCGTGGTCAGGTGGGGATACGGTACTCAGCGCGGCTAGGTTGTGCATCAATCCCATGCGGGTAAGTCCAACTACCACCGCGTTAAACGTGTCGGCCGGGCGCTCCACGACATCGGACATCTCGCTTGTGTTCATGCGGACAGAGTCGGCATCCGTCACCAGCTCCATGACCAAATCGCGCTCGATGAATATGCCCTCGGAACGTATGGTCAGGGCACCATCCGAGGACACCGAGGCATTGCCGGAAAAACTACCCTGTATCACGCCTTCAGCCGTAACCTGGAAGTCGAATGAGACACTGCTGGCTGATAACAGACGCTGCTCCATAGCGGTGTAGGCGTCCTCTGGATCCTGTGCCGGAGCTGAAGCGCAGCCAACAAGAATGGCCACAAGAAAGAGGGAAAGGAACTGCCGCATCGAGGTGCTCATTGAGAGGTGAGTTGCTCCAATCCACTTCGTCACCTTCAGGATCCCAAACGAGAATGACTCTGGTTGAAAGCTGCTGTGAATCGATGGCCGACGTGCTTCTCTCCGAGCGCGCAGGAGCCAACCGGATCGAGCTTTGCGCAGACCTCGCGTCGGGCGGACAGACCCCGGAGGCAGATCTCATCCGTGAGGCGTGCAGCGTATTTTCGGGTCCCGTGATGGTCCTTGTGCGTCCTCGCAGCGGCGGTTTCGTGTATACGCCGGACGAGATTGAACTGACAGTTCGTCAGATTCGAGAGTCACTGGCGGCCGGGGCATTCGGAGTGGTTGTGGGGTGTATGGACGCCAGGGGACGTGTTGACCGAGCCCAACTCAAGATCCTGGTTCAGGCGGCAGACGGGGAGCCCGTGACGTTCCACAAGGCGTTCGACGAAGCCGCCGATCACGAAGAGGCCTATCTCGATTGCGCCGACCTAGGCGTAGCACGGGTCCTGACTTCCGGCGGCAGAAAGACGGCTCTCCAAGGGGCGGACGTCCTAGCAAGACTCCAGACCATGCAGGGTCCGACGGTCCTAGTTGGAGGCGGTGTCCGGGCTGACCATGTCGAGGACCTGCTACGGCGGACCGGTGCGCGGGAATTGCATGCGCGGGCCAGTGCGATCCCTGCTCTGATGGCCGAACTCGGCTAGTCGGGGCGGGCAAAGAGAGCCGGCTTCCGAATGCGGCGCGCGTGGGCCGCATTAGAGGAACGTGGGTCAGGGCGGCTTAAAGCAACATGCCCCGATTCTACGCTTCGTTCCTGTCTTCAACTGACCGCGTCCCTCTCTCCAGGCCCAGTTCCCCAGGCCTGGAGAGTATTGGGAACGCAACAGTCTTTTGAGGCCTAGGCCTCACCAAGCGCGAACGCTTGGGTGTCCGGGCAAGCCCGGACGGAGTGGACTACCAGCGATTGCCGCCGCCGCCGCCACCGCCGCCGCCACCACCACCGCCGCCACCGCCCTGGGGGCGACGTGGACGATCGTTTGCCTCGTTGACACGAAGTGGGCGTCCGCCCATGTCGTGTCCGTCAAGTGCGTCCATGGCAGCCGTAGCGCCATCGTCTTCCATTTCCACGAATCCGAATCCGCGTGAGCGGCCGGTTTCGCGATCGGTGATTACAACCGCGGACTCGACAGAGCCATGGGATGCGAAGAGGTCTTCGAGGTCGGCGTCAGTAGTACGCCAGGGCAGATTGCCCACGTAAAGCTTTTTCATTGAGTAGCATGGGCGACCGAAGTTGTGGTCGCCGAAATCCCCTAGGCATTTCACCCTATGTGACGGAGCCAGGGCGGGGATTGAGATTAACAGAACGAGGCGCGAATCCTCTGGAAGAACCATTGTTCCGCAAAGCGATCCCGGGCCGTCGTATTATTCTGGCCTCCCCAAGCCCATAATGGACATAAACCACGACTTTTGGATAGACGCTCGGCCCGAGGCGGTGTATAGCTGGAGGCCTGATGAATCAGTCCAGCGTTAGCGTCATCGTACCCGCGGCGGGCCGCTCGGCACGCTTTGGTCCCGAAGACAAGCTGCTTATGCCATGGCGTGGGGTGACGATTCTCCAGGCAGTGCTGGATACAGCCATGGAGCTCGGCCCGCTCGAGATCATTTTGGTAAGTAGGCTCTCGGATATCTCCCTGAGCTTGGCTGGGGTGAGGCTGGAGCACGAGCCCACTCGCGTAGTTCAAAACTTGCAGCCTAAGGGGGGCATGGCGTCATCCATCGCTGCCGGCGTGCTCGCGGCATCGGACCGCAGCGCGGGCTTTCTGATCTGGCCAGCCGATATGCCCTTGGTCCCTCTCGGGGTGGTCGAGGAAGTGGTCACCCGAGCCTCGGAAGCGACCTGTGTTCGACCTAGTTGCCACGGAGAACCAGGTCACCCCGTGCTATTTGGAAGCGACTTCAGGCAGGCGTTGGAAGAGATTGGCCGTGGCCCGGGGGCCAGGCACCTCCTGAGGGATGTGGACTTCGTCGAAACCGAAGATCGAGGCGTAATAGAGGATATCGACACTCCGGCCACCTACGAGAGACTGGTGACGGCCCATGCGTGACGTGTATCCCACCATGAAGACCTGGAGCAAGGCCGGCATCCGTTTCGCGCTGGCAAGAGTGATCGAGACCTGGGGATCCGCGCCTCGGCCCCCCGGTGCCGCGATGATAGTCTCAGAGATGGGGCAGGTGGCGGGATCGGTCTCAGGCGGGTGTATCGAGGGTGCCGTGATAACCGAGGCACTCGGATGTATCGAGGACGGGAAACGTCGGTATTGCACGTTTGGCGTGGACTCTGAGACTGCCTGGTCCGTAGGACTGAGCTGCGGCGGCCAGGTGTCGGTGCTGGTCCAGCCGTTCGATCCTGCCACGCAGGTAGGCATGCAGTGGTTGGCGCGGCTGGAGTCCGGCGATCCGCTGCAAGTGCGAACGGCGCTTGAGGGCGAAGACGAGGGTATCGCTGATCCGCAAGGGGACGCTACCACCTCCCTGGTTGCAGGCATTTTCAACCACTTGATTCCCAGGCAGGCCCGTCTGCTAATCATCGGAGGCGCAGATATAGCCGTGCACCTGACGGCGCTTGCCGTGCGTCTCGACTTCGAGGTGACGGTCATTGACCCGCGGGCCGTCTTCACGGACCCGGACCGTTTCGATGTCCGCCCCCATCGACTGGTCACCGCTTGGCCTCAGGAGGAGTTGGGCGATTTCGCCCCGGACAACCAGACCTTTGCAGTTCTCCTGACTCACGATCCGCGGATCGATGATCCGGCGTTGCAAATCCTGCTCTCCTCCAGGGCCGCGTACATCGGTGCACTCGGAGGTCGAAAGACGCAGACCGCGCGGCGCGACCGGATGCGTGCGGCCGGGTTCTCGGAAGAGGATCTCGGCCGGATCTGTGGGCCCGTCGGGCTTCGAATTGGGGCCGTGGGGCCGGCCGAAATCGCAGCCTCCATTGCAGCCGAGTTGGTGGCCGTTCGACGTGGTGTACCGGTCCGAGAGCCACAAAGCGTCCAGTCGCGGAACGGCTGAGGCGCGAATCCTGTTTTCATTCTCTTGAAACCCCGCGATCCATGGAATCCTTCCTGCAGTTCTTCGAACAGATGGCCGACTGGCAGAAGCTGGTCTGGGTGATGGGCTGTCTGGCCTTCACGTGGGTGCTGGAAGGGAGCATTCCGCTGGCCCGGTTCGACTACCGTAAGTGGCGTCATGCGGGCGTAAACCTGATATTTCTTGGCACGACGTTTATCATAAACGCGCTCTTCGGGCTCGCCACGGTTGGCCTGTTCGTCTGGGTGGATGCGAACAGTATCGGCCTCTTTAACCTCGTGTCGATGCCTGTCTGGCTGGAGCTGATTCTGGCCGTTATGGCCTTCGACCTAATCGGCCAGTATTTCGTGCACTGGCTGCTGCACCGGTACAAGTGGATGTGGCGATTCCACATGATTCATCACAGCGACACGCATGTTGATGCTACCACGGGTACCCGCCACCACCCAGGCGACTACCTCCTTCGGGAGCTCTTTGCGCTGGTGGCCATCGTACTCATTGGCGCGCCCCTCGCACTCTACCTAGTCTACCGGCTCCTGACGGTGTTCTTCACCTACCTGACACACGCCAACATCGCCATGCCGGGTTGGATGGACCGAGGGATGAGCTGGGTTTTCGTGTCCCCCAATATGCACAAGTTCCACCACCACTTCGAGCGGCCGTGGACCGATTCAAACTTCGGCAACATCTTCAGTCTGTGGGACCGGATGTTCGGGACGCTGGTCTACGATGACCCCGGTAAGATCCGTTATGGACTGGATGTGCTGGACGACGAGACCGATGAGAAGGTGCTCTACCAGTTTGGCATTCCGTTCAACAAGTCCATCAAAACGGACTACTAGCCCCCGGCCAGCCCCGCAATGAGACTGGCGCGACAAGTGCAGGACGGAGGGTGGGGAGGCCGCCGGTCTGCACCGAGGCATCTGACCGAGATGGCCATGAAAGCACTACTGAAGTTTACCGCAGCAGTCGCTCTGACCGTGGCAGTCTTCGCAGCGTTTACGGCCTACATCATGTCGGCAAGCGTTGACTTTGGCGAGGTCTTCGGACTTCCCATCGTCTATGGATAGCAGCCGATTCAGTCCCTGGTTGGCTGCCCCATCGCCTTCTGGGCCTCCACCATGTCAGCCACGTCCTGCAGTAGCTGCTTGGCGTCGAAGACCATCCCATCCTTGATGGTCCACTTGATCCCACCGCGTCGCTCCACTTCCCCGTCTTCGCTGAGTCGGATCGCACCGGTGCCGTAGAGCACCTTGAAGTCGGCCAGGGGGTTCTCTTCAACAATCAGCATGTCCGCCTTGAGTCCCGGTCGGACAACGCCGTACTCGATGGGCTTCCCGGAGGCCTTGAAAATTTCCTCCGCACCGTGCATTGTCGCCGCCCGGACCACCTCCAGCGGATGAAAGCCCGCCTCCTGCAGCATCTCGAGCTCTAGAATGGTCCCGAACCCGAAGAGCTGGTAGATGAATCCTGAGTCGGATCCCACGGTCACGCGGCCGCCGCGGTTCTTGTACTCGTTGAGAAATTGCATCCAGACGTGGTAGAAATTTTTCCAGGCAATCTCGTCGGCTGTGGTCCAGTTGAACCAATACGAGCCATGGTTCTCGCGGCTCGGATCGAAGAACGCCTGCAGCGAGGGCAGCGTGTAGGTGTCGTGCCAGTCGGCATTCTTGGCGCGCATCACGTCGCGGCCGGCCGAGTAGATGGTCATCGTCGGGTTGATGATGAAGTCCAGCTCGAGGAATTCATCCATGAGCGCGTTCCACTTCTCGCCACCAGGAGTGACCATATTCCACTGCTGCGCAACCTGACCGAAGCGGTGGTATTCGTCCGAGTAGTTCATGTCCACCGGCCACGGCTGGATGTCGGTGTTGTCGTACATGGACTCGAACAACCCGTAGTAATGGGTCATCGAGGTCATGCCAAGGCGCGCCGCATCGATGGCGTTCATCTCCGCCACTCCAGTCTGAGCTAGGTGGGCCGTCTGGCCCATACCCAAGCTGTTGGCCTCCTCAATCAGTGCCTGCATGATGTCTGGGCGATAGGCGCCCAGTTTCAGCCCATCCACGCCCTTCTCGCGGGCGTAGCGGACCCAAGCACGCGCCTGCTCGGGCGTGTTAACACCGCCCTCCCAGTCCTGGCCCTGGCCAGGACTGGCGTAGACTACCATGCGGGGTGCTGCGATTTCGCCGCGCTCACTCCGGGCCTTCTCTGACAGCGACCACTCCATGCCACCGAAGCCCACGCCACGTCCCGTGGTTATTCCGTGGGCGAGCCAAAGCTTATAGACGTACTCGGCCTCCGGCGCCTTTGGGACACCTCCAGTGTGAAGGTGATTGTCGACAATGCCTGGCATGATGTACATGCCGTGAGCGTCAATCTCTCGCGTGGCGTTGCCGGGCCGCCGGTCTGGGTTAATGGGCGTTCCGGGTGACCCAACGCCGACTATGCGGGTGATGGTGTTGCCTTCGACCACGATGTCAACGGGGCCGCGGGGCGGACCTCCGGAACCATCAATAAGGATTCCGCCACGGATAATCAGTCGTTCGTGTGGCCCGTCCGCCTGGTCTCCCAGGTCTGGAGCGGGTTTGACTTGGGCGACGGCGGGGAGGGCGAAGGACAGCGCAACAATCAGCGCGAGCAGAGAACGGATCATCGGAGTGACTCGGTTGGGAGAACCGCAGTATCCGACGCGGCCGGCAGGAGGGCAAGCGCTTATCGGCTTTGAGGCCAGTAGCGTTGCTAGCGGCGCTCGGAAGCTTGGCTCAGGCCACGTAATGCTCTCCCCTACATCCTGGTGGGAGGTTTCGGAATTGATTAACTAGCCATTACATGTTATTACATATGGTGGCACAACTGAATAAAATCTGGACGACCCTCAGGCAGGACATCATGCATAACCTTCAATCCAAGACACCATTTTCGCGCTGTTCTCGAGTGATCATCCTCATGATTGCCACGGGATTCTGGACCGTCGACTGCCAGGCCCAGTTAGGACACGTACTCAGCGGCGTAGGACCCGTAGACCAAGCAATGGCGGGAGCCGGAACCGCAAACCCGCAAGGAGGTCTGGGGGCCTTGCACTGGAATCCGGCCAGCATCACGACCTTTGAGACTAGCGAGTTCAGCCTGGGAGTCCAGTTGCTGTTTCCTCCTCCTCACTCTCGCCGAGCGCCTTGATCGCATGTTGGCGTGCATCGGCCGCCGAGACTCCGGCGAGTCTCGCGCCCGTGTACTCGCCCAGTCCCTCGTGCATGAGAAGTGATCGTTCTTCCTCCGGTGCGGCAGCAGATTGCTCGGGTCTTGAAGGGCAATCGCCAGTGCCCTCATTTCCAACAGCAGCAGATATCGGCCGTCCCAAGTTAGTGTCGGTGCTCGGCCCTGGAATCGGCCTTCATCTGCCGGCCGTGCACGCCGCGCTCAAAGATGGCAGGGGTCGAGATGAGGTCGCGCGTTGAGTCTGGTCGCAGAACATTGAAGTGCAGGTGAGAGCGGTCAGTGAAGCCGCTCATACCCGACAGCGCGATGGGCTGGTGCTTGCGTACCGAGTCGCCGACAGACACCAGACTCCCGCCAGCCGCCAGGTGCACGTACTGGGTGAACAGCCCACTCCGGGGGTGATAGAGCGTCACGTAGTTGGCGTAGGGGCGGTATTTAGGGTCCGCCCCTCCTACGTCATAGCCGTCGATCACACCCACAACTCTACCATCCTGAGCCGCCGTTACGGTGTCGCCGATGGCGAGGGCGAAGTCAAGCGCGAATCGAGAGTAGTCCGCGCTGTGTGAATAGGAACCCCCATACCCTTGCACAACCCGGTACCAGCTGAGCGAGGGAAATGGCAACGCCAGCGTATCGGGCGACACTGCCGTCGAGAGGCTTCCAAGGACTACCCTCAAGGTCAGCGACTCCAGGATTCCCGTAGTATCGCGTCCGGCTAGCGGGATTTCGATTCGACGGGTCTCGTCTGGCTCGAGCACCTGTAGGGCAACATCGTTCAGGAGAGAGTCGAGGTCCGACAACGTCGAGCTGACTGCGAATCGTGCCGGTGCAGGGATGGGATTGCGCAGCTCCAAAATCAGTCGATCGGCGGAGATGGTCCGGTCATACCCACAATCGTTCTGGCGAAGCGTCGTCTCAGGAAGACTGCAGGCCGCTAACGCCAGGACCAGGAAAAGTGACGCAGCGCACCTCATACACGAATCGCTATAGTACCTGCACGGCGGTCTCTCCACGGAGGGCAGCCACTAGCGCCCGCCAGGGGAGGAGGGCGCATTTAGCGCGAGTCGGGAAGTCGCGGACTCCCACCAGGTAGGCGAGGTCGCCCAGGTCGCTCGTCGACTGACCATTCAAGGCGCGCTCCAGCTGGCCCAAGCGGTCTAAAGCGGCCTCAGCAGTCCTGCCCATAACCTGCACGGTCATGATGGAAGCTGACGATTTCGAGATGGCACACCCAAAACCATGAAATTGTACCTCCTGAATCAGGTCGCTCTCGAGACGCAGCGAGACGGTGTACCGGTCGCCGCACAGCGGACTGTAGCCTTCGGCCTGGTGCGTGGCGTTCTCGACGGTGCCGAAATTGCGCGGCCGCCCGTCGTGATCCAGGATGACGGCTTCAGCAAGTTCGCGAGTCTCGTCGGGAGACACGATCACGTAAGACGTATTGGGAGGGTACGTACCGGCTGACCGGTGGCCTGAAGAATGGCGCCGGCCAAGGCAGGTGCTAACGGGGGCACGCCGGGCTCGCCGACTCCGCCCGAGGGCAGTTCCGACGCCATGATGTGGACGTGCGTCTCGGGCGTTTCCGCTAGGTTCAGGAGTCGATACGTGTCGAAGTTGCCGGTAGTGACCGCACCATCTGTGGCCTCAATGCCGTCCTTCAACGCAATCGTCAGCCCGAAAACGGTAGCGCCTTCCATCTGGCTGCGGATGCGGTCCAGGTTTACCGCAGTTCCGCAGTCCACGGCGCAGTCCACTCGGTGGACCTTTACCTGACCGTTCTCGACCGAGGCGTGTACAGCGTGAGCCACGTAGCTGGAAAAACTGAAGTGACCGGCAATTCCCATTCCATGACCAGCAGGCAAAGGGCGGCCCCACCCGGCCTCATCTGCTGCGCGCCGAATGACACCCTTTAATCGGGCCGTGTCGAGGATGGGTGGACGCGGGAAGAGCTCGGTCATCTCCCGATCCGGCCCAATGAGTTCGAGCAGGTAGTCCTTTGCATCCCGCCCGGCGGCGTGAGCAAGCTCTGCAACGAACGCGTTGACCGAGAAGCCGTGATGGATGTTGTAAACCGACCTCAACCAGCCAATGCGCTGGTGGGCGATGGCCCGGCAAGCCTCGAAGCGCACGTTCGGGATGACGTAGGGCATGTTCGAGACGCCGGACCGGAGATCACCTGCCCCCGGCTCGGTAACACCGTTGGCGAACGTGGTGCCGATCGGCGGGAACGCGGACCGGTGCAGCCAAGAGACCGGCGCGCCGCTTGCGTCCAGTCCTGCCCGCATGTACTGGGCGGATGGCGGATGGTAGTAGTCGTGTCGAAGGTCGTCCTCTCGGCTCCAGGTGACTTTCACCGGCGCGCCGGCGGCCTTCGATAGGAGTGCGGCCTCGATGCAGTAGTCCGGCTTGGACTTTCGGCCGAAACCCCCTCCTAGAAATGTCACGTGGACGGTGACCGCCTCGGGATCGATTCCGAGGGCGTCTGCCACTGAGCCCCTCGCAGTCTGGGGAGCCTGTGAAGGTGCCCAGACCTCGCACGTACCGTCGGGTTTGACCCAGGCCGTTGCATTTGGTGGCTCCATCGGCGCATGCGGAAGCATGGCGATGTGATAAGTGGCCTCCACGACTTGAGCGGCGTCGGCGGTGGCCCCGTCTACATCGCCGGCCTCGCGTGCCACGGTGCCAGGTGCGTGGACCGATTCGTCCATGGCCGTCCGCTGTCCGTCGGTGGACCAACCGTCATTGTCGGAGGCTTCCCAGGTCACCTGCAAAGCGTCACGCCCCTTGAATGCTGCCCACGTGTTGTCGGCGATTACCGCTACGCCGCCGAGCGCCTGAAACAGCGGCGGGAAGGTGTGCTCGTTCATTCGGACTATATCCCGGACACCAGCGACGGCTCGGGCTGCGGAATCATCTACGGATGCAATATGG
>JBLFXH010000114.1:0-10263 GCA_047611125.1 Rhodothermales bacterium
GGGGGGGGAGGTCGGTGGAGCCAGAGGCTGCCCTTCGAGTAGTCGCTTGCTCAGTCCCTCAAAATCAAGGAATACAGCTACTTAGCGACAATTTACCTCGGAAGACAGCGTAACGCGATGTCGAAAGTAGTGGTTCCGGCTCGAACTAACCGCTTCAAGTTCTATCTATTGACACGCAAGGAGCACGCCAGTTTCTCAAAAAGGGGGTCAGAAATTCGGAACCATGGAATGCTCGTGGTAAAAGCGCTCCACAATGTCCACTGCATCAGACGCACTGTCCGTTACGTGGAACAGATCCGGGTCGCCTTCGGAGATCTTGCCCTCGACTAGCATGGTGTTGCGAAGCCAGTCGACAAGGCCTCCCCAATAGCTGGTGCCCACCAGGACCACCGGAAACCGCGCTGCCTTGGACGTCTGAATCAGGGTCAGGGCTTCAAAAAGTTCGTCCAACGTCCCAAAACCGCCCGGCATCACGATGAAGCCCATCGCATACTTGACGAACATCACTTTTCTGACGAAAAAAAAATCGAAGTTGATGCTCTTGTCTGGGTCGATGTAGGGATTGTTGTGCTGCTCGTGTGGGATCTCAATGTTGAGTCCCACCGAAACGCCGCCGGCTTCCTGTGCACCCTTGTTGCCAGCTTCCATGATTCCCGGACCGCCGCCCGTAATCACTCCGAATCCACGCCGAACCAGCTCCTTGGCCACATCCACGGCCATCTGGTACTCAGGGTGGTCCGGCTTCGTCCGGGCCGACCCGAAGATCGAAACGCAGGGGCCAATTTCGGAGAGCTTCTCGAAGCCGTCTACGAACTCGCCCATGATCCGGAAGACACGCCAGAGGTCGCGAATGCGCGTCTCGTGCCAGGTGTCGATTTCGGTCGGGCTCATCGACCGCAGGAATTGTGAGCGTTTGCGCGGATCCATGAGTCGTGCTTGAAGCGGGTAAACAGAAAGAAACGGACCACCGGAGGTTTGGTCCAAAGTTCCCACGGAATCAAGCCAGTCGCTCTATTTTTGGGTCGGCGTTCGGAGCATCACATCGGTACCTCCCTGGGGAATCGCGCCCGCCACGCCGTCCAAACCGTCAACTTGTCCCGCTCTACAATGAAGCTGATCATCCCGATGGCAGGCCGCGGTACTCGCGTCAGGCCCCACTCGCACGTTACTCCCAAGCCCCTGCTGAATGTGCGCGGGAAGAGTATGGTGGAGCGAATCGTGGATATGTTCAATCAGATGATGCCCAGGCCGATGACGGAAGGTGTCTTTGTCCTCGCCCCGGATTTTGGCGACGACATCAAGGGCCAGCTAACAGAGATCTGCGACCGCCACGGAATGGAGGCGCATTTTGCCGTACAGGAGACCCCGCTTGGCACCGCGCACGCTGTCCGCGCTGCGAAGGAGCATCTATCGGGCGAAGGGGTCATCGTCTACGCGGACACGCTCTTCTACATGGACCCGCTGTCTGATTTTGGCGATGCCGACTGTGTGGCCTGGGTAAAGCACGTGGAAGACCCGAGTCGATTCGGCGTGGCCGTTCGGGATGGAGAGCGGATTGTCGAGTTTGTCGAAAAGCCCGCCGAGCTGATTTCGCACGAGGCCCTGATTGGCATCTACTATGTCAAGGACCTGACCAGGATTGCCACATCGATCGAGTACCTGTTTGACAATGACTTGGCCGGTCCCGGTGGCGAGTACTTCCTGACCGATGCGTTTGACCGCATGCTGAAGGAGGGAGACCTGTTTACGACCGCCGGTGTGACCGATTGGCTGGACTGTGGCACCATCCCCGCACTCATGGACACTACGCAGGTAGTGCTTGAGCGCGAGAACAGTCTGGATGGGGGCGGAACGGCCACCAATTCAGTGATCATCCCGCCGGTTTACCTGGGGCCTGGAGCACAGGTCGTTGATTCTGTGGTCGGGCCGAACGTCTCGCTTGAGGCTGGCGCTCGGATCACGAACGCCACGGTGCGGTCAAGCATCGTTTTTGCGAATGCGGTCGTGGAGAACTCGGCTCTGTCCGACTCGCTTGTAGGCCAGCATGCCTCTGTGACCGGGTTTGGCGGTTCGCTGAACATCGGGGATCACTCGACGATCGGTTAACGTCTTACGGCGATGGAAGTGTATCCGTCGCATATCGGAGATACGCTCGGTTTCGGGGTGATTCAGGCCCGGATCATCGGGTCGTGCACCAGCGAGTCGGGAGCGGCCCTAGGGTCGACTCTGGCGCCGCTGCCCTTTGAACAGGCCCGCGATGAGCTCGCATTCGTGACAGAGATGCTTCGCCTACAACAGGCGGGCCACAGCCTCCCCGAGGCGCTCTTCGATCCCGTCGACGACTATATAGCAGAGGTGCGTCCTAGAGGGGCCTTTCTGGACCCGGACGCGTTACTCGAGATTCGGCGGCTCTGCCGCTCCTCCTCTGATGTGAGGCGCTTTCTTGAGTCGGGGGAGACCGGACTCATGAACAGAGCGGCCCAGCGCATAGCTCCCCTGGACGGCTTGGGCGAAGCCATTCGTGACCTGCTGGAAGATGACGGCGAAATAAAGGAAAGCGCCTCTTCCGAACTCCGCCGGATTCGGCGTGAGATCAGGTCAGCGCAGGCGCACGTGCGCAAGTCCCTCATGAGCGCTCTGAGGAAGGCCACCTCCGCTGGGTGGGCCACCGAAGATCAGCCGACCCTCCGCGGCGGAAGGATGGTCATTCCAGTCCGGGCCGAGGCCAAGCGGAAGGTTAGCGGCATCGTGCATGACATGTCCGCCACGGGCCAAACCGCATTCATCGAGCCGGCGCAGTGCGTCGAACTGAACAACGACGTCAGAGAGCTCGAGGCCGAGGAAAGGCGCGAAATTGTTCGCCTGCTGACGGTTGTTTCGGCGCTCGTCAGAGAAAATGCCGTGGGGCTTCTTGCCAACCAACGCGAACTCGGGCTTTTCGACATCCGGCGGGCCAAGGCCCTCCTGGCGGCATCTTATGATGGAGTGGCGCCGAGCCAGGCCGACGAGGGCATCATCGACCTGCTCGAGGCTCGCAACCCGGAGTTAGTCCTCCACCTCGGCGATGCCGGCCGAACGGTGGTGCCGCTCTCAGTGAAACTGGGGAGCGAGGCGACGATGCTTGTGATATCAGGTCCGAACGCCGGCGGTAAATCGGTCGCCATGAAGACCATCGGACTATGCGCTTGGCTGTTGGCCTGCGGCATTCCGATCCCGGCCGCCCCGGAGAGTCGTTTTGACCGCTTCGACCGCATGTTGGCCGACATCGGGGATGAGCAGTCCGTCGAAGATGACCTCTCTACCTTTTCGTCTCGGCTCACGCGTACCCGAGAAATGGTCGAGCGCGCGGACCCGCGGACACTCGTGTTGATTGATGAGGCTGGGACCGGGACCGATCCCCAGGAGGGCGCCGCATTGGCTCAGGCGGCGTTGGAGGTGCTTCACGCAGCGAAGGCTCGGGTGGTCGTGACCACGCATCATGCGGCGTTGAAGTTGTTCGCCCACGAGACGCCGGGCGCCGTCAACGCCATGATGCGTTTCGACGAGGAGTCGCTGAGTCCCACATACCAGTTCGAGGAGGGCCTGCCGGGAGCCTCCTACGCCTTCGAGATTGCCGATCGAATGGGGCTGCCCCCGGAGGTTGTGGCTCGCGGTCGAGCGATTTTGGGCTCCGATCACGTTTCCATGGAACGCCTCCTGGGCGAGCTGGAAGCGCGAAATCGCAGTCTTGAAGAGGAGGTAGTGCGCCAGTCCAGCGAGGCTGGAAAGGCCGCCGAGAAGCGACGAATTCTCCAGCGGCGTCTGGAGGCCTTAACCGATGCTCGGGACCAGATCAAGGATAGGGCGCTTGAGGAGGCCCACCAGATACTCGGCGGAGCGAACGCAGAGGTCGAACGCGCAATCCGCGAGATTAGGGAATCGCAGGCAGACCGAGGTGCCGTCCTAGATGTCCGCAAGCGCTTGGAGAAGCGGAAATCGAGCGTGGGCCAGGCGCGCACCAAGACGCGGCGCAAGAAAAAATCGCGGTCAGCACCTCCTGTCCCCACCATTCAGGGGCCGATTGGGATCGGGGACCATGTCCGCGTGGGCGTCGATGGTCCGACCGGCGAGATCATCAAGCTCAAAGGCAATGAGGCCGTCGTCGCCATTGGTCCAGCCCACACGCGCGTAAAAATGGATCGGCTAAGCAAGCTCGGTGGTCCCCGTGAACAGCGGGTCTCGGTCACCTCAAGCGTGAGTGTGGTTCATGCACGGTTGACGCTGGATGTCCGAGGCAAACGCGCCCTCGAAGCTGTTTCCGAAGTGGAGCGGTTCGTGGACGAAGCCCTGTCCGGCGGCCTGAATCGAGCCGAGATCCTTCATGGGAAGGGCACGGGCGCCCTGAGGCTGTCCATCCACGACTATCTGGCAACGCGGTCGGACCTGTCCTCGTTCGCCGAGGCGCCTATCGAGCAGGGAGGAGCCGGTGTCACCATCGTCCAGATCTGACCGCACGGTGTCCAGGAAGTCGGGCAGGCCGCGTGGGCTACAACCCGGCACCCAAGGCCAAGGGGAGAGGGGACCGGTTATTGCGCCGGCCCCCAGCATGAGTACGACGAGACGCATCTTGGTACTGGCGCTCGCCCTGGTGGTTTTTGCCGGGCCTGAGGCTGAGGCGCAGGTGCCCGACACGCTCGTCGAGACACTCCGCGCGGCGGTTGACGAGGGCGATGTTAATCAGCTGGTTGCTCTGGGAGAGGAGCGAATCGAAGTCGGCCTGTTCGGTGCAGCCCGACTCTACAGCCGGAGCCAGGCGCGCCGTGTACTTCTGCGGTTCTTCAGGGACAACCCGCCCACCAGGCTGACCATTCGCGAGTCGGTAGCGACGGACAAGGCGTGGTTTGCTTCGGGTGATTATCACCGGCTTGGCGGACGGGAGCCGCTTCGCGTGTTTATCCGGCTCCGAAAAGTGGGTGATGCCTGGCAGCTGCGCGAGTTTGTGGTGTTAGAGGCCAGTGGCCTGTGAGGAACCGCGTTCTGAATATCCTCGGTGTCCTCTTGGCTGTGATGCTGGTGGTCACCCTGCTGGCCCGCCAGATGACGGGCAACCTGACGGAGGACGAACTCCCTCAGGAACAGGCGCGACTGGTAGGCCAGGCGCTGGACCGCGCGACCGAAGATTTTGAGGCGCGCATAGACGATGTCGGGCGACGAGCGGCGGCAATCGGATCGGACCGGCGTATCGCGACTGCGCTCGGACTCCTGGCTGAGAATGAGGACCAGGCGATCAAGAACCTTGTTACAGTGATGGCAGACTTGGACCTGCCGGATCTGGTGTCGGCCGAACTCTATGAGCCCACCCCACGGCTCCTAGCCTGGAACGGGTACGCGATGCCCATGGACACGGGCCCAGAGGATGTTCGATTTCTATCGGCGCCGCAGATCAGGCTCGCGGTGGACGAGGATAGGAGGGCAGCCTTGGTGGCATGGCAACCGGTATTCCTGGCCGGAAAGGCAGTCGGAGGGGTGAGAGTCCTTGAACTGGTCCGCGTACGGGTGCCAGTTCGAAACGAGTACCTGAAGGATATCTCCCTGGTCGAGGACTGGCAGCGTCTCACAGGTCTGACGATCCGCGTGGGCTTCGGCGATCCCGTTGGTAGCGACTGGAGACCCCTCACCGATGGGTCCGGCAGCACCCTGCTTGCTGTCTCGGCGGTGCCCCCAAGCCTTGATGAGTTACGCGCCAGTCATCGGCGCCGGTACGACAATCTTGCGGTGGCCTGGTTGGCGCTCCTGACCATGGTCCTGGCGTTTCGGGCCTTGAATTGGGTGAGGACCAGCGTAACTGGCTTTGCGCTGAGATCCAGCGTAACTGTCCTAACACTCGGGGTGTGGCGCGTTTCCTGGCTCATACTCCGCGTTCCGGAGCGCTGGCAGGGCGGAAAGCGGCCGTTTTCCCCCTTGTTCGATCCTTCCCATGTGGCTTCTGATCTGGGCTGGGGTCTGTTTCGCTCCTCTGGCGATCTGATCTTGACTGCCTTGGCCCTGCTGGCCATAGCCGCGTTGCTTCAACGTGACGCGCTTCGCCAGAGTCGTCCCGAATGGATACACCGAATCAGCCCGCGGAGTCCGGCGCTTGCGGCCGGGTTGCTCTTTGGTGTTTGGACCTCGCTTCTGTTCGGCCTGCAGATGCTGACCGTTCATCAGATCCTGTTGGACTCGACGCTCGGCTATTTCGACCGTTCGGGGTTGCTACCCCATCGGCTCGTGGTGGTGGTGTTCGCTTCGCTTCTCTTGCTGATGCTCGCCTCGGCTCTCCTGTCACTTGCGATGGGCTCGCGCTGGATTGGTCGCCAGGACTTCCGACGGAGTCATGGACGCGCGACGGTCCTGGGCGCGGGCACCGGTAGTATTATGGTCGGAATCGCGATGCTGTTGGGGCCGCTGGACCCCTCGCCGTTCGAACTGGTGATGTTGCCGGTTTTTGTGGCGTTGTGCTATGTCGCTGCGCTCACGGTGCCGACCAGTCGGCGCTGGCGCGAGACCGGTTTCTACCTCCGGAGCATCCTGCTTCTGGTGGTGATCCACTCGGCCGTGATGTATCCCATGCTGGATCGGGGTGCAGAGGTCAAAGAGCGAGTCCGCATGGAGGATGCAGCAACCTCTTTCGTGGACGACCGCGACCCGCGCGTGCTCTTGGCCATCGGACAGGTGATGCGCGACGTCGGGGTCATGCCTCTGGGCGCGCGGAGCGTGGACGAGGGGCTCGAGTCCATTCTCCGCGGATCCTTGCTGGCTTCCCTGGGAACGTATGAGGTCTCAGCCGCCATCCTGGATTCAACGGGCCGAATGATCGGCCGCCATGCTTCCGCGCGCACGCCTACGGCTCTCGCCCGAGCGTTGCAGCAAGACCGCGCCGATCTCGTCCTCTTGCGTGACATTCGAGAGGACCAAAGAGCGGCTGGTCCCGTGATCGAAAAAATCACCAGTCCAGTAGAGCTGGACCGTTTCGACTACATCGGTATCGACCAGTTGGCCGACGGTACCTGGCTGTTGGTCCGTGCCTCGCAGCATGAGTTGCTGCCTTCCGGAAATACCCCATTTCCGCGTGTGCTAGTCCCCGCCGGGTACTACGGAACGCTCTATCCGGATCTGTCCATTGCCGAATTTAGAGACGGCATCCTGGTTCGCAGCTTCGGAAGTGCGTTCGGCCGATCCTATCTGGACGAGGCCGTGGTGGATTTGTTGGACCGCCAGAGCGCGGCCTGGGTTGACGAACAGATCCGGGATGGGACCTATACCACCCTCTACGTCCGGCAGGACTCGCCGGGAATCGGCAGTCAGGCCACCTACGGCCGCTCGACCATTGCCGTCCGGCGCCGCGCGGTCAATTTCTTCGACAGGCTCTACTACCTCCTTAGACTGACTGTAGCGGGGCTAGTGGTGGGACTGCCAGTCTACCTGTTCGGCGTGGTGGGACGCATTAGACGCGGCCAGTTGCCGGCGAGGCGTATCAGATTCCGGGACAAGGTGCTCAACGCCTTCTTTGCAGTCGGCCTGATTGTCGTTGTGGCGATGGGCTGGGTGGGTCTTCGGGTCGTCACTGGGGAGACTGATCGAGCTGTCGAAAGCTGGTTGCGCCAGCACCTGGACCGGGTAGAGGACGCGCTGGCGCTTCGGGCGGGCCCTGACGAAATGCCGTATCGGGTCCTGGAACGGGTGGATGTCGATTCGCTTGCGGCGCAGGTGGGGCTTGACCTGAACATCTACTCCAAGGTTGATCTGGAGGCCACCTCGCGACCCCAACTGGTGAGGGACCGATTGATTTCGCAGCGCATCCCCATCGAAGCCTACGACTATCTGTTTGTGGGCGGTTTCAAATTCGCATCGGTGGAGGAAAGACTCGGTGGCTTCGCCTTCACAGCGGGGTATCGCGCTCTGCCGGACGAACAAGGGGTGCCGAGGTACGTGGTTTCGGTCCAGACGCTTCCGGAGCAGGAGCGCATCGAGGAGGAGCGATCCCGAACCGCGGCCTATCTCTTTGGAGCGCTACTGCTGCTTATGGTGGTTGTGATGGCCACGGCCTCGGTCATCGCCAATACACTCGCCCGGCCGGTGGCGCGCTTGCAGCGGGGACTCCAAAATGTGGCAGAAGGTCGATTCGAACGTATCGGTCCTCTCCAGTCTCGGGACGAAATTGCCGACCTCGTGGGGACCTTCAACACAATGCAAGACCAGTTGGGGGAGAGCCGCCGACTCCTGGCCCATCAGGAGCGCCAGCTGGCCTGGCGCGAGATGGCCCAACAGGTGGCGCACGAAATCAAGAACCCGTTGACGCCCATGAAGCTGTCGGTGCAGCATCTCCAAAGAGCGCACGAGAAAGACTCGGATCCCGGCCGTTTCCGTGCCCTCTTCGATCGGATCACTGTCACCCTAATCGACCAGATTGACGCGCTGGCCCGCATAGCCAATGAGTTTTCGTCCTTCGCCCGGATGCCGCTTCACGATCCTGAGCGGCTGGACCTGAACGAGGTGGTTCAGGAGGCTGTCGGCCTGATGCAGGAACACGCATCCGCTGAAATCAGATCAGAGCTCGCAGCCACGCCGTTGCCCATTGATGCGGACCGCGAGGCTGTTCGACGGATGTACATCAACTTCATCAAGAACGGCCTGGAGGCCATCGACTCGGATACGGACGGCCTGGTAGTGGTCCGGACCCGGCTGGAGACGAATGCCGAGACGGGCCTGACCTGGGCAGTGAGCGAAGTGGAAGATAACGGTGAAGGAATCCCGGTGGAGCTGCAGGACCGAATCTTTAACCCGTCATTCTCCACGAAGACCAGTGGCACCGGTCTGGGCCTGGCCATTGCGAAAAACACGGTGGAGGAGTTGCGAGGGCGCATCGGCTTCGAAACCACGGAAGGATCAGGGTCTGTATTCTGGGTGAGATTTCCACTATCCACGGCCGAACCCGACGCGGATTGACGCACCCACCGCCTAACTTGGGGTGAACCAAGGCCCGGAGGCCAACTGCATGCGAGCGATTGTCGTGGGTGCCGGAGAGGTGGGGTTCGACGTAGCCAGACTACTGGCCCTCGAAGAGCACGACGTGGTGGTGATCGACAGGGATCCCGTCGCGCTGGCACGTCTGGCTGACAAACTGGACGTCATGACCGTGCTTGGAAACGGGACATCGGCGAAAGTCCTGCAGGAAGCGGGCGCTGCCGATGCCGTACTGCTTGTCGCGGTGACAACGATCGACGAGGTCAATCTGGTCGCGTGCATGCTGGGAGACCGGCTGGGCGCAAAGCGCACCATCGCCCGTGTTCGGTCCAGCGAGATCTCTGGCGACGAGAGCGTCCTGAGCAATGCCGACTTCGGAATTGACGTGGTCATTCATCCAGAGGAAAGTGCCGCTGCGGAAGTCGAGTTGCTGATTCTCCGGGCCGGCGCTTCCGACATCGTTCCGCTGGCCGGTGGGGGACTTCATCTGATCGGTCTCCGCCTGGATGAGGATTCGCCTGTCGCCGGTATGACCCTTGAGCAATTGGGTGAGGCCAATCCTCAGCCGCATCTCCGAGTGATGGCCATTGTCCGGGGTATCCGGACCATTCTCCCCGGCGCACGCGATACACTCCAGAAGAACGACGTGGTCTTCGTGGCGGCGCTCCCTAAGCACGTCCCTCAGGTCCTCGAGATCATGGGGAAGGAAGATCATCGAATCGAGAAGATCATGATCATCGGGGGTACTGAAGTGGCCGCTCAGGTGGCCCGCAGGCTCTCTGGAGGCAGGCGGCAGATCAAGCTCGTGGAGGCCGATCGCGGTCGGGCGCAGGCGCTCTCGGAGCAACTAGGCCATGTCCTCGTGATTCACGGCGAGCCGACGGATCTGGATCTGCTGGTCACCGAAGGCATGTCCGACATGGATGCCGTGGTAACGCTAACCGATGACGAAGAGTCCAATCTGGTCTCGTGCCTGTTGGCGAAGCACCTGGGCGTCAGCAAGACCGTCGCGCTTCTCTCGAAGCCCGCGTACATCCCAATCAGTCAGTCGATTGGACTGGACTCGGCTGTCAACCTCAAGTTGGCCATCTCTCGCGAGGTCATGGCGAGCCTGAGGGGAAAGCACGTGATGAGTGTGGCCAGTCTTCGGGGCGTTGAAGCCGAGGTTTTGGAAATCGAGGCGCAACCAAGATCGCCAGTCACGAAGGCCGCGCTGGGCGAGCTGACGATGCCGCGCGACGTGCTTATTGCGGGTGTCAGCCACGGCGGCCACGTTTCCGT
>JBLFXH010000115.1:0-10223 GCA_047611125.1 Rhodothermales bacterium
ACGTCAGTCATCCCAAACTGGGAAGCATTGGCGTCGCCTACTACACGGGGACCTACAACACCTGGCGGGTCGAGGGCGATGGGGTGGATGACAAGCGTGGCCTCCGAATCCTCACGCTGGATGTGGCCGCCTCAGCTGGCTCCGTCAATCTGGTCGGCGAAGCCGCCTTGGCGTGGATTGACGTCCCAGCAGGCCTCGCGACACTACACGGTGACCGGCAACAAGGTGCATTTCTGGATGTGATCTACCCCTTCTATCAAGGCACCCTCGGCAGCCTTCGCACTGCAATAATCTCCGCATCAGTGAGGCTCGAATACGCCGACATGAACGTCGGCAGTTTCCAAGGAGGAGGTAACATCGAAGACGAGCAGACAGCTGTGGCCCTGGGCTTCAGCCTTCGCCCGAACTCCGAGACCGTCTTCAAGCTCAACTACCGATATCACTGGCAAGATGACCTGCTGGGCAACCCCAGCAGGTTGGCCGGCGTTCAGGCCGGCTTCGCAACCTATTTCTGAGACCGCATGCGCATGCTGAGTCAGGCCGTAGAGGACTACCTGAAGGCCATCTACAAGCTACAAGGCGACAGCCGGGTGGCCACGAATGACATCGCTGAGAGGATGGGCGTGTCGTCGGCATCGGTGACGAACATGCTCAAGCGGTTGACCAAGATGGAATTGGTGGACCACGCTTCCTACAAGGGTGTCCGGTTGACCGATGCGGGCACCAAGGTGGCATTGGAAATCATCCGCCATCACCGGCTGCTAGAGACCTACCTCAAGGAGATCATGGGCTTCTCCTGGAGTGAAATGCACGCGGAAGCCGAGCGCCTGGAGCACCACATTTCTGAGGAGTTCGAAGCGCGCATCGACGAGATGCTGGGATACCCGACGCATGATCCGCACGGTCACCCGATCCCAACCAAGGACGGTCAGATTGCCGAATCTGCCACCCAAACCCTAGCCGAAGTGGAGCCGGGTCAGCGGGTCGTAGTCCATCATGTGTCTGATGCGGACTCGGATCTGCTGGAGTATCTGGAGTCTGCGGGCCTGCTACCAAACAGCAGGGTTCGCGTGGTCAAAAAAGAGCCTTTCAACGGTCCTCTCACGGTCTCCATGGGCGGAGACCAGCGCGTGATCGGCCGGGAAGTGGCCTCCCACGTATTCGTCGAGCAAGACGAAGCTTAGCCGCCCGCTGAAGCCTCAGCGGACGACAGCGAGCGGAGTCGTGGCCGAAAGGCCATCGGACTGAAGCCGAACCAAGTAGGCTCCAGCCGGAAGCCCTGAGGTAGTGAACGAGTGTGTCGCTCGGCCGGTGGACTGGTGTCCATCGTAGAGCAGCATCACCAGTTCGCCGCCGGCATTGTACACGCCGAGATGTGCCGGTCCCGCTTCGTCCAGCACATAAGTTGCCTGGGTCAAGCCCGATGACGGATTGGGAAATACAGTAAGGATGGCGAAGTCCTGGGCAATGGGGGTCTCCGGCGGAGCCACCTCACCGTCGAGCGCCCGCTGCCACATGCCGTTCCCGTGCGTTGCGACGCGAAGCTTGCGCTCCACGACTGACACCGAGAGATCCATGGCGATGATCGCCTCCGGTAGACCGGCGTCGAAGGGCTCCCATGCCGACCCTCCATTGGTGGAGATGTAGACCCCGACATCGTTGCCTGCGAAAACAGTTTCGGGAAAATGAGGGTCGACAACTACCGACCAGGTCGGGAGGTCGGGCAGGCCAGATCCGACGGCCTGCCAGGTAGCGCCCTGATCCGTGGACCTGTACACGTGATCATTCTCAAAGCCAGCGACGGCCACGAAAACCCGGGAATCGTCAGTGGGATCAAGGGCTACATCGACGATATACCGATCCGGCAACGGCCCTGTGATGTCCGTCCAGGCCGTGCCTCCGTTGAGAGTGACGAACACGCGTCCGCGATCAAATGAACCGGGAGCTGTCACAGCGTAGGCTACATCGGCATCAGAGCCGGAGGCCGCCAGGCTAACTAGCGGCTCGCCAGTCAGAGGCTGGCCCCTATTGGCGGTGCCCCAAACGTTACCGCGGTTTTGACTCACGTACACCAAATCGCGCCCCGCGTAGATGCGGTCCGGGTTTGCCGGGCTGAGCACAAACGGGGCCACGAATCCTGTGAACCGGTTGGATCCTGGGGGTCTGATGGATACCGAACTAACGCCACCGTCCACCGACGCACGCATCGCCAGGTACTGGGAAGACCAGTAGAATCGGCTCGGGTTGTTGGGATCGATGGCGGTCCAGGCGCCATCCCCCCCGCTGAGAATCCGCCAGCGCTTGGTGCCGCGGTAGAGCAGGGTGGTGTTGTCCTGAGTCCCGGCCATGGCAATCTCCGAATCGCGGGCCGAATTGGACATGCCGGGATAGAACTGAACGGTCTGAAGGCCGCCGTTCAGTGCTCGAAACGACTTCGCTCCATCGGTGGTCCGGTAAATCCCGCCGTCGGTGGCGAAGAGCATGTAGGACGAGTTCTCCGGGTGCCGGACCACGGCGTGGTGGTCTGGGTGGGTATAGACTGGCGGCCCGTCGTGCTGACCGATCTGGGGCGCGGCGACGGTCCAGCTGTTCCACTCTGTCGCCGGGAGCAGGACGCCTCCGGCATCCTCAGAACGGTAGATCAGGAAGCCGAGGACGACGATCGAGTTGGGTTCGGCGGGGTCGACACTGACGTCATGTGAGTACCAACCCTGAGAGCCGACAAAATTGGTCTCCGAGTGTCTGACCTCCCAGGAATCGCCACCGTCTGAAGAGCGCACCAACCAGTTGCCATCTCCGCTGGAGAAGCCGTTTCCAATGGTCGAGTAGATCACACCAGGCTCAGAAGGAGCGATATCCAACAGGGCCTTTCCCCGATACGAGGAGGGCAAACCCGCAGCCATCTTGTCCCAAGATGTGCCGCCGTCTAGGGAGCGATACAGCCCATGGCCGGCGGAACCCAGGTTGCCATGCGCCGCAAAAACCCGCGTGGTGTCCGACGCGTGCACGGCGATGTCTGTCCCCATCACCACAGGATTGGACACGCTCCAACTCTCCCCTGAGTCATAACTCACTAGGAGTCCCTCGGTGGTTGCTGCCCAGACGGTCTCCTTCCGGATCGGGTTGACCACAATCATTTGGACTCCACGCCCTTGAGCTGCCGCCCAGTCCAAACTCTTCGACCACGTGTCACCGCCGTCCCTAGAAACCAGAATCCCGATCCCGTATGAGCCCCTGCTGGGTCTGTGGGTCACGCCGCGCCCGTCTCGATCACCATAGTTGTACACCTCTCCGGTGCCGAGATAAATGGTCATTGAGTCCGCGGGGGCGTACGCCAAAGCCGAGGCTGAGAGCACCGGGAATCCGGTGTCCACCCGGTGCCAGGCTTCGACTCCCTCGCCACCTGTCCAAGACCGCCATAGTCCGCCACTGGCGGAGCCGGCAAGCAAGGTCTCCGCGTTCTGAGGGTTGAAGCTCACAGCCAACATGCGGCCAGCCACGTTGTGCGGACCGATGGGCTCCCACGGATCGATGATCCAATCGGCTGACTTGGAGGCAGCGCGTTTGGCAGCAACAGCCTCGGCAAATCCTGTATCTGGAATGTCCAGCGCAGGATAGGCGCGCACCTGAGTCATCCAATCCATCGAGGACCAGGCACCGGAGGGGCGCTGAAGCTCAGGCTCAGGCTGTGGCTGTGGCTGTGGCTGGCAGCCAGCCACAAGGACCAGAATAACGGGGAGGATGAGGCGCATTGGACGGAAAGAAGCAGGGCAACGAACCGGGAGAATACGATGCTGGGCACGGTATCGCTTGATGCCGAAATTGAGGGGGACTACCTTTGCGCGCATCTAGTGTGGAATGCGCCTGAATGGCAAACGGCCTCTTTCTGGTTGGTAGTACTCGCGGGGTCGGCCAGACTCTCGTGGGACTTGGTTTGGTAGCTCTCCTCCGAGATCGCGGGGTAGACGCGACACTCATGACGCCGATTACCACCGGTGGTTCAGTCGAATCGGCCGCCGCGAGACTCAGTTCGCTAGGCGTGGATGACCCGCGAAACTTGACCGAACCGGTCAAGTTTGAGACTATGGCGGCGCCGTATGTGGCCAGTCGCATCGAGGGACGCCCGGTTGACGTCCAAGCGATCCTCGACGCATTCGAAGAACTGCGATCGCGCCACGAGTTCGTCATCGTGGATGGCGGGGGAGTCATGGTGCCCATCGCCGAACGGTTCTACATGATCGATCTGCTGGAGCGACTGGGACTGCCGTCTATTATTGTGGGTCGCACCGCACGCGGGACCTTGAATCACTGCCTGCTGACCCAACGCATGATGTTCGTTCAGGGCGCCCATCCCACGGGATTCATCCTGAACGGATTCGGCCAATACGGCGATGGTTTCGCCGAAGCCATGAACCCTGAGGTTCTCGCGGAGTTGGCCGCGCCGACACCAGTCCTCGCCACCCTTGAGTGGAGACCGTCTTATCCCGACAATGTGAGTGGCCTCGTTCAGGCTCTGGCCAGCCAGTCTGCCCTGATTGAGGTCTTGGGGACTCTCACCAAAAGCGACCTTACCCGGTAACCAATAGTTTTCGCGATGAAGGCAAACGCCGTTTATGCGACTCAGGGCCCCCCGCTGCAGCATCAAATTCAGCAGCTGTTGGGAAAGGCCCCGGATTTCCAAGAGGAACGAACGATCCATGTTGTGATTGTCCCCGACTCCAATCAGGTGAATGGAGGTTCTGTCTCCGCTGAGGTCTTCAAGGCCATCCGCGGCAGGAAGTACCGACACGTGATTGTCGTCGCCCCGACACATGCGGGTGAATTTGAGCGGATCAATGTCTGCAGTCTGGACACCTACCGCACCCCTCTGGGAGACGTGAAGGTGAGTGGTAGACTCCGCGATGAGCTCTGCGACGAGGACGATGACATCTATGTGGGCGATGAGGGCCATTTCCACACCCACGGCATTGATGTGCAGCTCCCCTTCCTGCAGACGGTGCTGGAAGACTTTGACGTAGTCCCGATTGTGATGGGGGCGGAGAGTCCCGACCTGTGTCGCGAGTTGGGTAACGCTATAGGCGAGATCATGTACAACCAGCCTACGCTGGTCGTCGCCTGTGCCAACATCAGCGCCGGTGAGCAGGACGAAGTGGACCGCTTCCGCGAGTTGCTGGAGGCACGAAACATCTCTGGCCTGATGCAGCAGTTTAATTCCAATCGGATCAACATCGAGGGCGCGGGAGCTGTCTTGGTGGCGCTTCTTGCTGCCAAACATCGGCGAGCCGAGAAGCTCACGATCACCTCACTCACCAGCCCGAAAGACGGTGTTCCCGGATATCTCGGCGCGCTGATTTCAGCCTAACCGGTGGCCCGCACCCAACCCTCCAGATTTACCCTGGTTGGCGCCGGCGCGGTAGCCTCGTCCGTAGGATTGGCGCTAGTGAGACAGGATTGGCGCGCCGTTGGGGTCTTCGGAAGAACGCCGACAAGCGCCAGAGCCACAGCCCTTCGAGTCGAGTTTGGGACCGATGCAACCGAGCTCGACGCAGCCTGCGAAGCTTCTGATCTGGTCCTGATTGCAGTGCCCGATAGACAGATTGCCCAGGCCGCCCTAGACCTGGTGCTGACGGAGGTGGACTGGACTAAGAAGACAGTCGTGCACACTTCCGGAGCGTATGCAGCCGATGTCCTGTCGGCTCTGCGCGGGGCCGGTGCTCGCACCGCGTCGATGCATCCTCTCCAGTCGTTCCCAGGCCCTGCTCAGCCGGATGCCCTGAAGGGGGCCTTCGTGACGGTGGAGGGGAATACCCAGGCCGTGAACCTGATGCGAAAGGTCTTCGAGACGGCCGGATCTCGCGTTGTGGCGGTCTCGGCTGCGGACAAGGTGGCCATCCATGCAGCTGCATCCGTGATCTCCAATTTTACAGTCACTGTGGCGTCCATCGCGCGTGAAATCCTCCAGACCACGCGCTTGGGCGAACAAGAGGTGGTAGGGATGCTTCAGCCCCTACTGGAAGGCACGGTGGCCAATATCCGCGAACGGGGTCCTGATCTTGCGCTTTCCGGTCCTGTGGCGCGAGGCGACTCGGACACAGTGGCTCGCCACGTCCAGATGTTGTCAGATCGGGCACCACATCTGATTACGGCCTACGTGGCCATTGTCACCGAGACGGTCCGCATCGCCCGAAGAACAGCCCGGCTTTCCAGTGCTGATGCCATGGAGATTCTGGATCGAGCCATTGAGGCCTTGCCTGTGCCGCCGGCAAACGGGCACGACTGATGGAGTCCGCCCCTTCCATTGAAGTCATGCTCACAGACCCCGGTCAGGAAGCCGAGTGGAAAAAGACCTGCGATTGGGCGCAAAAGCGATTCGGACGTGAGCCCTCGGTGGAATCTCTTCTGTTCTTGATAGGCATTGATTCCCGGGGTGGCGAATTTGAGCCTCGCCTGAAGAAGGAAATGAAGCAGGACTTGATAATGGACGGTACCTATGCCGTGCTGTCGGAGATCGGAGTCTATCGCCGCACCGGAGATGATTCCGGATGGGAGCGAATTCGGACGGTCCCGGTTCTTTCCGAGATTGATCAGGAACGTCTTCTCCAGACGGCCATTGCCCGTTACCTGGCCAAAACGCTACAAGCGGACCCCTAAATCATGTTTCGGAATCTTACGACTTTCCTCCTGCTAACCCTTTTCTTGGTCGGCTGCGGGCCGAAAGTGGAACCATCAACCGACCTGTTCGACATCGAGACCCAGCTGGGGACGATCACGGTTCGGCTCTACGAAAACACGCCGCTGCATGCCGAGAACTTTCGGAAGCTGGTATCGGAAAATTTCTACGATGGCACGTTGCTTCATCGTGTGATTCCGCGGTTCATGGTCCAGGGCGGCGATCCGAACTCGAAGGACGGTAACCCGATGAACAACGGCATCGGCGGTCCTGGATATACTGTGCCTGCCGAACTGCGCCCAGAGTATTTCCACAAGCGGGGAGCCCTGGCTGCGGCCCGGAGACCGAACAACCCAGAGAAGGCATCCAGCGGGAGTCAGTTTTACCTCGTTTCGGGACGTGCGTATGCAGACGCGGAGTTGGACCAGATTGAGGAACACTACAGCAACCAATCGGGTCAGCCGTTCAAGTTTCCCGCGGAACACCGAGAGATCTATACCACGGTGGGTGGCGCACCCCTGCTGGACACCCAGTACACCGTCTATGGTGAGATCGTGGAGGGCTTGGAAGTGCTTGACGCCATCAGCCGAGTGAGCACGCCAAACACTCGAGGCGATGCTACGACGCCAGTTCTTGGCGATCAGCCGAACGACCCGCTTCCGATGGTCATTCGACCCGCGAATCGATGAGTCGCGACTATTCAGAGCAGGAACTGCGCCGGCGTGAGGAGCGCGCCGAACTCGAAGCCGCGGGCATCGAGGCCTATCCGCATTCGTGGTCGGTTACGCACCGGTCGGCGCCCTTGATCGCGTCTTTCAAGGATGAGGAGCACCAGCCCGGTGAGGAAAACGGCCCCACGCCACTCCGCGTGAGCATCGCCGGACGGATGATGTCACGCCGCATCATGGGCAAGGCCTCATTCTTCCACCTACAGGACGCTGACGGCCTCATTCAGGTCTACATCCGACGGGATGATCTCCCCGAGGGATTCTACAACACCGTATTCAAGCGGCTGCTCGACATTGGCGACATCGTCGGCATCGAAGGCTACGCGTTTCGGACTCGCATGGGCGAAGTCACGGTACACGCCGAGAAGCTTGTGTTGTTGGCTAAGGCGCTCCGACCGCTACCGGTGGTCAAGGAGCAGGACGGCGAGGTGTTCAACGAAGTCACCGACAAGGAATTCCGATACCGTCAGCGCTATGTGGACCTCGTGGTCAACCCTAAGGTGCGGGAGACCTTCCGCCAGCGCGCCAAGATGATCTCCGGTATGCGGTCGTTTCTGGACGAGAAGGGCTATCTGGAAGTGGAGACGCCGGCGCTGCAGCCGGTCTACGGCGGAGCAGCCGCGCGGCCCTTCACGACCCACCACAATGCCCTCGACATGCCGCTCTTCCTGCGCATCGCAGATGAGTTGTATCTCAAGCGGCTTATTGTTGGCGGGCTGGACGGGGTCTACGAGATTGCCAAGGATTTCCGGAACGAGGGTCTGAGCCGATTCCATAATCCCGAGTTCACCATGATGGAGCTCTACGTAGCCTATCGGGACTACGACTGGATGATGGATCTGGTGGAGGAAATGGTGGAGCACGTGGCCACGCTGCTCCATGGGTCGCCTGTCGTTCAATTCGGCGAACACGAAATTTCGTTCAAGCGTCCGTGGAAGCGGGTGCCCATGTTCGAGGCCATCCAAAAGCGCACCGGCCACGACCTCTATGGGCTGTCTCGAGAAGAGCTAGCTCGTATTGGACAGGAACTCGGGTTGGAGATCGATGCCTCAATGGGCTCCGGCAAGATCATCGACGAGATCTTCGGCGAGTTCGTGGAGCCGAATCTCATCCAGCCGACGTTCATCACGGACTACCCCGTTGAGTTGAGTCCGCTGGCCAAGCGGCATCGCACCATACCTGGTCTGGTCGAGAGATTCGAGGCTATCATCGGCGGCAAGGAAATCTGCAATGCGTTCAGTGAGTTGAACGATCCGGATGACCAACGGAGTCGGTTCGAAGCTCAGGATCGGTTGGCCGCAGCGGGCGATGACGAGGCGATGGCAATTGACGAGGACTACCTCCGCGCACTCGAGTACGGAATGCCACCGACGGCCGGCCTGGGCGTGGGAATTGATCGTCTCGCGATGCTGATGACCGATTCGCGTTCCATTCGCGACGTGATCCTCTTTCCGTTGCTAAGGCCGGAAGCCCCTGAAGACGCAGCGGATACGGACGGGTCCGGCTCACCGGGGCATTGAGTTCGGCAAGTCCTGCTGCCACCTGGGAGGTCGGCTACATCCAACTAGTCCGGCAGAACGTCATGTTCCGCCGGCTTTGGTTGGGGAACGTGGTCTCGCTGCTGGGCGATTGGTTCAATACGATCGCCCTCTATGCGCTGATTCTCCAGCTGACCGGGTCTGAACTCGCCCTCGGTGCGGTGTTCATTTCGAAGATGTTGCCGTCCGGACTGGCATCTCCAGTGGCAGGCCTCCTGGTTGACCGGTTCAACCGGCGGCGGGTGATGATTTGGGCGGACCTGATCCGCGCGGTGGTAGTGCTGGGTTTTCTTATGGTAGACGAGGCAAGCGAGGTCTGGCTGATCTACCTGTTCACCGTCATTCAGGTGGTGGTCGGGTCGGTGTTCAGGCCGGCCCAGAACTCATCAGTCCCCAATATGGTGGCGCCGAATGAGCTCATGACGGCCAACGCACTGATGGCCACCACGTGGTCCACGTTGCTGGCATTCGGGGCCGCGGCCGGTGGCTTTGCCACCGCGTATCTGGGACTGAAGGCAGTCTTCGTCTTGGACTCTCTCACCTACCTGGTCTCGGCGTGGTTCATCTGGCGGACCGTCATTCCCCAGAACACCGATCCCGTGCGAGAAGGATCCGGTCTACTTGTCACGGCCTACAAAGACGTGTTGGCTGGCTGGCGACACATGATCGAGGTGCCGGAGATCGGGCGCATGGCGCTCGCGAAGGCTACCTGGGCCATCGCCGGCGGTGGGCTTGTCTTTCTCCTGGCATTGCTGGGCGAGGCGCTTGAGCCGGCCGCCGCCTCTGTCGCCATCGGAATTTTGTTCGCCGCGCGAGGGCTGGGAACGGGGATCGGTCCCATTGTGGCCAGATCCCTGGCCAAGGACCGGACGCACTGGCCGGCCATCCTGGGTATCTCCATCTCGGTTAGCGCGCTCTGCTACCTAGCCATTGGATTCATGCCTTGGACCTATTGGATCTGCGGGCTGATCATCCTGGCTCACGCCACCTCAGGAGCGAACTGGGTGCTTTCCAATGTGCTGCTCCAAGAACGAACCGAGGACCGATGGCGGGGCCGTGTCTTCGCCACCGAGTGGCTAGCGGTGATGGTCGCCGATACTGTCGCAATTCTGGCCGCGAGTCTCATTCTGGATGCCGAGACGCTGGATCTGCGAGGCGTTATTTTGCTTTTGGGTGGCGTGCAGTTTTTCTGTGGGGTCCTCTGGTTGCTGATTGTGGTGCCCAAGGAGCGTCTGTTCCAGAGAAAGGCTGCTGCCAGAGAGTGAGCTGCTGCCGCCCCGGACCAAT
>JBLFXH010000116.1:0-10222 GCA_047611125.1 Rhodothermales bacterium
CCGCGTACGTTCGCAGAGGCTGAAAAGCTGATGCAGGTCTCGATGGACGCCCCTCAAAGAGAGATGGCATCTGAGGCCTGGGGGCGCTCGATGGCGGCGATGCTGGAGCGGCGGGCCGGTCCGCGCACGCTGGCGATTGGACCTGAAGTCTCGCCCGCCCACGTGTGGAATCCGGTGCTTCCGGGAGTCACGGTGCCGGACCTCACAGAGCAGTTCATCCGGGCGGACCATGATGCCGGGCCGCTTCCCGACTCGGACGAGGACATTGCTTACGCGCCGGTATCCAGACTCTCCCGGTGGATTGAGTCACGGCAGCTCACCTCAGAACGACTGACGCAGATCTATCTGGACCGCATAGACCGGTTCGACGGGCAGCTCGGCTGCGTGATCACCCTTCTTCGCGAAGAGGGTCTGGCTGCAGCCCGCCAGGCAGACGCGGAGATCGCTGCCGGGAAATACAGAGGCTCTCTCCACGGCATTCCGTGGGGAGCGAAAGACTTGATCGACACAGCCGGCATTCCCACCACCTATGGTGCGGAGCCATTCCGTGATCGGGTGCCGGACACGGATGCCGCTATCATCAGTCGCCTTACGGCGGCTGGCGCCATCCTCATCGCCAAACTCAGTCTCGGTGCACTTGCGCTCAACGACATCTGGTTCGGTGGCGAGACGGTCAATCCCTGGCTTCCCGAAGAGGGCGCATCCGGCTCAAGCGCAGGTCCCGGCGCCGCCACCACGGCGGCCCTCGTGGGGTTCTCGATCGGAAGCGAAACAGGAGGCTCGATCATCAGCCCGGCCATGCGCTGCGGAGTGGCGGGGCTCAGGCCGACATTCGGTCGTGTGCCCCGCTCCGGTTCGATGACCCTCTGCTGGTCATTCGACAAGCTCGGCCCCATGACCCGGTCCGCTGAAGATGCCATGTTGGTACTGGAGGCTATCTCCGGATTCGATGCCGGCGATGCATCTTCGGTACCAGCGACGCTCGACTACGACGCCGGAGCATCGGTTCAGGGACTCAAGGTCGGCTACTTCCCGGCCTGGATGAACGAGGCGCCCGCGACGGGCGTGGATCGAGCCGCTCTAGACGAATTGCGCGAACTCGGCCTCGACCCTGTGGAAGTCTCCCTTCCTGATTGGCCCTTCCAATCGCTCTGGCTGTTGGTCTTTGCCGAGGCCGCCGCGGCCTTTGAGGACCTGACGCTGAGCGGCGCCGCCGAGACCATGAAGGTGCAGCGCCCCGATGCCTGGCCGAACCTCTTCCGGGAGGCCCGCTTCCTTTCGGCCGTGGACTTCGTGCAGGCTGACCGGATGCGGCGAATGGCGTGCCTCGAGATGGCGAGAATCTTCTCGGAGGTCGACCTCCTGCTGGTGCCGTCTCTACGCGACGAAATGCTGGCCCTTGGAAACGCGTGTGGCCATCCATCCCTGACCATTCGCACCGGATTCGTAGAAGTTTCCAAGGCCCGAAGCGACTGGGCTCCGGGTCCCGACATCCCCACACCGGACTTTACGCCACCCCGCCGGGTACCACACGGCGTCACGCTAGTGGGAAGACTCTTCGACGAGGGCACCCTAGGACGAGTGGGTCTTGCGCTTGAACGGGCAACTGGTGCCTGGGAAGAGCGGCCCGAGGGATTCTAAGTACGACCACATCAGTTTCCGTTCATGGAAAGGGGAGGAGGGCGGGACTCCGAGAAGACTTCTCTAGCGACCGTCAGGTCCGCGCTTGGTCGGCACGCCCACGGAGATGTACAAGAACTTCGGGAAGTAGTCGGAGCGATTAGGATCCCTTGGTTACGAGAATCGACTCGTCTGGCTGACCCTCCCGCTGGAGGCGTAGAACGTACGTGCCCGGACTCAACTGATCCGTCGGCACCTCAGCTCGGCCATCCACGAGTTGCACACTGGCCAGTCTCCGACCGAGGACGTCTATCACGTCTACCTGTGCCGACCCACCGCCCGGAAACTCCACTTGAAGCGCCGATGTGAACGGGTTTGGAAAGGCGCGGAGTCCGGACCCCAATCCAACCCCGCGGTCGGTAGGTACCGTCCCAGTTGAGCTCGCCGACCCCGAATCGCCCGGCAGATACAATCGTCCGCCTTTGGGGATGTCCAGAGCAGTAGCTCCTCGGCCAATGGTCCGCCGAAAGACACCCCACGATCTTCCGTCAACCTCCAGCACCTGATCCAGGGCGAAGGAGCCCACGCTCCGGTCTACGCGAAGGGAGTCAGTGGCCTCCATCACGAGCAGGGCCTGCGTATTGGATCCGGTGAGAACTCTGTATTCGCGATCAGAAGAGGTTGCCGAGGCATCAATTTGGGTGGGCGAGGTGAGGTAACTGTCCGCGATTGGCGCCAAGACTGGAGCATCGGGATCAGACGAGAAGCCGACGGCCGAGGCCTCCTGTTGCAACACGGGATTGCCTGAATCGGAGACGATCGAGATACGACCCGCCGAAGGCTGGCTGGTGTACTCTATCTCAAGGCGGGGCCGCTGTGCCGAGTCCGCCGTCTCTCGCGAGAGGAAGTCGACGCCATCGGTGGAGTGGTCGTAGTCCTGGATGACCAGCCCGTAGTTGCCATCAGGGTTGCCGATCCAGTCTTGCACGAGCGCAATGCCGTTCTCGTTGAGTTGGAACGTCCGACGGCCGGTGTACTGGGAGTGGATCAGACCCACAACGGGGTTGTCGTGATCTGCGAGGCCATCGGCACCGGTCTTAGCCCAGGGAGTCGTGGCGGTGGCGTTGAGCCAATTGGCCTCCGTCTCTGACCACGAGCGGAGCAGCCCGTACATCTCATAGGTATCAGGGGAGGAGTCGAACACAGACAGCGAGATGGAGGCTGACAGGACTGTGACTCCGGTGGGGACCTCGGAAGTATCCCAGCGAAGGAGCACACCGAGTTCGGGCGACCCGTCGATCTCCATATTGTCGACCGCCCCAAAATCGGCACTCGGGTCGTCCGCGCTCATCTTCGTGTCGGCAGTCCCCAGATAGGTCGGAGAAGGACTGACCCCATCCTGGAAGCCTATTCGGACGGTCGTCTCGCCGAGCACCACGACAGATCGCTGGAAGGTGGCTTGGGAGCCCTTGTCGTCAGCTACGGTCAGAGAAACGGAGTACTGACCGACATTGGAATAGGCGTGGGTGGTCAAGAGACCGCTCGACTGACTCCCGTCTCCAAAGTCCCAGTTGTAGGAGACAACGGTGCCGTCGGGATCTGAGGAGCCGCCGGCATCAAACGAGACCGTTTCCCCTAAAGCGGGAGTGTCAGGAGTCAGACTGAACAATGCCAGCGGGGGCAGATTGGTGCTCTGATCGGAGTCGAGGGTGTACACCACGGTAAGGCGGGGCCTGGATGAGGCTGGAGACGATTCTCTGGATGCCAAATCCACGCCGTCTGCGCCTCCCGAAATATTGCCAAGGGCGAATCCGAAGTTAGTCGAGGGGTACCGTGTCCACGCCTGCACGGCAGCAATTCCGGCGGCGTTCAACGGGACGGAAATCTGTCCCAAACCACCGGGATTGAACGAAGCCAGCACGTTGTAAGCCTGATCACTACCAGGCGCACCCGCTTGATTCCAATTCGATGTCCCATCGGCGCGAAGCCAGGTAGCCTCCGACTCAGACCAGCTGCGTTTCATGGCGAAAAGGCCGTAGGTGTCCGAGGAGACATCCATCACAGTCAGGTTGAGTGTGGCAGACTGAATGACCGCTGCAGGCGGGACGTCCGCGAGATCCCAACCCATGAGCACCCGGTACGATGGTAGGCCGTCGGCCTCCAGGATGGGGGCTCCGCCGAACGCTACCTGGGGCGCATCAGAGCGAAGCTTGGTGTCGACGGTTCCGCTGTATGCGGCCGAGGGCGACACGCCGTCCTGTAGCTCCAAAGTGACGGCCTGGGGGCCCGAGTCGCCGCCATCATCGCCGCCGTCGTTTCCACCACCGCCGTTGCTTCCTGCATTCAGGTCCTGGATCGCGTTCACCGTAGATCCGGCGATGGCCGGGTAGCCAAGAAGCGATAGCGCCAAATTGCCGGCGTCTGCATTGAAGATCGGCAGGGTCGTCTCGGCCTGTCCTCTGGTGATATGCCCAGAGCCAGGATTGGTCCTGTCCGGACTCAACTGGTACAGGTCAGCGGACACGGTAACGCCCGGACCCCAGACGAAGAGCGGGATTGTGTACACGGACGGGTCAGTCGGTGTGCTGTGTTCGAAGCCAAGGCCCCCGTGATCTGCTGTGACAATAATGGCAGTCTTTCCAGCATACGCCGGGTCCGAATTGACGAAGTCGAGTACGTCAGAGATCAAGTGGTCGGCCAGGCGAACGGCATAGGCATAGCCTGACACCGAGTCTGTGCTCCATCCGAGAGCGTGGCCGGCTAAGTCGGGCTCAGAAAAATGAATCATCGAAAAGTCGAAGCCCTGCCCTCCACCAAAACTGCGGAACGCGTCAACCAGCCTAGAGGAGGATCGCTCGAAGACAAAGGTGTCGATCTTGTCCCTCCCATTGTCGGGGCCGGTAGCATCCGGCGCTCCATGCTGGGGGCCGTAGGATTCGTCGAAAAGCGAAAATTTGGTCTTCGTCGTGAAGAGGCCGGTACGACCGCCGCGGTCGTGAACACCGTCGAAGACGCTTGCTACGTATGTGCCACTCTGGAGGTGGAGTGTCTCTCCCGGATTGGGGTCCACGTTCTGAAACCAGTCGTGCCCAGCGCTTCCGGCGGCGAATCGACCGGTGATCATCGACGTATGATTTGGTAGGGTCACCGAGATATCCGGATCAACACGTGCGTTGAGCGTGAATGCCCCCTCGCTCATCAACCTGTAGAATCCCGGAAGGTCATCGGAATCCGCCGACTGTATCAATTCGGAACTCAATCCATCTACCGAAATCAGGATAACCCGATCTACGGTGGCCGCCGGACTCTGGGCCAAACCGACCAAGGGCGCGGCCGTTGTGACCGTGAAAACAGTCAAAAACAGAATGAAACGCCGGGTTGGCGTCGCGATGGTGCCAAGTCGCATGTGTTAAAGCGGCCGAATCTTCGGCGTCAGTTGGGAGATGGTCTCCCTTTTGACAAACATCGAACCCAATCGGCGGCACCGGCCAATTCAGTACAGACTGACCCCGTTCACATCGTGCCCTAGGACCTCGCTCATGTGGTCGAAGAACGGTCGCACAGCACGCAGGGTGAATACCACCTCATCCACGAAATCAGGTGAAAGCGTCTCCTCCACGGAAAACGCTGTCTTGAAGAGAAACTGCTTCATGCGCAGCAGGTCGATGTCGGGATGGTCCTGCGTAAAGCCACGGGGTGCTGTCTTGAGCCCATTGCCTACCAGTGATCCGAAAACAGAATTGATCTGGGGAGACTCCACCACCTCCCTCAGGCGGTCCCCGTCCGACTCAATATGCGAGCGTATCAGCGCCATGTCATCCCCGTTCGGTGCCCAGAAGCCAACAACTACGCGGGTCTGAGTCGGCTCCAGGTCAACGAAGTAACCGCCCCTCAGGCGCGGCTTGAGTCGCTTGAGCGAAAAGCCAAACCGGGGGTTGTATGGCGTCTTGTCCTTGGAGAAGCGGACATCCCGGTAAATGCGGTACATCCGGTAGTCCTCGATGTCATCGCCTTGCTTCATCTCAAAGACCACCCGCTCGGCGAATGCTTTGGCATTTGCCAAGGCGGCCTCGTACCGATCGCGATGCGCCTTGAACCAGTCACGGTCATTGTTGGCCGTGAGCTCTGTTAGGTAGGAGATCGTTGCGGGGTCGATCATGCGGTTCGTGCGGACGGGTCCAGCCGGCCTTAGGGTTCGACCGCATCATACGAATCCCGGCCGCCGCCCGTGTCGGCAGCGAAATCATGGTAGACCACGGCCAGTTTCGCATCCTCAATAGAGGTGGACAATCCGATCTGGAAGTCGGCGAGTCCGTTTGCGGGTGTGCCTAGAAACTGATCCGCCCAACCGTTGAACTTGTGAAGGGTGGCAAGAGGGGTGCAAACGCTCCGTCCTCCGGAGACCCGCTCATTAGTTCGTAGGCCACAGAAACACCCACGCGTTTGTGGTTCACACGCGCGGCAATGTTGAGGTAGCTGGCCTCATGGTCTGCCGGATTGTCGAAGGCGTCTGTTTGCATGGCGTAAGCTGCCTCGAACTGACCTGTCGCTCCCTAAAACAGGGCCTGGTTGATCTGAGTCCCGACGGGATCCGCAATAACTGGACGCCCGGTTACACCATTGCTCAGCGCGCCGGCACCCGCATTCCGGTACTCGTCATCGCCCAAGGGGGCGTTGACCGCCTGGAACACGCTGGTCGTCTCCTGCGCGGGACTCGCGACTGGGAAAGCGATGCCGCAAAGGAGGAGAACGATAACGAAGCGCATGAAACCGGGGCGCTTGAGACCTCGGGTACCTGACGAGCACCACTATATCAATCGCCTGTCTCAGACGTAACACGACTAGTGCTCGCGGCGGACCCGGGCTACATCGGTTGAGGTAACTTCTGGTCCGTTGTTGTCCCAAGACTTCATCACAAACGTCAGGACGTTTGCCACATCAGCATCGGACAGGCGAACACCTGGCATCACGCCGTTGTAGTCCGTTCCGTTGACTGTGACGGGTCCGCTCAGGCCATTGACCACGGTGCGGATTGCACGGTCACGGTCGGCAAGCAGATAGTCCGAGCCAGCCAGTGGCGGGAACGCACCCGCCATACCCTGTCCTTCAGGCTGGTGACAGGCGGCGCAGTTCTGTGCGAAGACACGGCCTCCCGCAGCTATGCGCTCTTCGAGCGTCAGGTTGGCCGCTGGAGCGGTGGCTTCCGCGACGATTTCCTGGATGCCACCACCTTCCGGCAGGTAAACCGTCTCGTCCTGCTTGCCAGAGTAGATTTCAAGATTCTCCTCGCCCGTCACCGTCAGCATGCCCAAGGCGCCCTTGTTGAAGGCCCGGAAGATGGAGTGGTCAACGATGATGAATGTCCCCGGGACATCGACGGTGAATTCAACGATGGCGGAGCCACCGGCAGGGACGAGCGTGGTCTGGACGTTCGTCTGATTGGGGATAGACCCGCCTTCGGTGTAGACCAGGTCGAAGATCTCGCCGATCACGTGGAAAGATGAGACGAGGTTTGGACCGCCGTTTCCGACATACAGACGGACGCGTTCGCCGACTTCGGCCGTAATGGCATTGTCGCCCACCAAGGCGCCAACGGCGCCATTGAATACCACGTAGTCAGGCTCTTCGTTGATGGCTTTCTCCATGTCGAAGGGCTGCAGTCCGGCCTCTCCGTAGGAGCCACCTGTGTAGAATTCGCTCTGCATCACGTAGTACTCCTTGTCCACGGGAGGCAGGCCGCCTTTAGGTTCGACCAGGATCAGGCCGTACATCCCATTCGCGATATGCATACCGACCGGTGCAGTGGCACAGTGGTAGACATACAGTCCGGGATTCAGTGCCGTGAATGAGAATGTGGACCCAGTCCCGGGGGCGGTGAACGATGAGGCGGCGCCACCACCGGCTCCGGTCACTGCATGGAGGTCGATGTTGTGCGGCATCTTCGAGTCGGGCCGGTTGTTCAGGTGGAATTCCACCTGATCGCCTTCTCGAACTCGCATAAACTTGCCAGGGACTTCGCCGCCAAAGGTCCAGAAGGTGTACTCAACGCCATCGGCCAAGCGTTTGACCTCTTCTGTAGTTTCGAGTTCGATGATCACCTTGGTCGGGTGATTCCTCGTGATGGCTGCCGGAACGACGGGGGCGTGAGTTAGAATCGCTCGTTCCTCACCAGAAATGGGGGACTCCGTGTTGCAGGCTGATAGCAGGGTGACAAGAGTCACTGCGGCGAGGCTGCGAATGAGCAGGGTTTCCGGAGAGGTCATGGCTGGGATGTACTTGGATTCAACGTTTCGTCAAAGTATCGGGAGCGACGAGCCCGCGCAATATCAGTGGACTCCCTAGTCGACTGACGGGGAGACCACGACATCACACCACTTGAGGAGCCGCTAAGGCAGCCACAAAGAAAGGGCCGACGGCAAAAGCCGACGGCCCGGACCAGGGGAGGCTCTGGCCTGAGAACCAGCGCGCTCAGTTTTCCGGTTGTCCTTCGGATTCAAACGGGGCCGCGATGTCCACATCCGCCAGCGCCAATGCCGTCTCCAGCGAAATCGGTTCGCCTCTGTACGCAGGGTTGAACTGCTCTCGGATCCCGTAGAGGCTGTCTACGCTCACGTCGATTCTGCCGAGCGGGTTGTGGATGGTCCCGTGGTGGTGTCCGTGAATCGACACTAGCCGCAGTAGATCGCGATGGGCCACCTCAACGGGGTAGTGCGATAGAAACACGTGGCGCGGCCC
Source organism: Rhodothermales bacterium (assembly GCA_047611125.1). Taxonomy (GTDB): domain Bacteria; phylum Bacteroidota; class Rhodothermia; order Rhodothermales; family UBA10348; genus JABDJZ01. The sequence goes on from JBLFXH010000116.1 coordinate 8,356, forward strand.
TACCCGAAACTGAGCGGCATGTACAACTGAGTCAAAGAGGGCGGCCACGTCCGGCATCCGGTCAGGCTCATCGTGGTTGCCGACAATCCAGTGAAACTCGCCCAGGCGGTCGGCCAGCGGCCGCAGGCTTTCAAGTACACGATCGCGACAGCTGCCAATCTGAAATGTCAGATCCCCGAGGAAGTAGAGTCGATCGCCCTCTGCCACGGTATCGAGCGCGGCCTCAAGCAGGCCCACATTCATTTCTTCCACGCCGGGCCACAGGTCCAGCCGGTGAGGGCAGTACCGGAGAATGTTGCGATGGTGGAGGTGCCAATCGCTGACGACGAATGTGTTGGGCATAGGCTGCGGGCGCACGGAGGCCGAAGCTTCGGGAGCGCTTACTTCTTCTCAGACTCCGCCTTGGCCGGCATCGGCCACGGAGTCCACTCCTGGCCACTCACGCGTGAGTGGATCCACTGCAACTCTTCAACATCCCTCGTCCGCTGATGTCGGGGCTCCCGAAACCCGTGTGGTTCTCTGGGAAAGCGCAGGTACCGAACGGGCGCGGAGCCACCGTCTCGAATGGCGGCAAAAAACATCATGGACTGCGGCTCTGTGTCCGTAGTGTCGTTCATCCCGTGCAGGATGAGGGTGGGCGTCCGGACTTTGTGCGCATGGGTGAGCGGGGAGCGTTCGCGCCAGAATTCGGCATTGTCCCAGGGCGTGCCGCCCAGGTACCAGCGGCTGACGTCGTAGTTGAAGCCTGGACCATACTCACTGGTCCAGTCCGAGACCATGGCGCCTACGGAAGCGGCCTTAAAGCGGTGGGTCTGCGTGATTGTCCAACCACCCAGAATCCCGCCGTAGCTCCAACCTCGAACTGCTAATCGCTCGGGGTCCGCGATGCCTTGTTCGACCACGTAATCAACTCCGGTCATCAGGTCCTGGAAGTCACCGCCGCCGAGATCGCGCATGTTGCCGCGGAGCAGGGCATCATCGTACCCGGAGGAGCCCCGGACGTTGGGCATCAACTGCACGTAGCCCAGACCGGCCCAGACATGGTCCCGATAGCTGAACCGATTCGTAAACACACCGGCTGGGCCTCCGTGGATATGCAAAAGCAACGGGGCCGGTTTTTCGTCGTGGCCGGCTGGCGTCAAAAGGCGTCCCTCGATCTGAGTACCGTCCGTACTCCCCCAACGAATCACCTCTTGAGTGGCAAGCAGGAGGCTGTCCCTCACCAAAGGATTGAGATCGGTCAGGCGAGTGGGATTGAGCGAGTCGGTGGGAGACGTGAATAGGTCCGGCGCGGTGGCCGTGTTGGAGAACCTGTACACCATGCGCGAGCGGTCGGCTGAGAACGCCATCACGTCTAGGCTTCCCATAACATTCGACACGCGCTCCAGCGAGCCTGAGGCCACCTGTAGCCGATACAAATTCCGGTTGGTCCGATGCTGCCCGTTGAACAGAATCGACGCGCCATCCGGACTGAATACGTAGCTCCCGACATTCCCGGTAAACGCCCCGGAGAGGAGTCTAGTAGAGCCTGATTCCAAGTCTCGTAACCAGATTTTCCCGTTTCGGAGCTCCCAGGAAGAGGTGTCGGCCGCGACGTAGGCCAGGGCCCGCGAGTCTGGCGACCATTGCAGTCGCCCCTCGGGTGCAGCGTTGGAGGTTACCCGGCTGGTGCTCGAGTCCGCCGGAGACCACAGGTAGATCTCAGAAAGGTTGCCTTGATTGCGCAGGTTTTCGCGTCTGACAGAAAAGGCCAGGTGCTTGCCGTCCGGCGCTATCGTCAGGCTGCCGATGCGTACCGAGTCCTTCGTCAGGCGGGTAAGTTTGCCGTCCGGCACGGAGGCGTGCCAGATACTTTGCCACTGCCCTG
>JBLFXH010000117.1:0-10181 GCA_047611125.1 Rhodothermales bacterium
TTGGGATCCCTTATTCCACTCCGGCGCATCGAGCGTCCGCTTATGTCCACCTTCAGGCTGGGGCGATGTCCTCACGTCTGCTTGAGAGAACAAGCCCAAACAAGCTCCCTCAACTACGGCGCACTACACTAGTGGAGCCCAGCAGGAGTCAGTTTTCTGATCCTCTGGGCAGGGGTCTCAGAACGGCCTGGCCGCGATCTCCGCTCCTATCCGACAGGGTCCGGCGGCTGGGCAACTTGATCGGCGGCATCTCCTCGCTCAACGAACGCCTTAAACTCCGACTGAACGATTGCGATGGTTTTGTTGAGTTGTGGTCCCAGCACGAACTTCTCCATGAGGGCACCCACCGGCCACAACCCAGTCTTCATCACGATAAACGTAGTGGCACGGGTGCGGTTGTCGCTCACCTCTTTGAGGCTCCAGCCTCCATGGGCTTTCTTTACAAAGAAGGGCAGTCCTTCCAGCGACAACGTGTAAGACTCGCCTTCTTTCCACTCCAAGACGTTCTCAACCAAAGTACCAAAGCCGGGCACATCGCACGTTCGTCCGGCACCTACTCCGCGTTCGGTCTCGGTGTGAAAGTGCGCTGCCCTGACCGTCCGGGTCCAGAGCGCGATGTCGGTGAGTCGACTGATCTTGTCCCACACCTGGTCCATCGGTGCCTCGATTTCGATGCTGTTTTCTACCTTCATGGTGACTCCTTTCTCGTTTAGGCCGCCCGACGCGGTGGGTTGACTCCGTTGAAAACCGCCTCAATCTAACCCCGGATCAGCAGACATGCCGCGAAGCCTAGTGCTGGGGGCGACGCGTCGGTAGATGCCCAGGAACCTCTCCCCCATCATGTCTTAGGCCACCGGCCAGCCACATTGCCGCCCCGGCCTCGTCCACCGTTAGCCCATGACATCCTCCCTTCGCTTGTTTTGCCTACTCCTTCTCGCGCTGCCCGTTGATGTTTCGGCTCAGGCGGACCCGCCCGAGCCTACAGGTCGGCCGGCAGGGGATGTCATCCAGGTAAGCCTGCCTCGCCTGAGCGGGGTATCGCACGTTGTGGACGGCGTTCTAGACGACGAGGTCTGGACGCAAGCCTCACGACTGACGGGGTTCTCGCAGTATCAGCCGGTTGACGGGAGGCCCGCGGTGGATTCGACCCACGTCTTCGTGTGGTATGAAGCCACTGCCATTCACTTTGGAATTCGGGCGTTTGAGACCCATGGCCAGGTCCGCGCCACCCTTGCAGACCGAGACAAGATTTCGGGGGATGACCATGTGATGCTGGTTCTGGATACCTACAACGACAAGCGTCAGGCCGTGGTCGTCGCGGTAAACCCACTGGGCCAGCAGGCGGACGGCATCCTGAAGGACACCCAGCGGTCTGGGTCCAGCTTTTTCTCAGGAAACACCTCGCCCTACTCGCTGGACCTGAGCCCCGACTACGTTTACGTATCCAAGGGCCGCGAGACGGATTCGGGCTACGAGGTAGAGATTAGTATTCCGTTTCAAAGCCTGAGATTCCAGGCGGACCCAACCCAGTCGTGGGGATTCAACGTAGTCCGGAATGTGGCACACTCGGGCTACTCCACCACGTGGACACCCGTGCTTCAGGCGAATGCCTCGTTCCTGAGTCAGAATGGGACACTGGAAGATTTGACCGACCTGAAGCGTGGTCTGGTCCTGGATATCAGCCCAGAGATCACGGGTTCGTTGAATCGAGGTTCTGGCGATGCTTCCTGGGACGACGATGTGCGGGACCCCCTTGGAGTGAATGTGCGCTGGGGAGTCACCAATAATCTGACGCTCAATGGCACGGTGAATCCGGACTTCTCGCAAGTCGAAGCGGACGTAGCTCAGATCCAGTACGATCCCCGGCAGGCGCTCTTCTTCCCAGAGAAGCGACCGTTCTTCCTCGACGGGATCGAGCTTTTCCAATCCCCGACGAATCTGGTCTACACGCGTCGAATAGGGAACCCAGTGTCCGCGGTCAAGCTGACGGGAAAGACTGGTTCGACCAACGTGGCGGTCCTCAGCGCGGTGGACAACACCGCCGGATCCCTGGCCGGTCTGGCCCCGAGATACTTTCAAGCGGTGCGCTTGGGAAGAGACTTGTCCGGGCAGAACAGCGTCGGACTGACCTATACGGACAAGATTGACGGGGAACGCTGGAACCGGGTTGTTGCTGCCGACGGCCGTTTGGTATCAGGCATCTACGCGGCGACGTATCAGATTGGAGGCAGCTTTACCGGAGGTGCCGGCGAGACTGTGGTGGCGCCCATGTGGCGTCTGGCCACCTCTGCCTCGGGACGGAAGTATGGGGCTACCTTTGCCATCGTTGGGTTCCACGACGACTTCAACGCCGAATCGGGCTTCATTACTCGGACAGGGATTGTGCAGGCGACGCTGGCGCCGCGAGTGACATGGTTCGGTCAGGAAGGAGGATTGTGGGAGTCCTTCACCGCTGGATTGACTTTTGACGGGACCTGGGACTACCAGCGGTTCACTCAGGGCACCGGGCCCAATGACCGTAAACTGCATTTCAATACGGCCTACGAATTTCGCGGCGGATGGGGCGGTAACACGACTGTCTTCTTCGAGTCGTTCAAATATCCGGCCGAGCTTTATCAGGGATACTTCGTGGCTCCCGCCGTGGCCGGGGGCGACCCAACTCTGTATGTAGGTGAAGATCGACTGACCAATCTCGGTTTCTGGAGCACGTCTAGGACGCCTCAGTGGAAGAAGTTCTCGGGATCCCTATTCGTCGCGGCTGCCCGGGATGATAATTTCTTCGAGTGGGCGTCCGCGGACATACTGCTAATGACCGCGGGACTCAACTGGGACCCAACCGATCAGATCAGGATCAATTTTCTCTACAATCATCAGCAGTTCGTAAGGCTGTCAGATAGGTCCAATGTGGGCCTCCACCGTGTGCCCCGACTGAAAGTGGAGTATCAGGTGACCCCCTCCCTCTTCCTGCGTGTGGTGGGGCAGTACGATTCCAACTTTGTCGACAACTTGCGGGACGCTTCCAGGACGGAACGCCCAATCGTCATTCAGGACAGCGAAACGGGCGAGTTCTCTCCGATTCTGGCAAGCAGACGCAACGTCTTGCAGTTCGACTGGCTGGTTTCCTACCGGCCAACTCCGGGGACGGTCGCCTTCCTTGGGTATGGCTCGACAATGACTGAGCCGTCCACGTACCGCTTTTCAGATTTTTCGCGGCTTAGCGATGGGTTCTTCCTCAAGCTGAGCTACAGATATCGGGTCTAGAACAGCTAGGGCCGGCGGCTGGTAGCTATGCAGAGCCGGCCGACCGACCGCCCGGTCGTAGAGTGGCGGAGCGAGTAACGTCTGGCAAGACCCTCCTCCGAAACCGAGATGGCGCGGATCCGTAATCCCGACAACCATTGATAGCAGAGGATTGCCTGTATGGGTCAAAACGAACCCACCGGACGTCGTTACAACGAGAAGCAGATCGGCGCTTTGATTGAACGTGCCACGAAGCTCCATGAAGAGCGAACCGGAGAGTCCGAACCCGGCCTGTCACTGCCAGAGATAGAGCGGATTGCGGCGGAGCTGGGGGTGCCTGCTGAGGATATGCGGGCCGCGGCCCTTGAGTTGGACAGCAACCTCAACCCGGATGGAATCTCGATCGAGAACCCCTTTTCGGTCGAGCAGGTCCGAGTTGCTAACGGCGAAATGACTGAGGATCAATGGGAGGATCTCCTGGTCGATCTCCGGAGGTTTACTGGTCATTCCGGCAGGGTGAGTTCGATCGGTCGGGCGCGCGAATGGACCCACTACCTGGGCGAGGGCTCGGAGGGCGTTAACTTCACCAGAACCCAGGTTAGCGTCCACCCGAAGAAGGGGAAGACCTCCATCCAGGTTAGGTATCACTATGGCTTTGCCCGCGTGTTCTACCCTCTTGGTTTCTTTCTCGGCGGCCTTCTGATGCTCATCCTCGGAGAAAATGTTCTGAGCCAGTTCGCCCTCACGAACGCCCCGCCCTTCGTGGCGTTCGTGACCACGCTTGCGAGTGCTGTGGGCGGTCTGATGGTGGCCCGGGCGACCGTGAGGGGCTGGGCGAAGAAGAAGAAGGAGCGCCTGGGCGTATTGGCAGACCGGCTGCGCCAAACTATCTCAGTGGATCCCGATTTAGACGTTGTCGCCAGTCCCGGTGTTGAGCTATCTGAGGCGGCCGAACCGAGGATTGATCTGGATTCGCTGGAGTTTGACGATCAAGCCTCGACCAGCTTAAGAAAAGGCGTCAAGGGTTGAACCGCTGTGCGCGAGAGCGCCCTTCATCCTGGTACTGTCCCAGCAGCCCAGCTAGCCGCTCCACTACCTCCGGATTCTCGGCATAGACATTCTGGGACTCCGCCGGATCCAGTCCCAGGTTGTACAGCTGCCCGGGAGCTTCGCCCGGCCCGGGCTCCCGAGTTGCAGGGACAGAAAATCCGCCAGACCCGAGCCCGGCAATCAGTTTCCAGTCGCCCTCGCGAATGGCGAAAGTCCCGCGCAGGGAGTGCATCACGATTGGGCCACGGGAAATCTCGCCGGATCCAGTTAGCGCCGGCAGGACGTTCCAACTGTCGCCTCCAGCGCTTTCAGGAAGTGCAACGGCCGTCGCTGCTGAGATTGTGGACATCAGGTCTACTAAGGAGACGGTCTTATCTGATCTCGATCCAGCCGGAATGACTCCCGGCCATCGGGCAATGAACGGCACACGGTGGCCTCCTTCCCAAATATCGGCCTTCTGACCCCGCCACGGGCCGTTTGCCCTGTGGCCCCACTCTTGAATGTCGCCCGGAGTCCAATGCGCGCCGTTGTCGCTGGTGAAGATGAGCAGCGTATTTTCGGCAAGACCTGCACTGTCCAAGGCCTTCGTAATCTGGCCAACTACCGCGTCCACATGCACAACGAAATCGCCGTAGTAGCCGGCACCGCTCTCACCCTGACTGGCTGAGTCAGGAAGCCAAGGCGTATGCGGCGCACTTAGAGGAACGTAGAGGAAGAACGGTTCGTCGGTCTGACTGGCCCGCGTGCCGATGTACTTGGCCGCCTTCTCGCCAATCGTATCCAGGACCTTGTCAAACCTGAAGTCAGGCGCCATCGGACCGGCGCGCCAGAAGCCTCCTCCTCCCTCTCGCCTTCCCGAACTGGCCTCCACACTGTCGGTGGCCAGGACCTCCACGCGGTCCTCCTGTATCCATACATAGGGAGGAATGTCTAGCGACGACGGGATGCCGTAATAGACATCGAATCCTGCCTCGGCCGGTCCTCCTTGAGTGAGGTCGGTATAATCCGTTCTCTCACCGCGACCCAGCCCCAGGTGCCATTTGCCGAAGCCCGCCGTAGCGTACCCATCCGCTTGCAGCATCGAACCGATGGTTGGGCGATCCGATTCGATGAGGGCTGGATCGTCAGTCCAGAGTACGCCCTGCTTCAGTCGTGTCCGCCAGGCGTATCGTCCGGTCAAGAGCGAGTATCGGGTCGGTGAACACACGGCCGATGGCGAATGTGCGTCGGTCAGCAGGACTCCCTCCCGGGCGATAGCGTCCATCGCCGGTGTGGAAATTCGGGACGCTGCATTGTACGCCCCCAGATCCCCCGTCCCGAGATCGTCTGCGAGAATGACGACCACATTCAGGGGCAGTGCCGGCGGCGGAGTACAACCGGCAACGGCAAGGATGGCGGAGAATGTCAGGGCACTTCGCATATGACTAGAGGCCGAGGCGGCCAAAAAGGTGTCTGATAGACGCTGGCATCATCTCTTGCCACCGGCTAGCGCATCTAGCCAAGTGGGAAGGCGACCACGCCGGCGTCCCGGTGAAGTCACCCTCGGCAACGAGTCGTGTTTCTAGTCCGCCGGCGCGAGTAATGTAAAGGCCCGCGGCATCGCCTTAGGTGGGCGCCATAAAGGCCAGTCTGCCGGCGACAGAGGACCAAGCCGGCCAGTTAAAATGCGGATATGCCCTGGTCCGTCCCCATAGTAGACCAGGTCTTTCGCGGTGCCCTGTGGCTTCTACCATACGCGGTCCTCCTGCGGGTCACCGTTTCAGTCACCCCGAAGCACCTCCGCCGGATCAGTCTGAAGCACCTGCCTGGTCTGTGTGCCCAGCGCGAGCGCGGCCGTGACCCCGACCACCAAGTAGGCGACTGCAAACAAGGACGGTGCCATGGCGAGGTGTTGGATCTTAAACCGCGGCAGTGTCAACAGAGCAGTATATCCGGCGACCGTGACCAGAGTCGCCAGCGCCCCGGCTATAATCAGCATCCAGATGAACCTGCGATTCACCAGAACGGCCAGGTGCCCTCTGGAAGCGCCGAGCACCTTGCGGACGCTGACATCTTTCAGTTGGTAAGCCATATTCTGGGAGGCGAGTCCGAATAGCCCCAGGCAGGCAATAGCCAGGGCCAGCAGGGACAGGTAAGAGAAGGCTCGCACCACATTCCCGAACGACTGGAATCTGGCATCGAACACTTCTGACTGGACCGCCGCATCGAAGGGGCGGTCGGGGAACGCCTCCTTCCAGGAGTTGCGGACCGTCTCCAACATCCCTCGCGCGCTGACTCCGCTCACTCGGATACTGACGTACCGGGTTTCTTCGGAGCCCGCCCGCGTCATGACGGTTGGGAGGTCGCTTTGGATGGGAGAAATGAGGAAGTCTCTCACCACTCCGACAACATTGCGCTCCGCCCCGGCGATCCTGACAGACTCGGCAAGCGGCCGGTCCCAACCCTGCTGCCTGACGAAGGACTCGTTTACCAATACTGACGAAGCCTGGTCCCCTTCAAACTGAGCATCAAACCCGCGACCTTCGGCCAACTTCAGTCCCAGGGTACCCAGATATCCCGCTCCGACGGCGAAGCTCCGCACGTCTATTTGCTCGCCCGCGACACCGACAGTCGACCGACCTACGGAGAGGCCGACCTGATCCACAGAGGTTGTGACTGAAGTCACTCTTGGCATTTGACTGATCCGGTCCATCATCACCGAGGCCTCCGCTTCTGAAGAGACTCTCACGGAGAGGACCCCTGCCGGGTCATACCCCCAGTCCTGGCTGACCATGTACTTGACGTTCATGCTCAGGTACACGCTGAGAATCACAGTCAGGAACGCCAGAACGAATTGCGCCGTGAGAAGCGAGCTGGACACCCAACTCCGGCGGCTGATTTTTATTCGCGCGCGGAGAACCTGAATGGGCTGAAACGCGCTGATGTAGAACGCCGGGTACGCCCCCGAGATCAGAGCGACTCCGAGTAGGAGGACCACCAGGAAGCCAACCAGGGACTTCAGGTCACCGGCAACAAACACGATCTGGTTCACCAATACGGAGTTGAACACGGGAATCAACACCAGGAACGCAATGACAATGCCCAGCAGAAGGGACAGGAAGGTCAGGAACAGGTTCTCACCGAGAAACTGCATGATGAGTTGGCTTCGCGAACCTCCCACCACCTTACGGACACCGATCTCGCGGAGCCGGCGATTGGCCGCGCCAAGCGAGATGTTGATGTAGTTGAAACACGAGAGCGCCAACATGAACCCGGGAATGGCGAGTAGCATGGCAATGATCACGGGATGTAGTGCCTCAATCATCCGATTCCGCACCCGCCAAGCTCCGGGATTCGGACTCTGGATGTTGTCTAGCCCGAAGGATGCCACAGGCTGAGCGGGATCAGCGGCGTTGTGCACCCCTACGTATCGCGAGAGTGCCTCCTCTACGTCGGCACGGCGTACCCCTTCTCGGAGCATCAAGAGCGTGGCCCCTGTATCCGCCGTCCAATCGGCGTAGCCTTCGTCGGCAATCCGGTCCAGGTTCATCAGCACACCAAAGCGGACTCCGGCGCTGGTTGCAAAGGGCTCGGCCACACCGGCGACAGTCGCGGAAATGATGCGCCCGTCATTTAGCACGATGGCGAATTCTCGTCCCATGGCCGGCTCGTCTCCAAAAAGCCGTTTAGCCTCGGAGTCGCTCAGGATCACCTGCTCCAGATCGATTAGCGGATTGCCGGTGCCTTCAGAAAGTGGGAACGAGAACACGTCCATGAAGCCGGGCTCGGCGAAGACTACCCAGTTCTCAAAAGGCACCTCGTCCACATAGAGAGTCGCGCTTCGCCCAGACATTCGGACCGACCGCTCGACACCGGCCACATCGGCGGCAACGGCAGGACCCAGAGGCATCGGCGAGCTGCCCCACACCTCATTCTCGCCATCCGACTCGATAGTCTGCTCGATAGTCTGCTCGACCAGGTAGAGCCTGTCGCCAAATTCGTGCTCGGCGTTCATGTTCATGTACCCATTGAGCATCAGAAACACGGTGACACAGCACCCGACCGCGATCGACAACCCGAAGACGTTTATGGTCGAAGCCAGCTTTTGCTTCCGAAAATGGCGCACCGCCAGCGTCAGGTAGTTGCGCAGCATCACCATGCCCTGCCGGAATTTCTCCAGCAACCGGCCGGGAGTCATAGCTAAAACCTGCCCCCGAAACATCCACGCTGCGCGGCTCGGTCCGGACTCCGCAGCAATCTCGCCATAGTACTCTTGGAAGTCGCCGAGCCCCGACTCTCGACTGTCATTGAGAAGCCAGGCCAGGAAGCGGGCAAATAGCCCCGGAAGCTTAAAATCACTCATACCCGTATCCCCGCAAGTGTCAGGGCGGTGATCCCGCTCCACATTTTCTCGCCCACCTCTCGTGTGTGTAGCAGGCGTGTTCGACCGAGAGCCGTCAGCTGATAGACGCGTTTGGGGCGCCCACCGCGGGCGGCCGTCGCATCAGTCTGGTAGGAACTCAACAGCCCCCGCTTTACCAGCCGTTCCAGCGGCGTATAGATCGAACCGAGGGACCAATTCTGGTCCGTCACCTGAGACAGCCTTTTCCTGAGAGCGAGGCTGTAGGCATCATCCTGGAGTCGCCAGACCGCCAGTAGTACGTACTCTTCGGAGCGTGTAAGGAGTTTCACTAGGCATTACTTCCATTAACTGAAAGAAATGCTACGGGGCGATTTTGATTAGTTTCACTTTCCGGAAAAAATGCCCCCCCGCCAGATTTCGAGACCCTGACCGGCTGGGGCCACCTGGCACCACCCACAAATTGCATCCTCCCTCTCGCGACATACATTGTCTGCCGCACCAACATGGACCCACACCATGAACGCCAAGATTCCCGCCGTCGCCATTCTCGTGTTGGCCTGCCTGCAGGTGATAGGCTGCCAGCCAACCGAGGCGCCTCAAGCACTCACGGCTCCCGACCGAATCGTCTTCCAGTCCAATCGCCTCGGCAACACTGAAGTGTTCGTGATGAACACCGATGGGACCGGAGTCGAGAACCTGACGAACCACGACTCGCTGGATTATCACCCGATGGGTTCGCCCGACGGGTCGCTGATCGCCTTCATCACCCAGCGCGACGGCGCTCGGGCCATCTACACGATGACAGCGGCAGGAACGAATCCCACCAGGCTGACACCGGGTGAGGCGATGGACATCGACCCCGGTTGGAACGGTGCCGGCACGCGCTTGACGTTCGACAGCGATCGCGACGGCGACGTGGACGTCTACTCTATGGCTCCCGACGGATCGGACGTTCGACAGGTCACCAACCACGACTCGACGGATTCCCATCCTTGGTTCTCGCCCGACGGCTCGAGGATTGCCTTCTACACCAACCGGGACGGCAACTACGAAATCTACAGCGTCGCCTCGGACGGCTCCGATCCCGTCCGGCTGACGAATCATCCTGACACAGATCAATTCCCAGCCTACTCTCCCGACGGCTCGCGAATCGTGTTCTCATCCTACCGGGATGGCGACGGCGACCTGTTCACCATGAACGCTGACGGCTCCGATAAGCGCCGTCTCCTAACCCACGTTGGCGAAGACCTGGCCCCGGCCTGGTCGCCAGACGGCAACTGGATCACCTTCGTCTCTCGGGCACCCGCGAGCGCAGGCAGCGACATGGATGTGTTCATTGTCGCCGCAGACGGATCCGGGCTCATGAACCTGACCAACGATCCCGCACACTCCGACAGCAACCCCCGCTGGCTGCCAGGACGCTGAACCACTCACCACCAAATCGACCTCCCCACATGCGTACTTCCCTCCTTCTGGCAGTCGTCCTGATGACGGCCGCCCCGCTCTCCGCCCAGTCCGTGGTAATCCGCGCCGGGCACCTTGTCGACGT
>JBLFXH010000118.1:0-10109 GCA_047611125.1 Rhodothermales bacterium
AAGAGGCCGCAGTGACGCTGCTGGTTACACCCAATTCCCTAAGGGCAGTGGAACGGATTACCCTCGGCGGCACGCCGTTCGAGAAACTCGGTGACGGCTCGTGGCGAGTTGAGGTAGAACTTCAGCCGGGTATCAATCGCCTGATCGTAGAATCGTTCGATTCGGATGATGTTGCCGGACTTGATACTGTCCGGTACCTCCACCTTTCCGTGCAGAGTGAGGTGAGGGGACTGATCTGGAAAGACCCTCGTGGCGGCCACACGGCGACCATGCTCCCAAACGGCAACCTGATCTTGATTGGCGGTTCTCGGAGCACGTCCACTCCGGCACTCCCGGAAATTTTCGTGCTCCCCGCCGGCGGGAGCACAGTGGAAGACCTTGCAGCCCGCCTCTCGTTTCCCCGACTTGGCCACACCGCCACCATGCTCCCTGATGGCAGGATCCTGGTGGCCGGCGGTACGGCCGTCCCTCGGCTTTCCTCAGTCTCGGACCTCCAGGAAGTACCGGAGATATACGACCCGGTTGCAGGCACAATGACCCCACTGGTGGTTGAGGGGCCCCCGATCCGGAGGACCTACCACACCGCCGAGGTTTACAACAGCGGCATAGGCGGACCGGTCATTACTCTCCTTGGGGGTACGGGAGATATTCAGTACACGCCCTCGTCGCTAATCGGCATTCGCCAGGACATCCGCACGTTCCAGTTGGAGGGTGACACGCTGAAGGCGCTGAGTCCAGCGGTCGGTCCCTTTGTCGAACCATTGACCGGACACAGTCAGACACCGCTGGCTAGTCAGCCCCCTGGGATCGCAACTCGCCAACTGATCACGGGGGCTATCTTTTTGACTGGGGCCATCGAGGCCCAGAGCTTCATCCTTGACCCCCGCAGCGACCTGGGTCTAGAGTTTCTAACCCTGGTGGCTCCGATCACGCGAAGGACCGAGCACGCCGCTGTTCTGATGGCTCCCGGCCGCGTGCTTCGGGTGTCTGGAGTGACCACCATCGATATGTCACCCGAGCCTTCGGCTGACCTGTATGACGATACGCTAGGACGCTTCCTTTCCTTTGGCGATGACACGACATTCAGACCGTCTCCACGTCACCTGCAGAGTGCAACAAATCTCGGGGGCGGACGAATACTGGTGCTAGGTGGATTCAATCAGGGGGGAACAGCCCCTATCACTGCTGAATACATTAGCTTCGATCTTTAAGCCCCGACTCCGACATGCTTGACGTTCAACAAATTCTGCGCTGGTTGGTGATGGCCATCGTGGCGATGGTGGCCATTGTGGTGTTGGGCGTGATCCTGAAAGTGGCGGCGTTCATGCTTCCCTACGCAGTCAAGGGGCTGATCATTCTTCTGGTCGTGGCCATAGTCCTTCGCCTGGTCACCGCAGTCAGAGCGAAGCGGTAGCGCTTCGCCAGCCCCGGACGCCGGAGTCTCTATGCCCGGTGGAGCGTACCTTGACGGTTCGAGTTATCTCTCAATCGTAAGGCGTGGTTAACTATGGCATCTGCCCTGAACGTCCGATCTGAAACGGGCATTCTACAGGAAGTGATCGTCCACACTCCGGCAGCGGAGATGGAACTCGTCTCGCCGGACCGGCTGGATGAACTCCTGTTCGAAGACATATTGTTTGTCGGCCACGCTCGCGAAGAGCATCTGGTAATGCGCGCCGTGTTCGAGAAGGTCATTGGATCACGCGAGGGCGTGGTCGAAATTGTGGACCTACTGGCCAAAGCGTTCCAGGAAGAGCGCGCCAGAGAAGATTTCGTCGAACAGTTGTGCGTGCTTACGCCCGAACGCAACCTGCAGACGTTCGCCAGAGACCTGGTAGACCTGGGGGCCTCGGGGCTGACTGATTTTGCGCTGACTGGTGTCTCTCCGCTGCCAGTCTTTGCCCAACCACTTCCGAATCTCCTGTTCACGCGAGATGTCGCCGCAGTTGTCGGCAACTCTCTTGTGCTTTCTCACCCTGCCACCTCAGCACGGGCTCGCGAAAGTCTGATCATGAACGTGGTGGTCTCCCATCACCCACGTTTTGCGCCTCATCGAGATCAGGTGATTCGCCTTCCCAAGGGTGTCACCTTCGAAGGCGGGGACTTGTTGGTGGCCTCTGACACGACGGTGATCGTTGGCTGCTCAGAGCGCACCTCATTTGGTGGGGTGGTTTCGCTGGCCCGGTCACTGTTTGCTGGAACGGACATCGAAAATGTCATTATGGTTGACCTGCCCAACCAGAGGTCATGCATGCATCTGGATACAGTGTTTACGTTCGCGGAGCCGGACCTGTGTGTTGCCTACCCGCCGATCATTGCCGCGCACGGCATCAACAACGTTGTGTGCTTCCGAGCAGGATCCGGAGACACTAGCCTGGAATGCCACACCTTCGAGAACCTCCAGTCTGCCATCGAAGAAGTTCTGGGACGATCGCTCACGTTTGTTGCCTGCGGCGGTAACGACCCCCTGAATCAGCAACGTGAACAGTGGACCGACGGCGCAAATTTCTTTGCCCTCGCTCCAGGTGTGATTATTGGCTACGAACGCAACGACCGTACGTTCGAAGCCATGAGTCGTCACGGCTACCGGGTCGTGGAAGCGAAGAGCTTTCTTGAGTACCACCGGGAGAGCAGTTTCGACCCCGAACAAAAGCTGGCCATCAAGCTGGAAGGCAACGAACTCTCGCGCGGCCGTGGTGGCCCACGATGCATGACCATGCCCCTGCGCAGGGCCGATTAACGCCCGCTGAAACACCAGTAGGATGGACGACCTGCTCAATCCCCACAGGAAGTGGATGAAAGCTGCGCTGCGGGAAGCCGAGCGTGCCTTCGAGGCCAACGAAGTACCGGTTGGTGCCGTGGTGGTCCGCGGCAATGTTATTGTTGGTAGGGGGCACAACATGGTGGAACGTCTGGAGGACCCGACTGCACACGCAGAGCTAATCGCCATAACAGCGGCGTGTTCGACGATGGGCACCAAGAGGCTTACTGGCTGCACACTATATGTCACGCTCGAGCCGTGCCCCATGTGTGCAGGAGCAACTGTGCTGGCCCGCCTGGACAGAATCGTGTTCGGGGCCTTCGATGAAAAAGCCGGGGCCGCCTCTACCCTGTTTAACATCCCGCAGGATCCTCGGCTGAACCATCGAGCCGAGATCATCTCGGGTATTGAAGAAGAACGGTGCGTAGACCTGCTGCAGGACTTCTTCCGGCGCAAGCGGACACAAGGGGGAGACCTCACGAGCGATGCTTGACGCGGTCATTGTTGGTGCAGGGCCGGTAGGACTGGCCTGCGCCATCGCCTGCAAGCGGGCCGGGTTGACCGCCGGAATCGTGGAGAAGGGCGCCCTGGTGAACTCCCTGATCGGCTATCCGACGAGCATGGAGTTCTTCTCGACTCCGGAATTGCTAGAGATTGGCCATCATCCATTTACCACCAGTCGCTACAAGCCGCTCCGCGAGGAAGCGCTGGACTACTATCGACGGGTAGCGGAGACCGAGGCGCTGAATGTATCCCTGTATACGCGGGTAGTGGGTGTCGAGGGCGACGCCGGCGCCTTTCGGGTTGCCACGGAGTCTACCCGGCCGGGGCACCAGGCCACCGAACTGAGGGCCCGCGCGGTCATCGTCTCGACTGGCTTTTTCGACGTGGCCAACCTGCTGAACGTGCCCGGAGAGGACCTTGCCAAAGTCACCCACTACTATAAGGAGCCCTATAGATTCGCGGGCCAACGTGTCCTGGTTGTGGGGGCCAAGAACTCCGCCGCAAAGGCAGCGCTGCAATGCCGGCGCAATGGGGCCGACGTGACCATGGCCATCCGCGGCCCAGCCATTTCGGACAGCGTGAAGTACTGGCTGCGGCCAGACCTCGAGAACCGGATTGCCGAGGGCTCGATTCGGGCTTACTTCGACACGACGCTATCCCGCGTCACGCCACGGTCGGTGCACTTGGAGACGCCGGATGGCGCGGTCGAATTGGAAAACGACTTTGTGATAGCCATGACAGGCTACCGACCCGACTATTCTTTCCTCGGTGAACTAGGGATCGAGGTAGTGGATGACGCCGCCCGGACGCCCGTCTACAATCCCGAGACCTTCGAAACCAATCGCCCAGGTGTATTCCTGGCAGGCACCGTCTGCGGTGGTCTCAGGACCGGCCGGTGGTTTATCGAGAACGGCCGATTCCATGCCGAGTCCATCGCCCGCCATCTGAAGGCCAGCCTAGTTTAGCGCGGTCAGGATCTGCGTTGCCACTGGGTGGCCGGGCTGAGCCTCAAGAGCACGCCGGGCGTACAGAGCGGCGGACGCCCGTTCTCCCAGTTGAAAGTGGGCCACGGCACGATTGGCCAGCGCATCTGCAAACTGTGGAGCCGCCAGGATGGCCCGCTCCAAATAGGGAATCGCCAGCTGATACTGCCGCGTGTTGACATAGAACGCTCCGAGATTCCCGAGCGCAACAGCATTGTCCGGGGCCAGAAGAACGGCCTGCTCGAAGGCAAAGCGGGTGCTGTCCGGCTTCTGCAGCTGTCCATAGACGGCTCCCAAGTTGCCCCACGCCTGAGGATTTCGCGGTTCTAGTTTCACCGCCGCCTGCAGCGTTTTCACGGCTTCCAGTAGATGGCCGCCCCGGGCCTGCGCCGTGCCAAGATTGTAGCTTGCCGCCGCTAGCCAGGGCTCCTGCTCCACGGCTTCGCGGTACGCAGCGGCAGCCTCCTCGAGACGGTTGCGGCTCTCCAGAAAGCGCCCGTAGTTGACCCATATGTCGGCCCTGGCGGTCTGAGCCGCTAATGCCCGCGTGTAGGCCTCTTCGATAACAGCCACATCGCCGTCGGTGGCCTCGAGCGCTTGGGCGAACGCATTTAGGCGCTCGGGAATGTCTCCATCCAATCGTGTTGCCGCACCCAGGCCGTCCAGGGCCCTCTCCGGGTCAGCCAATTCCAGGCGGGCCAGACCTCGAAGGAAATGCGCTTCGCCATGCAGGTGCCCCTCCCGCGCCAGACTGTCCAGCAGCGCGGCTCCGTCGCCGAGCAAGTTGGCATCGGCCCGTTGGCGGCCAAGAATGACCAGTGCCATTCCCTCGTATGCCGTTCGGCCGTTCTCCGGCCAATACGACTCCAGCCGGCCATTGCCTATGGGCTCTTTGGCCACTTCCCTGCTCGAAACGACGCGGATTTTGTGATCGGTGAAAGAAGAGTGGGGCGCCTCAGACGCCTCCACCCGTGGCATGTGACAATCCACGCAGTTAGACTCGGCATCGGGATGCGAGGGCAGTAGAGCCAGTTCCGGCGGAGCGTGGCAGGTCAGGCAGGTCTGATTGAAGTAGTCGGGGCCACTTGCCCGGAAGCCTTCATGCGGATCATGACAGGTGGTGCACTCGAACGAACCGCCCTGCGCCACGGTCTCGAGAAAACACGCACTCTGCTTCATCCGATCGGCATGCGAGATTACGCCAATCTCGGTATCCATATCCGGCTCGGGGACCGAGTACATGGCGACGAATGCGGACAGGTCGTGGGAGGGCCTGAAGTCGAACGCTTGGTTGCCCTCCCGCAACACCGACACAGTAGTGTGCAGGTGGCACTGCTGGCATACATCCAATCGCCGGTCCAGATCAAGATGGGCCGGATTCACGATGGTAGAATCAACCTCGGTCAAGGGCTCCGGCACTGCCAATCGCTGTGAAACGTGGAGGGCACCCGGGCCGTGACACCGCTCGCAGCCGATACCCAGAGGAATGTCGGCGAACTTCCCACCGGTGAACGGTTCGGCCTTCGTGTAGTCATTGTGGCAGGCCATGCATCGCTCCGGGACTTTGCGATCAAAGCGCTTGTTCGCCACCTCGTATCCGGGGCTAAAATCCCATCGCCCCTTCTGGGTGTACCAGGTCAGCGGCAGTTCGTAGAGAAAGCCCTGGCTGTCATCGAAGTAGGTACGAGCAGCCGTGCCACTTCCCATCACGTACTTCATCTCACGCTCCAGGGTGTGGATGACCTGTCCCGAGTGATCCTGCAACTCCTCGACCTGCAGGAAAACATCGCCCCGGCGCTCTGCCCGGTAGCGGTAGCCATTCGCCCGGTCCACGATCCATGGCCCTGGGAGAGCCTCTACGGTGTTATCCGGCGTCAATTCGTAGAACGAGTTCGCCATGCCGTGCTCCTGAAAACCCGCGTACTGATCCTCGTGACACGAGGCACAGGCCGCAGCACCCACGTAGTCGACTGCGGTGTTGGCATTCAGGAAAGGGGGACGCCCGCCGTCTGAGGGGTCCGGCGAGGAGCTGGCAGAGCAGCCTGCCAGAAACAGGACCGAGAATAGGAGCGCCAACCTCAATGTCTGATCATCGCCGTCGTTTGGACCGCGCCCCCAGGAATCGATATCCGAGCTATGTATAGCCCCGGTGGCAGGTCGAGTTGGTCCAGCGAGACCCGGTTTCGCCCGGGCGAGACAGCGCGCACCAGTCCGAAACGCTCGCGACCTGTGACATCATAAACGGTCACCGACCCCAGACCTGCCCGCTCGGCATGAAAGGATAGGTTCGTGATGCCTCCCGACGGGTTGGGCCAGACGGTTATGCCGGGGTCGGCGGTCGGCCTGGAGTCCCGGAAACCCCCACCTGTACCCACACTGATGCTGAAGTCTCCGATAGACATGTACTGATTGGCCGCCACGTTCACCCGCTCTTCCGTGATACCCGCGCCGTGATACACACGAACGGCATCAGCGGTCAGCGCCGCGCCCAAGCCGAAGTGGACCGTGGAAGAGGACTGAGAGCAGTAGGAATCGCCAGCAGCCACCCAGCGGACAAGCGTGGTGCCGGCCACGTCAACTTCCACCCGTGTCCCGACTGGTGTTCCTCCCGTTTCGCTCCGGCCCACGGCAACGCTCAGCCAGTTGCCCGCGTCGGTGGTTTCGTTCATCAGAAGCTGATGCTCACCCTTTGTCGATATACTGACCACATCTCGCAGCCCGTCGCGATTGAAATCACCGCTGGCAAGTCCCTTGGACCACGGAATGAAGCCTTCCTGTGTCGGCGTAAAGAAGCCTCCCTCGTTGGTCCACATCATGTGGGGCTCATTCCCCAGCCAGCTTGTGTTGGTGGCCACCGCCAGGTCCTCATCCATATCGTTGTCGAAATCCGACAGCACCACCCCCCAAGAAACACCATTCACTTCGGCCCCAAGCGCATTCGACTCGTCGGAGAAGGTCCCATTGCCATTGTTCATGTAGAGGCCGCCGAACGCAATGCGCGAGACATACGCATCTGGCGCGCCATCCAAGTTCGTGTCGCCCCAGGCGACGCCCATCGAACTGCCCGGCCCAACGTAGGCTAGTCCGTTTGCCTGGCCGATCTCCGGCCACTGGCCTGCTCCATCGTTCCTATAGAACCGACTCTCCCAATCCAGATCATGCATGGCAAACAGGTCAGGGTCCCCGTCCCGATCGTAGTCAATCCAGGCCGCCTGCATGGGCATGGTATCGTCCGCACCCGCGACTCCGTAGACGGCCGTCACGTCCTCGAAGCCCGTGCCAGCTGTATTTCTGAGAAGCACGTCGTAGCCGTTCTTGATGGCTAGAAACAGATCCACGAATCCGTCCAAATCAAAGTCGGCAAACGTGGCCGAGCCGATTCTCGCTTCTGGGTCCAGTCCGTAGGCCTCCAGTTGGTCTTGGTAGGTCCCGTTCTTCTGGGCGATGTAGAGGCGATTTCGCCCCTCACCCTCCTGAGCGAGGAAGAGATCAGACCGGCCATCGTTGTTCACGTCTACCCAGACGGGAATATTCGCATCACCGGTGTGCGTTATTCCCAGCGCTTGCCCCACTTCGGTGAACGTCCCATCGCCGTTGTTTTGAAGCACAGACGGTGGCGCCCCCCGGAGTGCGATGGTAATATCGTCCCAACCGTCATTATTGAAGTCGGCGGCCGAGACACCAATGCCGCCTTGCTCGGTCTCGATAGATTCGGGCGAATTGGTTAGCTGATAGGCCTGGCCGTTTGCCGCATTCCCGACACAGGCAAAGGCCAGCAGGACGACCGTGCTCATCAACCCAAGGCGGGCGTTCCAGCTGAGGATGAGTCCTCGGCAGCTCCTATGATATGGGGTCGTTCCGGCCACAGACCGCCAACAGCCCCTCGGTGGGTGGGTTTCAGTTGTCCGGACCGAATTGCCCTGGAGTGAGTTGAGATCTCGGACGTGGGCCGGGGCACGGCCGCTGCGTATGCACTAGATGACCCCTCTACGCAGAGACGGCTGAACCTAGATGACCGCCACCTACTCCCGCCAGCGATTCCGGCATGCATTCACCGCAGTGGTAGCGGTGTTGGTACTCTCGGTGCCGGAGGCCAGCGCCCAGTACTTCGATGATCGTACCGAAGCCGCCGGCCTACTTGCCTCCACTCACTCCAACGGCGTCTCGGTTGCCGACTATGATGGCGATGGGGACTTGGATCTCTTCGTGGTGGCAACCTTCCAGCATGACCCCGACGACCCGTCCACCTGGCACCGCCTCTACCGAAACGATGGGCGTGGGAGATTCAGTGACGTGTCGGCTCAGGCAGGGATACACCAGACGCTACTCGCGGGGTTCGAGCGCCTGGTGTTTGGTAACCGCTTTTCTGCCGCATGGGGAGACTATGATCGCGACTACGATCCCGACCTACTTCTGACTCAGGCGGGCCCTGAAGTCCTACTTCGCAACAATGGCGATGGCACCTTTGACGATGTGTCGGCAGCGTCCGGAATCAACTCTGTGGCTACGCTGAGCGACAGCACCGAGACAACGGGAGCCACGTGGTGGGACTTTGATCTCGATGGCAATCTTGACCTGTATCTGTCGAACTGGAATGGTCCCAACCGTCTCCACCGCAACCTCGGTGATGGCACTTTTGAGGACGTTAGTTTGGCATCGGGTACAGCGGACCCCGCCCAGTCCTGGTCCGCACTACCCTTACTCGCCAACGCAGATCTGTGGCCTGACCTTTATGTGGTCAATGATTTCGGTCGCAACACCCTGTACATCAACAACGGCAACGGCACCTTCGGCGATGCCACCGAAGCCTTCGATCTGGACCACTCGGGCGACGGCATGGGCATTGCCGACTCCGACGTAAATGGCGACGGCCTAGTGGATCTGTACGTGACTAACGTTTTCGCCCGCGGCGCCAATCCGCTCTTCGTCAATACCGGTCAAGGCCGCTACGAGGACGCCGCAGTCTTTTTGGGCGTGGATAACGCAGATTGGGCCTGGGGCGCAGAGTTCTTCGACGCCGACCACGACGGAGACGAGGATCTCTACGTTGTCAATGGCCACACCCTGGAGAACGACACCCCCAACCGCTTCTGGACCTCTCGCCTAGTGCCATCAACCCAACCCGGCTTTCTAGACCGTAGCGGTGACTCCGGGGTGGACACAACAGAGGAAGGCCGCGGACTAGTGGTGTTCGACGCCGACAACGACGGCGACCTAGACCTAGCCATCGCCCAGTGGAACGCCCCCGTTCGCCTCTACTCAAACACAGTAGCACGCAAGAACTGGTTGAAAGTCGTCCTCCGCGGAAGTATCTCCAACACCAACGGCTACGGCGCAGTCCTGAAAGCCTGGACCGGTGATCGCCAGATGGTCCGCACCCACGACGGCGTAGACCTAAACGGCCAAAGCCCCACCCCCGTTCATTTCGGCCTAGGAAACAGCCCAGAGCTAGACAGCCTGGTTATCTCCTGGCCGTCCGGCCGCAAGACGCTACTACTAGACGTCCAGGCCAACCGCCAAATAACCGTAGACGAGTCCATCCAGTCCACCGCAACCGTCACGCCTCCACTCCCAACCGAGGCGCCCGGCCTAACCGTCTACCCCAACCCCGCCCACGCATTCGCCCAAGTACTCGGCATCCCAACCGCCGCAAGAACCCTCCAACTATTCGACCCCCTAGGCCGCCTAGTAAAAGCCTTCCCGCTACCGAACAGTGACCCAGCAAGTCCAGGCCAAGCCGCCGCCGCGCACCCCATAGCCCTTGGCCACCTCCCCCCCGGCCTATACCTACTAAAAGCCGCCCACTCCAGCACCCCCCTCCTAATCGCCCGCTAGCCCCGCGCAGCGCCCGCGCTCTTACA
>JBLFXH010000119.1:0-10094 GCA_047611125.1 Rhodothermales bacterium
GAGCAAGATGGGCAGGTTTCGTTTCACGCGGTTCAGAACATGGCATCGAAGGGGCCGTTCCCCAGATTGTGAACGCCCTCCATCTTCAGAACGTCAATGTGAGTCTTGAGCGCCGCCGGATCCTGTCTGGCGTGTCGATGGAAGTGCCGAGTGGTCAGTGGATTGGGCTCTTGGGACCAAACGGTGCTGGCAAGACCACGCTGATCCGGGCAATGGCCGGTTTGCTGCCCTTTGAAGGGACAATAGACTTGAAAGGGCGACCGCTGACCGAGTGGCCCGACCGGGATCGGGCACGCGAAGTGGCGCTGGTGGCCCAGTCGGTACCCATGTACTTCGACTTCACGGTTCTAGACCTCGTGCTCCTTGGCCGGGCGCCTCACAAAAACTGGCTGGCGCCGTATCACGACGACGATCACGCTCGTGCGCTGACCGCACTGGCTCAGGTGGATCTGGCTGGCTTCGAGAAACGCTCGGTGCTGAACCTTTCGGGAGGCGAAGTCCGGCGCGCGCTCCTGGCACAGGCCCTCGCGCAAGACACGTCCATCCTGCTATTGGATGAACCCACCAGCCACCTTGACGTGCATCACCAGTTCGAATTCATGCGCCACGTCCGGTCTCTGGTTGATGGCGGAAGAACAGTAGTCGGGGTGTTCCATGACCTGGAGCTGGCCGCCCGCTTCTCGGATCGCCTCTGCGTGCTGGATGATGGGCAAGTGGTGACCGAGGGCACGCCTGAGGAGGCGCTAACCCCTGAGGTGATCGCGCGGGTATTCAGAATGTCGGCCACCGTTTCGCGCGGAGACGATCGGCTCCACATTGATTATTCAGCCACCGTCAGAAACTGACCTCGTGCCCGATGCTAGAAGTTGGCCAACAAAGATGAGCGCATGAAGGTCTACACGAAGACGGGAGACGACGGCACCACAGGACTATTTGGCGGTGCCCGGGTTCGTAAGGACAATGCCCGCATTGAGGCCTATGGCACGGTAGACGAGGCCAACGCGTTTGTCGGACTGGCTCGTTGTGAGGGCCCGACTGACGGTCTAACGGACATGCTGGAGCGTATCCAGGGCGAACTGTTTGTGGTTGGGGCCGATCTGGCCACGCCTGCAACGGCCAAGCCGAGTGTGCCGCGGGTCTCCGCGGTCGAAATAACCGCCCTTGAGAACGACATCGATTCGCTCGAGGCTGACCTCGCCCCGCTCAAGACCTTTGTACTGCCCGGCGGTACCAGGCGGGCCGCTGCACTCCACGCGGCCCGTACGGTGTGTCGGCGCGCTGAGCGCGGTGTTGTCACGGCCATGACTACTGAGACCATTGACCCGCAAGTGGCGATCTACATGAATCGGCTCTCGGACTTTCTGTTCGTGGCGGCTCGCTGGGCGAACCATGCAGAGGGCGTCCAGGACACGCCCTGGATGCCGTGACCGCGGAGCCGGATCAGGTTTCTGGAGGGGTTTCTGCGCCTAGCGCTCCCCTCTCGGGCGGACGGCGAGCTGTGTTCGCGCTGCTCATGTTGGCCATTCCTGTGGTGTTTTTTGCCATCCTCGAGGCAGGACTCTTGATGGCCGGGGTTGGCGACTCCTATCCGCTCTTCGTCAGCGTCCCTGGAGCCGATATCTGGCGAGTCCAGAATCGGGAGGTGGCCAATCGCTACTTCTCCCAGCAGGCACGCGTGCCGACGTCCATTGGCGACGCCTTTCTGGCCGAGAAGGCTTCCGGCACCTATAGAGTGTTCGTTCAGGGGGGATCGTCAGCCGCTGGCTACCCCTATTACTACGGCGGCAGTCCGTCGCGAATGCTGCAGCAGCGGCTTCAGCAGACTTACCCCACGCGGCGCATCGAGGTAATCAACACGGCCATGGCTGCAGTGAACAGCTACACGCTGCTGGACTTCGCTGGCGAGATCATCGACGAGGAGCCGGACGCCGTCCTGGTCTACGCAGGCCACAACGAGTTCTATGGGGCGCTTGGCATCGGTTCGGCTGAATCGCTTGGTCGCAGTCGATTCGTGGTCCGCTCCTACCTCCGTCTGCAACGTTGGCGCACCGTTCAACTGCTGCGTGGCGGTCTCTCGTGGATGGCGGGCCTGTTTGCGGATCGGCAGGCCGGAGCAGCGCCCGGAGCTACGTTAATGGAGCGCATGGTTGGCGAGCAGGAAATTCCGCTTGGTAGCCCCGTCTACTTGGCCGGCATTGAGCAATACCGACGCAATCTGCGCGACTTACTGGATAAGTACACCGAGGCCGGCGTGCAGGTATTCGTCGGGACCGTGGCGAGTAACGAGCGGGACCACGCCCCCTTTCTTTCGTCTCCCCAGGAATACACTGAGAACTGGGCCCGCGAGGTGGCCGCAGGAACTGCGGCCGTAGCCGCTGGCCGCGCCGATCAGGCTCTCGCCATCTTGGACCCTCTGGCCGCCCGCGACGTGCTGGCGGCGGATGTGCATTACCTCCGGGGGCAGGCCCTGGACCAGCTTGAGCGATACCCCGAGGCCCGCGAGGCCTACGTGGCGGCCAAAGACCGAGACCGGCTGCGTTTCCGGGCCTCCGAGGACATCAACCGGGTGATACGGGAGGAATCGGAGCGACCCGGTGTTCAGGTGGTCGACACCCGAGAAGCGCTGTCGAAGGCCTCCCGCGGTGGCGTGATAGACCAGGGCATGATGCTCGAGCATCTCCATCCAAATGCCGACGGCTACTTCCTCATTGCCGATGCGTTTTATGAGGCGCTTCTTGCTGATTCCGGCCTTCCGGATGCCAGCCCGGTATCGGCCGACCAGGCCAAGACGGAGACGCTTCTAACTCCCATCGATTCGCTTTTCGGCGCCTACCGAGTGATTCAACTGATGGGTTCATGGCCTTTCGAGGCTCCCGGTACTGCGTGGTCTGATACGCTGGCCGCCCAGACGCCGCTCGAGGAAATCACCACGCGACTCTTCCGCGGCGAGGCCACATGGCTAGAAGCGACTACAGCCTGGATGGGGTATCAATCGGGCCTCGGGAATCACCGGGCGGTCTTGCTGACGGCGCTCGCCCAGATCCAGCAATACCCGTTCCTGCCCGGGCCGTATGCGTCAGCTGGTGAGGCGCTGCTGCGCCAGCAACGCCCGGACGAGGCGCTTGCGTATTTCGGGGCGGCCCTTGAGCGTGAGGAATCCGCCGCCGTCCGCGAGGTGATGGGAGATATCCACGCCGCGCGCGGCCACCACGCGGCAGCGCTGGATGCCTACCGCCTGGCCACGCTGCTGGATGCCACCAATGCGGAGTATGCGCTGAAGGTCGGACGGTCACATGCGCTGCTTGGAGACACGCTGTCTGCGGAAACGGCGCTGGAGCAGTTCATTGCACGGCAGCCTGACGATGAGCGGGTGCAACGGGTGCTCGCGGCGCTTCGAGCCTCGCGCTAACGGGGGCATTACGCAGGCCGCCGGGAGCGGCGCCTTAGGTCTGGCGTAGAGAGGGTTCGATGCGCGCTTTTTTCACCATATCCCTGCTGCTGGCCTTCGCCCCCCTCGCCTCGGCCCAGGGCCTCCGGTTTGAGGATGTCACGGATCAGGCCGGGATGACGATGGACAGCCGGGGACACGGCGTCGCAGCACGCGATTATGACCGGGATGGCTGGCCAGACCTATTTGTGGCTTCGGCCAATGGAGCGGGGAAGCTCTTTCGCAATCGTGGTAATGGGACCTTTGAGGACGCGACCGAACGTGCGGGACTCGATGTGATCGGCCTTTTCGCCCCGGCCTGGGCGGACATCGACAACGACGGCTGGGCCGACCTGATCGTGGTCGGCAAGACCGCTCAGAACAAGGTATACCGATCGCGCGGCGACGGCACGTTTGAGGACATCTCGGCCACCAGTGGGATAGACGTCGACGCCGCGGCCGCTTCCCTCGCTTTCGGCGACTTTGATGCGGATGGGCTGATCGATGTGTTCTTCCCGGTGGAGGGCGACACTGATCTGCTCTACCGGAATGTCGGCGGCGGGGTCTTTGAGGACGTGTCGGGAAGGGCCGGCATTGGCGGCTCCAAGACTACGGTGGCCATGCAGGCCACCTGGTTCGATTTCGACCATGACGGAACGCAGGACCTGTTTGTTGTGCATGACGGCTTCGCGGAAAGCCGGCTGCATCGCAACTACGGGTTCCTGCCTTTGATCGACCAGGCCACTTCGACTGGCTTTGCCAACATCGGCTCGGGCAATTCGATGGGCGTCACCTGGGGCGACGTGGACGGCGATGGCTGGGAGGATGTGTATGTGACCCGGATCGGGGAAGCCGGCCTGTACATCAATCAGCAGGGGAACGGGTTTGTTCAAATCGAAGACGCGCTAGGTGCCTGGCGCAACGGGATGTCCTGGGGCACCACGTTCGCAGACTTCGACAACGACGGAGACAACGATCTTTTTGTCGTGTCCACGTCTGGATACGACGGGACCGAAACCATCCTGTATGAAAACCGGAACGGCTGGTTTGTGGACCAATCGCAATCGGCCAATGCCTCCCGGCGCGTCGAAACGCAGGGCCTGGCTGCGTTGGATCTTGACCGGAACGGCCTGATGGATTTGGTCTACCCGGACCACAACGGGCAAGTCCGCGTGCTGAAGGGCACAACTCAGGAGCCGGGGAACTGGCTTCGGATAGAATTGGAGGGCGTTCAGGCCAACCGGGACGCCATCGGCGCACGCATCGAGGTCTATATCGGTGACCAGGTTTTGACGCGGTACGTATCCGGCGGAGACAGCTACTGTTCGCAGAGCGAGCCCGCCATGCTGCTGGGTCTTGGAGACGCTACTCAAGTCGACCAGATCGTAGTGCGATGGGGCGGCGGAGCGTCCGAGTTTTTCGGAGCGCAGTCTGCTGGGAATTACAGGCTCACCCAGGGATCCGGGACGGCGGCGGGAGTGGCAATTGCGCCGAGCGAAATTCCGCGTGGTAACCCGGCGCTATCGGCTTTTCCGAACCCCTTCGCAGCCGATACCAGAATCACGGTGAGTCTCCCAACAGCGCAACATGTGCGGGTAACCCTGCATGACGCGCTGGGTCGCGAAGTCTACCGCCTGGTAAACGGGACCCTGCCGGCCGGGTTGAAGGAGTTCAGCCTCGCTGACAAAGGACTCAGCACGGGGATTTACTTCGTTCGCATGGAAACACAATCCGGAGTCACGACTACCGCGGTATCAAAAATCCGCTGATCCCTGCCCTTCACCGTATGAGATTTCTCGCTCCACTTTCCTTCGTTCTCATGGGCGCCGCCCTGGCGTACATAGGGCTGAAGCCGCCGGTATCCCGCCCGCCCGCGCCCCCGAAGGTCGATGCAGTGGCAGCGACCGACCAGTTTGGAATGGAGCCTGATCAGTTCGCGGTGGAAATAGAGACGATTAAGCGGGGCGACACCTTCTCCGATCTCCTGAGCCCCTTCACGGTGGGTGCTGACGCCATTTCGCAAATCGTCGAAGCGGCCAGGCCCGTTTTCGACATCCGGAAGCTCCAGCCTGGAAAAGACCTCCACGTTTATCACAGCGGCGATTCCCTGCGTCAGGTGTCGATGGCCGTCTACGAGGCAGACCGCACGCGCTACGTGGTGTTTGAATTCGGCGACAGCCTTCATGCCCGCGTTGTTGAGCGCGAAGTCCGAACGTCTACCCGGTCTGTCTCCGGCAGTATTCAGAATTCGCTCTACCAGACGCTGGATGACCTCAACGTCGACCCCTTTCTGGCGGTCCGTATGTCCGAGGTGTACGCGTGGCAGATTGACTTTGGCCGCCTTCAGGTTGGTGACAAATTTACCGTGGCCTTTGAAGAGAAGTACGTCGAAGGCGAGCGCATTGGCCTTGGTCGGGTGATGGCTTCCAAGTTCACCCACGGTCAGAAGCACTACGAAGCCTTCCTGTTTGCCGAGGGTGAGCGGGAGGAGTACTTCGACGGCGAAGGCAACAGTCTTAGGAAGGCCTTCCTGATTGCGCCTGTAGAATACAAGCGGATCAGCTCCCGGTACTCAGGTCGCCGGTTTCACCCGGTCCAGAAGCGGTACAAGGCGCATCTCGGGACCGACTACGCCGCCAATCCTGGGACTCCGATCCACGCGACCGGGGACGGCGTGATCACGGACGCGCGCTATGGGCGGGCCAACGGCAACTTTGTCAAGGTGAAACACAACGGGACGTACTCGACCCAGTACCTCCACATGTCGAAAATCAAGGGCGGTATTCGACCCGGAGTAGCTGTCCAGCAGGGTGATGTGATTGGGTACGTCGGTTCTACCGGCCTAGCCCGCGGACCTCACGTATGCTACAGATTCTGGAAGAACGGCCAGCAGGTGGATCACCTGCGTGAGGATCTGCCTTCTGTTGATCCGCTCCCCGCCGCCGCTATTGCGGAATTCGAGATTCAGCGGGATCGCTGGCGGTCGCATTTGGATGCGCAGGAGCCTGTACTGACCCGTGGCGCGACTGCTGCGAGTCTGGCGCCCGGCCTCTAAGGGCGGACTAGTCCGCGCTGTACGCCATCAGGGAGTCGGACCCGAGATAGCGCCCTTCCTTGTTCGTGTACCAGTGGATGGACTGTGTCAGGCGCATTCCGTCGGCCTCCAGGAGTCCATCATACTTGATGTACTCGCCATCATTGGCCGCCTCATCGTGGTAGAACCGGCTGCCGATCAGCTCTGAGGTGGTCGGGTCGAAGTAGAAATACCAGATGTCCGCCCCCACAGCAGGATCGTAGGTCACCCGCACCCGCTGGGCGGCCCTGTCCATGAAAGTGGTATCTGTCACGCTAGGTTCAATCTGTGTCCCGTCATCCCGGAGTTTCATGGGGAGACCGTGCATATACGAGTAGTACTGGCGCCACCAGCCGAGTCCATCGGGGCAACCCAGTCTATACCGGGCCGCCAGCGAGGAGTCCGGCAGGGCGCCGTTAACTGTGGCCGCACAGTTCTCGGGATCCAAGAAGCCCTCTATAATGTCCTCTCCTCGATCCTGACGCATGCCGAAGGACGTTTCGAGCGGGTCCAGCCGCATGCTAGTCATTCGGACAAATCCGTCTGAGCGCTTCTCGCCAAGGTCCATGCGGTGGGCGCGGGAATACCAGGCGCCGTCCGGGTCGTGAAACGCGATGCTCTGATCCACTAGGCGCTCGGCTTCTGATCGTGTGTCGGGCCCTGCGCACGCAGACAGGAGAGAGGCTGTGGCGACGGCCACAATGAGCAAGGTTGAGCTGGATCGGGACATAACAATTGAGGGCTGCATGGGGTAATATCGGAAACGCGGACGGATTGAAACGTCGCGAGCCCTGAACGGTCAGATAGCCATGCCTTCTGTATACCTGCACAGCCTCGCGACCCGGAACCCAGAACACGCGTATTCGCAGGAATCCGCGGGCGAGATGTTGACCGGGCAACTGGAGCCGGGCGGACGCGGACAGCGGCTTTCCCAGCGGATCTATCGGCACTCAGGAATAGACCAGCGCCACTCCGTGATCTCCGGATACCTGCCCGGCCAGGGTGACGGCGTCTTCTTTGACGGAGATTCGGGCGACTTCCTTTCACCGACAACCGGCACTCGCAACGCGAAGTATGTCGAGGCCGCCAAGCCGCTCTTCGTGGACACCGCCCGCGATGCCTTGGAGGCGTCGCCGTTTTCCGCCCATGAGGTGACTCACGTCATCACCGTGTCGTGCACCGGGTTCTTTGCGCCCGGGCCCGACTACTACATCCTTCGGGACCTCGGACTGCCCAGCAACACGCAGCGGTACCACATCGGATTCATGGGCTGTTTCGCAGCCTTTCCTGCGCTGCGGATGGCGGCTTCGTTTTGCAAGAATGACCCGGACGCTGTTGTACTGATTGTCTGCCTTGAGCTCTGCACCCTGCACTTGGAGCCCAGCGATGTCATTGACAACATCATCGCCTGTTCGGTCTTTGCTGACGGAGCCGCCTCGGTGGTGGTCAGCGCTCAGGCTCCTGACGGTCCGATCGCGCTCGTCGCTGCTGGGGGCGATTCGACGGCAGGCGCCACGGCCGTAGAGTTCGTGGATTCGGTGACGCAGCTCGCGCCCGATTCGGAGAATGATATGGCCTGGAAGATCGGCGATCGCGGCTTTGAGATGGTGCTGTCTACTTACGTCCCGAAGATCCTCGGCGCCCAGATTGGTGGGATTGTCGATGATTTGCTCGGACAATCTGGCCGCCGGCGAGAGGACATCGCGCACTGGTGGGTGCATCCCGGAGGGCGAGCAATATTGGATCACATTCATCAAGGTCTCAAGCTTGATCCGGAGGCGCTGGCGCCGTCGCGACGGGTGTTGTCACGGTTTGGGAATATGAGTTCAGCTACCATCTTGTTTGTGCTCCAAGAGGCCCTGGCTGGCGGCGGCGGCCCTGGCCCCAGCGGCGACGTGGAGGCCGGCGATCTGGCCTACGCCATGGCGTTCGGGCCGGGACTCACGGTGGAGAGCGCACTGCTGCGCGGCGTCTGATGCCGACGCTCCTCCTCGGGGACAGAAAGCCCGACCTGGTCGAACTCATGGATCGCGAGGATTGCGACCTGGATCGGCTCAATGAAACCTACCGGCAGTTTGATCTGCTGAACCGATTGCTATCGGGTTGGGGCGGGATCTATCGACGATCGATTCGGCCTCGCCTTGAAGGCGGCTCGGCGACGCTGCTGGATGTGGGATGTGGTGGCGGAGATGTGGCGCGCTTCCTGGCCCTGCTGGCTGCTCGCGATGAACTCCACCTTGCAATAACGGGCATCGACCCGGATCAGCGGGCGATTGACTTTGCGCGGGGCGCAGGCCCGAAATCCGGTCGCCGGGCTCTCCCCGCCATCGAGTGGATCGCCTGCCACACCTCGCAACTCATTCAAGAAGAGCGGCAATTCGACTTCGTCATCTCCAATCACGTGCTGCACCATCTGACGCAGGAAGCCCTACAGGGTCTGCTATCGGACTCCGAATCGCTCGCCACCCACGCTTGTCTGCACAACGACATCTGCCGGGATGACCTGGCCATGGCGGGCTTCCAAATCGTCAGCCTGCCATTCCGGGGGTCGTTCATCCGGCCGGATGGACTCATGTCAATTCGCAAGTCGTACACCCGCCGGGAGCTGGCCAGCGTCGTGCCCATGGGCTGGACCGCGCAGCGCCGGATCCCTTTCCGACTCCTGGCAACCTGGACGGCGTCATGACCGACGTCCTGATCGTTGGCGCCGGTCCGGTAGGTCTTGATCTGGCGAATCGGTTGCTGCTCGAGGGCCGAACCGTTGCCGTGCTGGATGCGAGGGCGCACATCGGACAACACTCCCGGTCAATCGGTATCCATGCGCCGTCGCTGGAGATCCTCGCGGAGACTGACGTCGCAGATGCCTTGATCAAGGCCGGGCTGAAGGTGCAACAGGGTGTTGCTTACCTAGGGAATCAGGCCGTCGGGAGACTCGGCCTGGACGCCGGCCCCCCTCCTTTCCGGTTCGTCCTCACCATCCCCCAGTACCGGACTGAGGAGATCTTGGAGGAGCGTACCCAGAGTCTTGCTCCGGGCACGGTCCACCGCGGCCTCAGGGTCGAGCTACTCCGGCAGGACGAACTCGGCGTTACGGCCGTGACGACTGGCGGCACTCATTGGCGAGCGCGTTTCGCCGTCGGATGCGATGGCCAAAACAGCACCGTCCGAGAGGCCCTCGGCATCCAGTTTCCAGGCGAGGCGTACGCAGATACGTTCGCCATGGGTGATTTTCGCGACGACTCGGGACTGGGACTTCAGGCCGCGGTCTTTCTGACCAAGGGCGGACTGGTCGAGTCGTTTCCGCTGCCCGGAGACGTAAGGCGCTGGGTAGTGCGGCTTGTGGGAGCGATGCCGGATCCTTCAGCAAGCGATGTGGCACGGATCGTCTCCGAACGAACCGGGCTTGCCCCCAACCCCGAAACGTCAACCATGGCCTCTGGCTTCCAGGTCTTTCGCTACCTAGCCTCAAGTATGCACTCGGGGCGCGTCCTGCTGGCCGGGGACGCCGGGCATGTGGTTTCGCCGATTGGCGGTCAGGGTATGAACGTGGGTTGGCTGGACGGGCGAGACGCGGCAGGCGTTCTGGCCGCAGCG
>JBLFXH010000120.1:0-10070 GCA_047611125.1 Rhodothermales bacterium
GGTGATGATCGTCTGTACTCTGTCAGCTGGCTTCCGGCTGCGGATGCTGACGGTGATGAGGTCCATTACCTCTACCAGCTGTCAATGAACGATGGCTACTCGGACATCGTGTTCTTCGATTCCTTTGCCGACGGCAACGGATTCAGGGTCACGGTGGGTGATGCTGCCGATCTCTATGACACGGTTACCGATGCTGATCCAGGAATGGTCAACGTTGGTGGTGCAGTCACGCTGCATCACCGCGTGATAACCACGGACGGTTCCCGCTGGACCGCTGGTGCCAGCTCATCTATCACCCTTACCCGTGGCACCGTCACGGCTAACGAGGGCGATGCTGATCTGCCTACCGAGTTCGCACTGAAGGGCAACTACCCGAACCCCTTCAATCCGACGACGAGCATTCAGTTTGATCTGCCGGAGACGGCCGATGTCTCCATCACCGTGACGGACATGCTTGGCCGCGAGGTCATGAACGTACCGACACAGTCGATGCAGGCTGGTTCAGGCCTCGCCGTTCAGGTGCAGGCAGGTTCGCTGTCTTCAGGTCTCTATCTGTACCGGGTTACCGCCCGTTCAGCTTCGACGACCTACTCCAAAGTTGGAACGATGACGCTTCTTAAGTAAGCCATCCGACTTCCTTTTTAGAGAGCCCCGGCTCGCGTCAAGCGAGTCGGGGTTTTCTCTTTGGTGCGAATCCTCAGGCTTCCTCGCGTGTTTGAAAGAGGAACATCACCAATACGGGCAGTACTCCTACCTGCCTCCAGTAACTGCAAGATCCCGCCGCCTATGAGCTTGCTACAGGGTTTCGATAAGACCACGGGCCTCTTTCTGGCCCTGTTTATTGCCGCTTTCCTTCCGCTAACTCTGCAGGCGCAGGTCACGGTTACCGTGGGCGATGTTGCTGCAAGCGTTGGTCAGGAGGTCGATGTACCGGTGCTGCTCTCGGGTGTGGAGGCCGGGATAGGCGTAAACTCGTTTCAAATAACGGTTACCAGTGATAATGCTGGCGTAGTCGTTGTTAGGCCTGACGCCGGAAGTGCAAATTTCCATATCGCCACCGGGAGCCTGGCCCAGAGCTTTACGGTCAGTTCCAACGATGCAAACGGCCGAATCGGAGGGTTCACCAGCTCGAACAACGCGTTCACCGGATCTGGCACGCTGATCTTCATCCGCATGAAGGCCACAGCGGCAGTCAGTGCGACGATTAGTCTGAACGATTTCAAGCTCAACTCTGGCAACCCGGCGCACACACCCACGGTGCCGTCATTCACTTTCGACGCCACAGGCGGCGGCGGCAACAACACGCCGATCGCGAACGACGACTCGTTTGCCATGCAGGAGGACACGGCGCTGCGTGAGACTGCTCCTGGATTGCTTTCCAATGATGCGGACGCCGACTCAGATGCCCTCACCGCGGCTGTCGAGACCGACCCAAACAACGGCTCGGTGTCACTGGCGGCTAATGGCTCTTTTGTCTACATCCCGAGCACAGACTTTAGCGGGACCGACACGTTCACGTATGTCGCGAACGATGGCACGGTCAACTCATCGGCCGCCACGGTAACCATCACCGTCACGGCAGTCAACGATGCTCCAGTCGCGCAGAACGGTGCGGCGTCCACAAGTACCGGGGATGCTGTTCTTATCACGCTGGTAGCTACTGATGCGGAGGGGGATGCACTTACCTACGAGATTCTTGCCCCGACAATCCAGGGCGGCGTTTCGGCAGTCTCCGGCAATCAGGTTACCTATACGCCGAATACCGGTTTTACGGGCTCCGATAACTTTGTTTTTCGAGCCAACGATGGGACCGACAACTCGAATAACGCCACCGTCACAATTACGGTCGCGGGCAACAATGAGCCTGTTGCCGCTGATGAGACCTACACCGTTGAGGAGGATGACGTCCTCAGTGTATCCGGGGCGGGTGGTGTTCTCTCCAACGACACTGACGGTGATAGCGATCCGCTGACCGCTGTCCTCCTGACAACGACGTCAGATGGCAATCTGACTCTCAATCCAGACGGCGGCTTCTTCTACGAGCCGGCAGTGGACTTCTTCGGGCAGGACTCTTTTACATACCAGGCCTCCGACGGCACGGCGGCGTCCAACGCCGCTACGGCCACCATCACGGTCACTCCCACGGGCAACGCCCGCATTCAGGTCATCCACAACGCTCCTGACGCCGCCGTCGACCCCGCTGACATCTACGTGGACGGCGACCTCTTCCTCTTCAACGCTCCGTATGGCCAGGCCTCGCCGTTCGTCGATCACGTCGACGGCACAATCCAAGTGACCGTAGCTCCAAATGGTGCCGGTCTCGGAGCAGCTGTCGGCACGTTCGCCGTCACGCTAGAGGAAGACAAGGCCTACGTGGTCATCTTCGGAGGCTCGACCTCCAATGGTTTCGAGGTACACAGCATTCCGAATGCACAGGAATCGACTACCAATGATCGGTTCGAGGCGTTTTTTTTCCAGGGCGGTCCGAACCTGCCGACAGTTGACGTTGTCGCCGTCTCTGACAATCTGAATAGCCCGGGCGAAGTCACCGTCTTAGGGGGAGCAGAGTTCGGCGACTACACTCCGTATCTCCCAAACGTCCCGGGGCAATACAACTTCGGCATTCGCACGCTTGGAGGGTCGGACGTCGAGGTGTTCCGTTTGAATTTGGCGGCTGGTGCGGGTAAAACCTACGCGGCCGTTGTTGGTGGCCTCCTCAGCGGAAGCAGCTACCCTCTCACGATGCGCGCTTACGATGCGACTGGCACGGCGGTCACTGCCAGCGTGGTCACAGCCGTCGAACCAGACAACGATCTGGTCCCCAAGACTTTCTTGCTTCGCGGAAATTACCCGAACCCGTTCAATCCCCGAACGAATATCCAGTTTGACCTGCCTGAAGCTGCGGAAGTCGGTGTCCGTGTGACGGACCTCTTGGGACGGGAGATGCTCTCGATTCCGGCGCAGCAGATGTCCGCCGGCACGAATCTGTACATCCCGGTTGACGCAGCTGAGCTCGCCTCCGGGATCTACATCTACCGGGTCGTGGCGCGGGCTGCGCGCGAGATGTACGTGGCCACGGGCACGATGACGCTGATCAAATAGGCTTGTGCCTCGCCCGGAGCATGGGCGCCTGGAAGATGGGCGCCTCGAAGAGGAGCACACTGACCCGAGGGGCCGACCGGTCACAGACGCGCTGGATGCCTCGGCGGCGATTATCCCGATTCTCGCGGCCGTACTGACAAGCGCCTCGTATGTGCTAGTGGGGACGACTATTGACCTGGCGGCCGTGGTGCTCTGCGCATCCGGCGCCTTCCTGGTTTACCTGTGGGACCGCGCCTGGGGGACTTCGCCCGAGGACGCGACGAACAGGCCTACCAGACTGGGCTGGCATGAGCGCAATCCGGCATACCGCTATTGGGCGACCAGTCTAGCCATTGCCCTTGCGGTTGCCTCTTGGTTTCTCGCGCCCCCTCTCCTCAAGACGGTGGCAGCCGGGCTGGCGGTCATTGGAATCATCCACCACACTTCGGTTGGCGGTGTCCGCCCCAAGGCGCATCCCATTCTCAAGCCGACGCTGGTGGGATTGGCTTGGGGCATTGGTTGCAGTCTGCCGCCAATACTGACCGGGCACGTTACGGCACTTGCGCTGGTGCCGGCGGTTGCCTTAATCCGGACACTTACGGTATCTGCAAACGCCGTGGTGTCTGACCTACACGACGTGGAGGGGGATGTCAGGGCGGGAGTGGCTTCTCTTGCAACGCTAAAGGGCCCGACGGTGACTCGTGGGGTTGCCACGCTTCTGCTGCTGTTGGCCAGCGTAGTCGCCGTCAGCATGTGGTCGCAGACATCCAGCCCGCTCTGGTTGGTAGAGGGATTCGGTCTCCTGGCCTTCGCCTGGATGATTCGCCCCGGTCGAGACTCGCCGCCCAGTCGACTGACCCTGGATCTCCTCGTTGGCTTCCCCGCAGTCACTCTGCTGGCATCGCTCATATTCTAGGGCACCGTTGGGGCATCCCATTCAACCGTCCACGTCCTAGAGAATCCGCGGCAACGATCCCGCGTATATCATTGACTTGGGTTCGTCCGGCGCTCCTGCCGGAAAGGTCCTGTAACGCCTAGCTACTCCCTATGGTACGTCTTCTTACTTCCTGCCTGCTCGTCGCACTGGTAACGGTGTCATATGCACAAGCGCAGGACCCGCCCGTCCAGTTGGACGTGGACCACGCATCATTTGCGTATGATGAGTTGGCCTCCATGGTCGAGATGTATATGGCCTTCGAGGCCCATACGCTGCCATTCCTATCCGAGGATGGCCACTTTAGGGCATCGCTTCCCGTCGATGTGACCATTCAGCGCTCGACGGAGGCTTTGCTTCCGGGCTCCCCCGCCGAGGCTGTCTGGAGCGATTCGCTAGACCTGTCGTTTGTGATAGCAGACACCACGGGGCTCCAGCAGGGCCAACAGTTTGTTCATCAGGTTCGCGCAGCGGTGCCGCCCGGGGAGTACGAACTCCAGATCACCTTGCCGGCGAGCAGTTCGAGGCCGCAGCTGACGCTCCGTCGCGACGTGATCGTCCCCGACTTTTCGGACTCAGACTTCGTCGAGCTCAGCGACATTACCCTCGCATCCGAACTGAGACAGGCGGAAAATCGTGACGAGGCCTTCTTCAAGAACGGCCTTGTGGTGAAACCAAACGCCAATCAGCTCTACGGCGCCGGGCTGAGTCAGCTCTTTTTCTATGCGGAGGCCTACAATCTGGATCAGCTTGCGGCGCAGTCAGATGAGTACACGCTGCTCGCCTACATCGCCGAGGCCAACGCCCCGCAGCCCATCCAGGGATTGCAGCGCCGGACTGTGCGTCCGCTTCGCACTCCGGACGTGCTGGTTGGAAACTTCAACTTGGCCACGCTCCCAAGCGGCTCGTACTTCCTGCGTGTGGCGCTTCTCAATTCCGACAATGAGTCGGTGGTCGAGCGCTCCCGCAAGTTCTTTGTCTACAACCCTCATATTCAGCAGGCGGTGCGCCAGAGTCTTGAGGCTGACTTCGAGACCAGTCAGTACGCCACAATGGCCGTCGAGGAGGTAGACAAGATGATGGAGCATGTCCAAGCCATCGCTACGGAAAACGAACGGTCCCGCATGCGCGGCATCAAGGATCTCGAGGAGCGGCGGCGCTACCTGATGAACTTCTGGCAGACGCGCGATCCCAACCCCAACTCTCCAGTCAACGAGTTCCAGGAAGAGTTCTACCAGCGATTGCAGTACTCGAACGACAGGTACACCACCACCTTCGACGAAGGATGGAAGACGGACCGCGGGCAGGCGCTGCTGAAGTTCGGCACTCCCACGAACGTGGAGCCCCATCTCTTCGACCGGGGCTTTCGTCCCTACGAGATCTGGCAATACAACAATATCCCGGGAGAAGGCCAGGCAGTCTTCATCTTTGCCGATAGAGATGGGTACGGCTTCTTTGAACTTCTGCACAGCACGGTGTCCGGAGAGCGGAAACTGATGAACTGGCAGGCGGAGATCCGCGACTCGTAGGCTATTTTCCGGTCTAACCACACAGATTGGTATGCCGGTAAGTCACGTTTCCATTTCGAATCTCTCGGACCACGTCGGAGAGACCGTCACGCTCAAGGGCTGGTTGTACAATAAGCGGGGAGGGAAGGGCATTGCCTTTCTGATCCTGCGTGATGGATCTGGACTTGTCCAGTGCGTGGTCAACCAGGAGGAGGTGGACGCAGCCGGCTGGGATGCAGCAAGTGAAGCGACTCAGGAGAGCGCTCTGGCAATACGCGGGCTTGTCCGTGAGGACGAGCGCCAGGTAGGCGGCTATGAGGTACAGGCTACCGAAGTCGAACTCATCTCCAAGGCTCAGGACTACCCGATCACTCCCAAGGAGCACGGCGTAGAGTTCCTGATGAACCGTCGCCATCTCTGGCTTCGCAGCCAGAAGCAGTGGGCGGTGATGAAGGTCCGCAACCGCATCATATACTCGATGCACCAGTATTTTCAGGAGCAGGACTTCGTCCAGATGGACGCCCCTATCCTGACGGCTAACGCGGTCGAAGGGACGTCTACGCTCTTCCAGATTGACTACTTCGGAGAGCCGGCCTATCTGACACAGTCCGGTCAGCTACACGGAGAAGCCATGGCTATGGCCATGGGGAAGATCTACACCTTCGGTCCCACGTTCCGAGCCGAGAAGTCCAAGACCCGTCGGCACCTGACCGAGTTCTGGATGATCGAACCCGAGATGGCGTTCTACGATCTGGACGACAACATGGAGATGGCCGAGGGCCTGCTCCAGCGGCTAGTAACCGATGTGATGGCCGAGTGTGCCAGCGAGCTCGAGATCCTCGAGCGGGACTTGGAGCCGCTGAAGCGTGCCCAAGACGCCTTTCCCCGCGTCTCCTACGATGCGGCAGTGGACATCCTGCACTCGGACGAGACCCAGCGCATGATGGATGAGCGCATCGAAGCCGCCAAGGCGGAAGATGCCGATCTGGAACTGGAACTAGCAGCCAACAAGAAGGCCTACGGCCAGGTCAAAAAGTGGGAGAAGCGGAAGTTTGATTCTCGCGAGATCGAGATCAACAAGCGGCGCAAGGATATCGAGGAGGACCTTCGCAACCTGCCCAAGTGGAAGGAGTCGGCCCGCACCTTCGAGTGGGGAACGGACTTCGGGGGAAGCGACGAGACGGTGATCACCTGGCACTTCGATCGTCCGATCATCGTTCACCGATTCCCACACCAGTTCAAGGCTTTCTACATGAAGCGCGATCCCGAGGATGACCGTCTCGCCCTTGGCATGGACGTGCTTGCCCCGGAGGGATACGGAGAGATCGTCGGCGGCGGGGAGCGGGCCACCGACCTGGAATTCCTAGAGGCGCAGGTCAAAGCCCACGGTCTGCCGGCCGAGGTCTTCGATTGGTACTTCGACCTCCGCAAGTTTGGCAGCGTACCGCATTCCGGCTTCGGGATCGGGCTTGAGCGTACGGTGGCCTGGATCTGCGGCTTGCACCATCTGCGTGAGGCGATTCCGTTTCCGCGCCTGCTGGATCGCATCCACCCCTAGGGTTGGTCCGGCTCTTGCAACGAAAGTGGTGAACATCCCAAACGCTGAAAACCGACCATGCGTACCATCAAGGCTCTCCTGCTGTCAACTATTATGCTCACCGCTGCGGCCGCTTCTCAGGACACCTCCGCGCAGGCCCGAAGAGTTACGGTGCAGGGAGAAGGCACCGTTAGTGTCGAACCAGACCAGGCAGTGGTGAAGTTTGGCATCGTAACGCAGGACGAGGACCCCGAGCAAGCGCGAGCGCGCAATGCGACGGCGTCGGCTAGCGCCATGAACAAGGTCCGCGCGCTGGGCGTCGCTGAGACTGATATCCGGCTGCAGACGCTAAGACTTCAGCCGCGTCAGGAGTACAACCGCGAGACTCGCAACTACGTCCAGGTAGGCTTCGAGGCGGTCCGCGAGGTTGAGGTAACCCTGACCGATCTGGAGCAACTACCGAAGCTGATAGCCGAGATCGTGCAGGGCGGTGCGAACCGTCTGAACGGCGTCACCTATGACCTCTCCGATCGGGAGTCCGTCAGTCAGGAAGCCCTTCGGGCGGCCGCGCTAAATGCCAAGTCCAAGGCAGCCCTGCTCACCGAAACGTTGGGTGGCAGCCTTGGGGTCGTGCTTGATATCGCAGAAAACGGTGTCCAGATTCCGCGTCCCATGATTCAAATGGAATCAATGGCCATGGCCCGGAGCGCTGATGCCGCCGCGCCAGAGCCGGAGGCCTACGCTTCAGGTCAGATTGAAGTGGTAGCCAGGGTGACGGTCACCTTCGCAATTCTCAGGCGCTGAGTCAGGCCTGCGCCGGAGCGAGGTGGTCTCAGGTCGAGGAATCTAGTAGCCAATCAACGATACCTTCAACTACCCTGTCGCCGTCCAGATCGTTGAACGTCTCATGACGCGAGCCCTCGTAAAGGCTTAGCTGCTTGTGTTGTGATGAAACCGTGGTATAGAGATCGCGGCTCCCTTGCGGGTCGGTGATCGTATCAGCCGTCCCGTGAATCAAGAGGAGGGGGAGATCCAGCCGATGACCCTCTTCAGAGGCCCGTTTCATGCCCTGGACAAACTCAGCGCCTGTTCTTGCTGGGAGACGCCCGTGGTAGTTGAGGGGGTCTGCCTTGGCCTCAGCCACGACGGTCTCATCCCGTGAGATCGCATCACGGTCCAGAACTACAGTGGGCAGTCTGGGCGCTAAGACACCCAGGACGGTGGCCACTTTCTGAAGGAGCGGAGACTCTTGCGTCTTCAGAAGGGGGCTAGTCAGAATCAGACCAGCCAGATGCGTTGTGCCGTGGTCAAGGCAGCAGAGCAGGGCAATAAGACCGCCCATGCTGTGCCCGAGCATAAAGACGGGCCGATTAGGCCAACGTGCTTCAGCGCGACTGACTATAGAAGCGAGATCCTCTACAAGTCCGCGGATTCGGGCCACGTAGGCCGGTGGCCCGGGCGATCGGCCAAATCCGCGGTGATCGTATAGCAACACCGAAAAGCCCGCCTCAAGAAGGCGCTCGGCCAAGTCGCGATACCGACCAGAATGCTCCGCATAGCCATGAACCACCACAACCACCCCAAGTGGGCTGGCTGTGGTGTCCAGAAATGCTACATGGAGGTCGGACCCCGAGGGGCCCGGAAGGAGAGAGGGTTCCGCCACGTCATCATTTGGCGGACCGCTGGTCTAGCTCTTGCCCTTGAACTTGTTGTAAACAAAGATCAAGACCACGGCACCAATAGTGGCACCGACAAAATTGCCCAGCAGGCCGGTGGTGTAGATACCAATGAAGCGCCCCAGAAAGCCGCCGACGAAAGCGCCGCCGATTCCCAGCAGGGTGGTCAGAATGAATCCGCCGCCCTCGTCGCCTGGTATTAGAAATTTAGCTGCGCTGCCGGCCAAAAAGCCGACAACAACCATCATCAAGATTCCCATGGTACTCAGTGGGTGAAGGAGGTGTGACAAAGTAGTCAATGCTACGGGAGCCATCTATCTTCAGATGCACTCTAACTCCCAAACAATTAGGCGACTTATGAGCAAGACCCTGATGGTCTCCATCTCGGGCATCCGAGGCATCTTTGGCAGCGGTCTGGATCCGCAGGTTCTGGTAAAATATGCATCGGCCTTTGGCGCTTGGTGCGCGGGCGCTAAGAGCGCATCTGCCGGGGGCGCGACCACGTTGGGCGATGGGACCTCAGCGCGCCCGACCGTGGTGATTGGCCGGGACGCTCGCGTCACTGGCGCGCTCTGCAGCCGGATTGTCGGTGGTACGCTTCAGGCGGCAGGGTGCCGAGTCATCGACCTAGGACTGGCGACCACACCAACCGTTGAGATGGCGGTCATCGGCTATGGTGCTCAGGGCGGAATTGTACTCTCAGCGTCCCACAATCCGGGTGAATGGAACGCGCTGAAGCTGCTGAACGGCAAGGGAGAATTCCTGTCGCCGCAGGAAGGCATTGCCGTGATTGATCTGGCCGAGGCGGGCGAGGCACATACTGTGGCATGGGATCAGATCGGGTCCCTTGAAGAGGGCACTTATCTAACTGAGCACATCCAGGCGATTCTGGATCTGCCATTTATTGATCAGGAGTCGATTGCTCGTCGGGATTTCCGGGTCCTCGTAGACGGAATCAACTCCGTCGGCGGCGTTGCCCTACCTGAGATGCTGCGGGCACTGGGAGTCCGAGATGAACAGATCGTCCGGGTCAACTGCGAGCCGACCGGTCATTTTGCGCACGTGGCGGAGCCACTGCCGCAAAATCTGGTCGAGACAATCCGGGCGGTCAAGGACTCTGGTGCCGACATCGGGATTGTGGTAGATCCCGATGCAGACAGGCTCGCGCTCATTCAGGATGGCGGCGTCTACTTCAGCGAGGAGTTGACCCAAGTCGTGGCGGCGGACTTTCTGTGGCGCTTCCGCTCTGGTCCGTTTGCGACCAACCTGTCCTCATCGCGCGCTATCGAAGACGTAGCGGCCCGTTACGGCGAAGAGGTGTTCCGCTCGGCCGT
>JBLFXH010000121.1:0-10018 GCA_047611125.1 Rhodothermales bacterium
CACCGATTTCCGGGCCCAGATCCTGCTCAAGAATGTGACGGACATTCCTGTGGAGCAGTGGAAGCTGAGATTCCGGTCCAACTCACTCATCACCGACATTCAGCATGGCGATTGGGAGCGGAGTGGGACCAACTATGAGGTCACTGGTCGTGGCTGGACCAAGTCCATCGCCCCTGACGAGGTCATCTGGCTCACCCTGAGTGGAGTCCATACCGGCCAAGTGGACACGCTTCAATCCTGCATCTTCAACGGATTCCCCTGCACGTTTGTCGATCCCGACGATTTTGTGGGTCAGCCAGAGGAGCCCGAACTCACTGGCGGGCTGTGCGCCATTGTCCCCTCAGACGGCGCTGGCTCCCAGGTGGCAACTTCCAGTGACGGAATTCGACTGGATTGGACACCTACCTCATTCTGGCCGACTGGTTATACCTATACGATTGAGATTCTCAACGATTCAGATGATGCCATTCGAAACTGGGAGCTAGTCTTTACGCTGCCCTCGGCCATGTCCATCTCTCAAATGTGGAATGCCGACTACTCGAAGTCCGGGAATCGCGTAACCGTCACTCCGCTTACCCACAATGCGTGTATCGAGCCTGGCGCGTTCGTGCAGATTGGGTTCGAGGGTCTCCACGACGGCCTACCGGAGCC
The DNA here is from genome assembly GCA_047611125.1 of Rhodothermales bacterium. GTDB lineage: Bacteria > Bacteroidota > Rhodothermia > Rhodothermales > UBA10348 > JABDJZ01. The sequence continues at coordinate 652 of JBLFXH010000121.1, forward strand.
TCCTTCCAACTGCCAGTTCGCCGGCGACGACTGCACCTTCGCCCGAATGTCTTCCGTGAGCACCTCTATTGAGGATAGCCGAGCCGAGAAGCCCCTCGACCAGTTCGATCTCTCGGCTCCATATCCGAATCCGTTCTCCACCTCAAGCAAGATCCCGTTCCGGGTGGCCGAAACCCAGGATGTGCACGTGTCGCTCTGGGACATGCTGGGCCGACAGGTCTCCTCGCTCTACGACGGAATCGCAGTGGCTGGTCAGATCTACGAGATCGACGTTCCCTCTGGCACCTTGCAGAGTGGCGCCTACATGATCCGCCTTACCGGTGAGTCGGGAGCAGGTGTCACCACGCCGGTGATGCTCATCCGGTAATTGAGACCCTCCTGCGGATGTCCATGCGAGGGACCGTCCGCGGAGAAGCGATGCCTCTCCCCGAGGTTCAGAACGCCGGGTTCGCTTTATTGCGGACCCGGCTTTTCTGTATTCGGCCTAGATGGTCCGGCGGCGGCGGGTGCCCCAGGCTACTTGAAGACCGCTTCGAAGTCCCGAATGGGTAGCCCGCCACCGGTAGCCCCACCGGGCCGGCGCGCGAGGTCAAGATCGTAGGCCACCCGATCGCTCCGGTAGAATCGCTGCTGGTAGTAAACTCTCCGCTCCGCCTCGGTCACCGAAACACGCTCGATCATAAGGAGAGCGCGTCCCCAGGGTATCCCCAACTCCTGGCTGATGTCGGCCGGGGCATTGATGGCCTCGATTCGGAATCGCCCCGAGACGATGGGAATCTTGTAGTCAACTTCAAGGATGTGGTAGATGGTCTCTTCCTCCAGATTCCGGCCGTTCAGGAGCTGCCCGTAAAATGGCGGCAGCCAGGTCCGATCGTACGCCAGGGGTTCGCCGTCGCCGAGCCGTATCCGATCCAGTCTCAACACTCTCGAGCCTTCGTCGATATGGAGCGCTCGAGATACGATCTCGCTGGCCTCCTCAAACTCGCTATGTACCACCCGGGAGGCCGCCTTCATGCCCGCGGCCTCCATGTCTTCGGCGAAATCTGTGAGTCTCACCAGACCCTGATGCACCCGGCTGGTCCCCACGAATGAACCGAGACCCTGGCGGCGGTAGATCAGCCCCTCGCTCTCCAGAGTCTGTAGTGCCCGACGGACCGTAATGCGACTGACCGAGAACTGGGAACCCAATTGGCTCTCTGAGGGCAGTTGGTCATCGATTGCCCAGACGCCCTCGCCGATCTGCTCCTTGAGCCATTCGCTGACCTGGGTGTGGCGGGGTGTTCCACTCCGCAGTTTTGAAGTCATTTTTCCGCCTCGGGTGATGCTACTCGAGGATACTTGTCATTACGAGTGAATCCAAGCCTTAGGCGAACTCGACCTCCGCCGTTCTTCCGGTGTCCGCATCGTCCCATTCAGAAGGAAGATGAACAATACAATTCGCGCGAACCAGCGACATGGAGATGTTCGATCCCTGAGCACCGGCAGGCCGAACGGTGAGATTCGGCCCGTCGGATACGGCGATGCCGCGTGCATAGACATGAAGTCCAGGGGGTTTCGGGAACGCCTCGCCGATCCTCGCCAGCCATCGCGGACGCCGAAGTGCCCCACCGCCCTGCATCAGGGTCAAGGCGGGGCGGACATACTGATCAAAGCAGATGGCTGCCGAGACAGGATTGCCGGGCAGGCCGAAGACGGGACGACCATCAAGGAGCCCAAAAGCCAGGGGCTTCCCGGGACGCTGCTTCACTTTCCAGAACAGCGGCTGGAAACCCAGCTCTTCCAACGCCTCCTGAACGAGGTCGTATTTCCCCATAGACACGCCACCAGAAAATACTAGCACGTCGGCCTTCAAGGCCCGTCGGATGGTATGCACGATGTCGCGCTTTACATCTATCGCGTGCAGCTCTGCGATGACCCTCGCGCCAGCCTCGAGAACCCGTGCGGCCAGGGCGGGACCATTGCTGTTCCTGATTTGGCCTGGGCCCATTCGGTGTCCAGGGGCCACCAGTTCATCCCCCGTAGAGATCACGGCTACAGCTGGAATCTCGCCGACGCGGACCTCTGAAAGGCCCGCCGTCACGAGGGCCGAAAGCTCCGCCGAACCCACGCGCGCGCCCGGCGGAAGCACCACATCGCCAATCTCCATATCCTGGCCCGCAAGCCGAACGTGCCGGCCAGGCTTTACGCCGCGGTCAATGCTGACCTCACCTTCAGCGGCGGTGGTCCACTCGACGGGGACCACGGCGTCCGCACCCTCAGGCATAGGCGCTCCGGTCATTATCTCCATACATGTGCCCCGCAGGACTTCGACGTCCGGCCAGGCACCCGCCCGGACTTCCCCGATCACTTTTAGGACTCCGCCCTCGGGCTGAAGGTCGGTACTCAACACGGCAAAGCCGTCCATTGCGGAATTCGCGAAGGGTGGTACCGCTTCCTTCGAAATCACTTCGTCTAGGACCGTGCGACCCAATACCTCGCTCAGCGGTACCATTTGGGGTACCGGCACCGGTAGGGAGTCCCTAATGATTTCCCACGCTTCCTCGGTGGAGATAAATGTTCTCATGGATGCGCGCGTGACCGGAGCCACTTCCAACGATGAATAGCGATGATTTCCTTCGATTATAGTCAGTCAATTGGGTTCCTGCCGGAAGGCGCATTAGAAGGGATGCGGCCCCGAGCCCTAGAGGCGCATGCAGCGCTTATAGAGGGTACCGGCCAAGGCTCGGAATTCCTCGGGTGGAGAGACCTCCTTCTCAGTCCCGATGACGCGCTCATCGGGGACATCGAAGAAGTGGCAGGACGAATCCGGGAGGAGGCAGATGTTTTTTTGTCTATCGGAATAGGTGGCTCTTACCTGGGAGCGCGCGCGGTGATCGATGCCCTTACGCCGTATTTCCGAACAGAAGAGTCAGGGCCCGAGATCATTTTCGCCGGTACAGACATGAGCGGCGCGTACCTGACCGACCTGCTAGCCTATCTCGAAGGCAAGTCTGTTTTCGTCAACGTCATCTCCAAGAGTGGGACGACGCTTGAGCCGGCCATCGCCTTTCGCCTTGTCCGGGAGTGGATGGAGCGCACCTTTGATGATGCCGACGATCGCATCATCATCACCACTGACCCGGACCGCGGAGCACTAAACGCACTCCTTGATACGCACACGTATCGCAAGTATGTCATCCCCCCGAACGTTGGTGGGAGATTTTCAGTTATGACGCCAGTCGGCCTTCTCCCTATCGCAGTAGCGGGCATCGACATCCGCAGTTTTTTCTACGGCGCCGTGGAGGCGTGTCGAGAGTATTCCAACTCTGAGGACAATCCGGCCATCACGTACGGCGCCCTGCGTGCCCTCTTTCTGGAGTTAGGCTACAGCACCGAGGTGCTGGCCACTTTTGAGCCGGCATTGGATGCCATCGGCAGCTGGTGGCAGCAGCTGTATGGAGAAAGCGAGGGGAAGTCTCACAACGGCCTTTTTCCCGTATCGCTACGCTACTCCACCGATCTCCACTCACTCGGACAGTACGTCCAGGACGGCAAACGCAACATCATTGAGACGTTTCTCCTGGTCAAGGATGACGGAGGAAATATTTCTGTCGATCACGATGAATCCAACTCGGACGGCCTCAATTACCTGGTCGGCAAGCCGCTAACCCACATCAATAGGAAGGCCTACGAGGGCACGGCGCGAGCCCACATCCACGGTGGCGTTCCGGTGATGACGCTGGAGATCCCCGACTTGTCCGCCGAATCGTTGGGTAAGCTGCTCTATTTTTTCCAGCACGGCGTGTCCGTCAGCGGTTATCTCCTTCGAATCAATCCGTTTGATCAGCCCGGCGTCGAGGCCTACAAGAAGGAAATGTTCACCCTCCTAGGTAAGCCTGGCGCGCGGTAGAAAAGTCTTCCACTACGTCCCCTTTTATAGTGTGGACTGTCCGTGGAAAAGAGCAAGTACTCCACAATATTGAGGGTCTTCCCACTGCCATTGTGGGAGACGGTGGACAAGGGGGTGTCTTGCGCACAGCCCGGCATACTCCTTCCCACAACTGGGCAGGCCGTGAGTAAAAAAATTTGGGACTCCTGTTGCCCTTGAACAAAGGCAGGCAGCGCCTGGCCTCTCGATGTGGAGTACTACCCACAATCAGGAATGGGAGATGTGTAAAAAGGGGTTCATCCACTTATCCACCGCCTCTACTACTACTTCCTATTACCTATTTAAACTTTTCTATTAGATAAGAGAGTGTGTGGATTTGCGTTCAGGGGCTGAAACCGGATTGTCAGCACCCACAAGAGCCGTTACTTTGCTTCTACTCGCTGACTGAGACGACGACCACACACGACGCCCGGACGATGATCAAAAAGATTCTCGTAGCCCTCGACGCTGATTCCGACACCGCAACGGCGACCCGCTACGCAGTGGAGATAGCTATTCGACACAAAGGGACTATTACTGGCCTTGCCGTGGTCGACATGGGAAGCATCGCATCTAGCACCCGCGGTGCAGGCATGGGCTCCATGTACTATGCGGATAAGCTCAAAGACCAGCTTACTTCTGAAGCCCGCAGCAAGGCCCAGGAGTTGGTAACAGAGTTTGATCAGTACGTGCAGAAGGCTGGAGTGCCGCACACCGAGCACCTTCAGGAAGGCGTGCCCTTCCGGAGGATTGTTGAGGACATGAAGTACCATGACCTCCTGGTGGTGGGCAAGGAACCCCATTTTTTCTACAGCCACCCGAAAGAAGCCACAGAGACGCTGGCGCGGGTTGTAAAGAAGACGGTCGGACCCACACTCATTGTTAGCAAGAAGTACCGCCCCATCAAGAAAGCCATAATGGCCTACGATGGTAGTGGCGCTGCTGCGTCAGCCTTTAGGACGTTTGTCCAATCCAAGCCCTTTGGAGCAGATGTCGCCATCAGGCTAATTTCTATTTACAAAGGATCCCCTTCGGACGCAGAATTGAAGCTGGGAATGGCCGCTGAGTTCATCCGGGCGCACGGTATGAAAGTGGAAATTTTGGCTCTGAGCGGTGATGACGTGGAAAAAGTGTTGATGGAGCAGATAGGTGACTTTGACGCTGACATCGTTATTGCCGGCGCGCACTCGAAGTCGCGCATCAGATCAATTGCCTTCGGGTCCACAACGTCTTTTCTAGTAAAGAACTGCCCGGTTTCTCTCTATCTGGATAGCTGAGAGAACGGATAGCAGGTAACGGTCTGCCCGGTGCTGGTGCATCGAATGGATCCTGAGAGGGCCGTGGACATCACGGAAAACCCGCCCTCCTGCCAGGTATGAATGACCGATTTGTCCGGTAAGCCGAACCTGTTTTTCTGGGCGACTGAGACGACGGCAAACCTAGGATCACTTTCGGCCTGGAGACCGCCTGCCGCGCGGGAAACAAGGAATCGGTGACTACTGGTCTTTGAGCCGTGATGAGCCACCTTCACAACGTTGGCCTGCAGTAAGGACCCCCAGGTTTCGACCATAAACTGCTCCGTTCTGCGCTCCGCATCGCCCAGGAGAAGGAAGGCAACATCTCCATGCCTGATTAGGACTACGACAGACTCATCATTGGCACTCCGCTGCTCGGATCGCGAGGGTGGAGCCAGAACCATAATGTGCAACTCTAGGTCTAGAGAAATGCGATCGCCCGCCTGAAAGGAGTTGAGTTGCCGCATGTCCAAGGTCTTGTCCTTCACGAGCGCAGCCAAACCACCGTTGTGATCGCGGTGGGGATGGGTTATCAACACCATGTCCACCAACCCACTACCCGTCTTCTTCAGCGCGGATCGAACGGTCCCGACGGCGTTCGGGGGCCCCGTGTCAATCAGCAAGACCTTTCCCCCTGGCGACTTCACCAGAATGGCATCCCCTTGGCCAACATCCAGAAACGTCACCTCCAACGGGCGGCGTTGGGAGACGAAGACGGGCGACAGAACGGTGACGAGAACCAGCCCGGTCGTGATAGAGAGGCGTCCCACTGGAGTCCTTGGGAGTCGGCCAGCCAGGAGAGCAGGAACCAAAAGAAAAGCTCTTAATCCATCTACCTGGATAGGCGGAGCCTGGGAAAAGACCCTAGCACACCAAACCAGGCTTTGAGCCAAAAAATCGGCCGCCGCCGCCGCTACCATAGCCAGTTCTGTCACCGGAACGACATGAGCGCAGAGCGAAGCATACAGGCAAATCGCAGTCAGCGGCCCCGCCACAAGGTTGGAGATCAGGGAAACAGGGGTAAGTCCACCGAACAGACCAGCGGCAATGGGGCTCGTGAACAGCACAGCGCACAGTGTGGCCACGACGAGCTTCCGCGATCCCCGCACGTCCGCGAGGAGTCCATATACAGCGAGGACGGACATCGCGAAACCGGCGCTCAGCATGCCCTCTGGTCGAAAGATAAGGAAAGCAAGAACCGCCAAGCCCAAGGCGTGAACGCCACTCAAGCCCCTGCGGCCAAGTCCTTTCCGCCCGAGAATGATTGCGGCCATGACAGCGGCGCGGACCGTGGACGGGGCTCCACCCGTCGAGTAGGCAAAGGTAGAGACAACCAAGAGGGTGATGATTCCACGCAGGACCGCTGAGCCCCGTGGGCCTAGCCCGCACCTGGTGCATACTCCCCCGACCAACACATATAGACCCCAGCCGATAATCCCGACATGGAACCCCGAGATAGCCAAGAGATGGGCCAGTCCTGCATCCCGAAACGCGCTCTGAACCTCGCGTGGCATCTGCCGGCGATTTCCTGTTGTCATGGCTGCGACCACCCCGTGGCTGTCCAGACCTGCGAAAAGTCTCGCGTGGCGCCGTTGAAGCGCGTCTTTGATGGCCGACGGCCCAGCGTTCAGGAATTCCAAAAGGCGGGGCGAGCCGCTTGACGACAGCGTCCCACCCACCCCGTTCAGGCGGTTGAGGGCACTACGACTAGGGAGGCCAGGTCCCCGAGGAGGGCCACCGGGATCAAGAGACCCTTGAATGGAGACCAGCCGCTGCGGCAGGTGGACATAGGGGCGAACTGCGACGCGAGATGAGCGCCATGGGCCTAGGGAGCGGCACTGACCCCGGAGTACACCATCCACGATTTCTCCCACACAGATACCCTCGCCCGTTGGAATAGTCGGGCGGGGTGGTCCGGTGCAGAACGCCACAACTCCGAAGGCCGCCGCTGCAAGCACGGCGCGCCTGAGGACGGCAGGTAAAATGGCGCCGAGCACACAAGGCGCCCCCAGTACCAGCAAGGCCCACCAACCTGCGTCGAGGTACAGGGGGGACAATACTACTCCCGTGAGCGTCCCGACCAGGGCGGCACCGCATCGACTGGGACCATTACGCATACCAGAAAGAGGCGCCGAAGGAGTGATCCGCAACGCTGCCGGGTGCCGTCAAATCGCCCCAATAAATTCGTCGGCGGCAGATTGACCGCCATTCAATGGCCGGGTATCCTTCAAAACAACGCGTAGTAACGCACAGCTGTTATTTGAAGCCAGAATGAGTACCAGACGGGAATCCAGAGAGAAGGTGATCCAGGCCCTCTATGCCTTTGAGTTGGGCGGGGGCGAAGGAGAAGACATCATGACGACGCTGCTAAAACAGCCTCTGAAGGATGACGTTCAGTCTCTGCGCTTCGCCGAGACTCTCTTTTTGCGCGTGCTGGACCTGACAGAGACGGCCGACGAGATCATCGGGCATCACACGCAAAACTGGGAGCTATCGCGTATTGCGCTGGTCGATCGCCTGATCCTGCGTATGGCTATCTGCGAAATAATGACTTTCGAGGACATCCCTCCCAAGGTGTCCATCAACGAGGCCATCGAGGTGGCAAAGAAGTTTAGCACCGCCCGGAGTGGTCAGTTTGTGAATGGCATTCTAGACGCCTCTCTAGAACAGTTGCGCACTGACGGGAAGCTCAACAAGAGTGGACGGGGGCTGGTCGGTACGACCTTGACCACTGACGAGAAGGACGTCTAACTATGGGACTTGTAGCCATTGGAGATATCCACGGTTGCCGGCGTTCGATGCAGGCCCTGTTGAAGGAGCTCAACCCTGGAGTCGACGACCATCTCGTGTTCATCGGCGACTACGTCGATCGGGGGCCGGACTCCCATGGTGTGATCGAGGATCTGATTGACCTGAGAAAGGACGTGGAATGCACGTTTCTCCGCGGAAATCACGAGGCACTTCTGCTCGGGTATGTGGACCAGGGGGAATTTGAGACTTTCCTCCACAACGGTGGGCATCAGACACTGAGCAGTTACGGGATGGACGTAGGGAATCTCTATTTCCCCGACACCCACATGAAGTTCATTCGGGAGACCAAGATGTACCTCGAGACCGAGGAGGCCGTCTTTGTCCATGCCGGCCTGCGCCCGGGGTTAACCGTGGCCCAGAACCTGGCTGGGGGCGACGAGACGATCTATCTCTGGGAGCGGAGCCACATACGCTGCTCCAACGATGAGTTGGAATGGGAGAAGACCGTAGTCTGCGGCCATACGCCTGTGACGCGGCCCATCAACCTGCCCAAACTCATTAACATCGATACCGGCTGCGTTTTCGGACCACGAAGACCGGAGTACGGCAAACTAACTGCTGTCCGCTTTCCCGAGCGCGAGTTCGTCAGCGTGCCATACGCAGAGTAGTTCTGTCAGAAGGCTAGCCACACCGCGGCTCTCAGAGCCGGACGGTGAATACCGAGTTCCAGTGACAGCAAGGCTTTGGACTGGAGAGCGATTCGGACAAACGGGTCGGCTACCAAGGTGAAACGCTTGTTCTTCTCGATGGCCGTTTCCTCGAAGCGAAAAAGAATAGCGGGTCCAATGCGAAATCCGAGATCCAAGTCAAACGAACCTCTGGGCCCATCGAAAACGGTCTGCCGCGCCCCGAGCAGCCTGAGCGCCCCGCCTACGGTAGTTACAGTGCGAATGCTTCCGTCCCGCGAGGAGCGGTAGGCTACGGCTAGCGCGGCCTCCCGGGTCACGAACGGACCTACCTTTACAGAAGAAACCCAAACGCCGGCTCCCGGAAGCGTTGCCGGCCCTACCAAGAGGTAAGTATCGGTCAATGCTTGCGCTCTAGCAGGCGCCGCGAGCACGACCCCCACACAAAGTCCGAGAAACAATCCTCTGAGCCCGGGATATTTGGGCCGCCCTCGAAAACTGCCCGCCCTGCGGACTTCGGACCAAGAGATCATGCCGCTTCGCTGTGGAATTGTCGGACTCCCCAATGTGGGCAAGTCAACGTTGTTCAACGCCTTATCTGGTGCCGGCGCGGAGAGTGCAAACTACCCGTTCTGCACCATCGATCCGAACGTGGGCATCGTCCCGGTGCCGGATGAACGCCTGGACACGATAGCTGAAATGGCCGGATCGGCCAAGATTATTCCAAC